>NZ_BLZR01000001.1:4737631-5053474 GCF_014193895.1 Clostridium fungisolvens | reverse complement strand
TCATCATCTCAAGTTGTTGTCAATACTTTTTTAAAAGTTTCTTTCAACCACCGTGACGACTTCTACAAGTTTATCATCTTATTGATTACTTGTCAAGATATTTGTTGAGATTTTTTAGATCTCTTTGTCGCAGTTGCGTTAGCGACAAGGACTATATTAACATATACAAAGTGGTAAGTTTATAAAAAAACATCCAATTTGCAACTATAACTATAGTCTCCTACAAAATACTACAAAATTCAACTTATATCTGCACAGGACACGCCTGGCAACGATTATTGTTTATTATATGTGCAAACTAGCAAAAATATACACTTTTCTAAAAATGTTAACCAAAATACGAGCTACCTATTTCATATTGTAAACACGTCTTTTGTACATAAAGGAAGTTTTATTTTTTATAATTAACTGAAAGACGAGATGAGGCTATATTCTAGCTATAATACAAAATCGTAAGTCATTTATATTCACCACAAAAAAACTACCTAACAATAACAGTTAGGTAGCATCTTACATGAAAAAACTTATAATCTCCTTTATTTCAATGCCTCTTCATATAATTTATTAGCATAATCCCAATTAACTACACTCCACCATGACCCAACATAATCTGGTCTTCTATTTTGGTATTTTAGATAATATGCATGCTCCCAAACGTCTAAAGCCAATACCGGTTTAAAACCATCACTTACTGGAGTATCTTGGTTTGCAGTGGATAATACCTCTAACTCCTTGTTGTTATTAACCACCAGCCAAGCCCAACCACTACCAAATCTTGTGGCCGCTGCTTTTGCAAATAATTCCTTGAAGGAATCAAAGTTTCCAAACTTCGCAGTTATAGCTTCAGCTAAAGCTCCTTTTATCTCTCCTCCTTTAGGAGAAAGCAACTTCCAAAATAGCGAGTGGTTATAGTGTCCACCCCCATTATTCCTAACCGCTGTCCTTATATCAGTAGGTAAATCTTCTAAATTCCTAACTAACTCCTCAACTGTTTTGTCTTGAAGTTCTGGATATGCTTCAAGAACAGCGTTCAAATTATTTACATATGTTGCATGATGCTTTGAATGATGTATTGTCATTGTCATTTCATCTATATATGGCTCTAATGCGTTATATTCATACTCTAAACTTGGTAATTCATGTTTCATTTTCTTATACCTCCAAAATCTTTATTTCTATAATTTTATGTTATCACTATTGATAACAATAATCAATATTAAATAATAAAATATTTTATCTATTTTTACTCTTCATTAGCTTATATTAACTAAAAGAAATTTTATAAAAAAAAGAGATCTAGCATTAATAAAAGCTAAATCTCTTCTTTAATATGTAGCATATATTTAACTATATGTATTTTAATTCTACTTTTCTTCTATCTCTCTTAACTGTTGCTCTATAAGTCCTAAAACATACTCTCTATCTTTTTCATTGTTTTCGAAATCTAATCCGTCAACATTTATCTTAAGTATAGGTGACACATCATAACTATAGAAATACTTCCTATATTCTTCATTAAGTTTCTCCCAGTATGCTCTTTCAACTACTTGCTCGTAGTCTCTTCCTCTTTTCTTTATTCTTGACATAGCTTCATCTACTGAAACTTCTAAGTACACCATTAACTTAGGAGGTTGAACATGTTCAAGCATGTTCTCTAGCAGTTCCTTATATAAATCAAATTCCTCTACAGACATTTCCCCTTTATCACAAAGCATCTTTGCAAATATAACATCGCCATAAATACTTCTATCCATAACAGAATTGGCTATCGATGAAGCTTCTTTTATATGTTTAAATCTTTTATTTAAAAAGAAAACTTGCAAAGGAAAAGAGTACCTCTCTCTATCGTAATAAAACTTTTCTAAAATAGGGTTGTCCACAACCGGTTCTTCAAAAGATACATAACCTCTTTTTGCTATCAACCCCATCAATGTACTCTTTCCAACTCCTACTACTCCATCAACAACTATCATGTCCCAAACTCCTTTTCTATCTATTCTTTTAAGAATCTCTTCATATAAATTATCACTCTGGTAAGGCAAGCCAAACTCCTCCTTAAGGCAAATCCAATGAACTAAAATGGAAACCTATATATTATTCACTTTATAAAAGGTTATGTGATCTCTCCATTCACCATTTATAAAAAGATATTTTTCATTCAAACCAAGCTTATTAAAACCACATTTGAGTAAAACACTTTGAGATTTCATGTTATCAACTAAAGTAGACGCTTCTAATCTATGAAGTCCCATGTCATTAAAGCAATAGTCTATAACTAACTTTACAGCTTCTTGCATATAGCCCATCCCACAATGTTTCTCATCCATAGAGTATCCTAATATACCACTTTTAAATACTCCTAATACGATATTAGAAAGTTTTATCTTCCCTATAAGATTATCATTTAAAAATATACCAAAATCAATGCTAGTACCACTCATGAATTGTTTATAACTCTCAAGCAATATAGATAATTGTGTCTCATAAGTATAAAAACTTCTATCTCTAGAAGGCTCAAAAGTCTCAAGATGTTTTTCATTTCTTATATAATATTCTAAAAGCTGCGACGTATGCTCTGGTGTAAGATTTCTTAGTTCTATTCTTTTGCTTTTAAGTTTTAACAAAGTTATATTTTGATAGTTTCTGAAATCATTTAGTGTTATACCAAATAGCAATTCATCTTTATAATAATCATTTTGCAATAAATTATTAGACAATACTCCTTCAAGAATAAATCCTAAATTAAAAAACGGAGATATATTAGAGCTTTCACTTACTAAAACATTAATTTTATATATTTTCTTACCTTTAAAGATACCTTCTAAGGATTGTTCCAATGCTCGTTTCATCATCTGATAATTATCATTTCTGTAAAACTTAAATCTTATAGTTGCCCTTTTATTTTCAGTATCCCACTCAATAGTATTAAACCTACCAACAGTTATACCGTTATAATCCTTTATTATATAGTCTTTATCAGTGCCTCTTATTAGTTCTATACATATATTTTTCCTCTCAGCCATAAAGTCCATCCCCTGATTAATTAATTTTATCAAGTATTAAGTTTTATAGATATAGCACCTTAAACTATACCCATGAGTTCAAGATATATGTATCATTACAATATTAATACATATTTTCAAACTTCCTTTTCTTTATCTTAGGAGAGTTTTAAAAAGTAAAGCTACACCTAAACAATCTTATTAATTATAACATAAATATGCTGGTTGTTTATAGGAAACTTTAAGTAAATTAACTGTGAAAAAGTTACCAAACCATAAAAAACGGCAATACTACTATTGATATTTCCTTTACATTGTGTTTATACTATTTTATGTATTTCGGTAGTTTTAAGGAAGGCTTATGGTGATGTAATGAATAAACAAAGTATTACTAAAATAAAATTATTTTTGATGGGAATAAGCAATAGATTCTTAGAAGATTCAAGCACATTTAAAAATATATATGTAACTTATACTGCAGGATTAAAGGAATTCAAAGGCAATGGCGGCTTTGAAGATGGAAAAATAAAGTATAATTTCAATGGTAAAACCGAACTTTTTGGCGTTTTAGATCTTTTTGAAAGAATAAGCTCTGAATGTGAGAATTATGAGACAGTTACAATCCTTTATAGAGAACGTGGTACTGACATAGTTATAACTGGAGACAACAAAAACGTAAAAATGAATAATACTGAAGTAAAAGAAAGTTCCCCTCTTGCTATAAAAAAACAAGAGTCTTCAGATCATAATATTAACGAAACATCTACCTTATTAAATAGAAATTATTTAATTAAAGTTGGAAAAGCAGATTCCTTGCTCAAAGAGATAGGTATAATGTCTCAATCGGGTAAAATAAAAAATGATAAGATAAGAAAATATAATCAAATAGATCATTATGTTGAAATTTTAGAAGCAACCTTAGATTCACTTCCTAAAAATGAAGTCTTAACTATATTAGATTGTGGATGTGGAAAATCATATCTTACTTTTGTTCTTAATTATTATCTAACAGAAGTAAAAAAGAGAAAGTGCCACTTCATAGGATTAGATATCTCTGAAGGAGTTATTAATAGTTCAAAAAAAATGGCACAAAACTTAGGTTACAGAAACATGGAATTTCATGCTATAGACATAAAGAAATTCAATCCAAGCAGAAAGATTCACATGGTTATATCTCTTCACGCATGTGACACTGCCACTGATATGGCTATTGCACTAGGAATCAAGGTAAATAGTGATTCAATTATAGCAGTTCCTTGCTGTCATAGAGAGCTCCTAAACCAGTACGATTATGAACCTTTCAAGAGCATATTTAAACATGGAATATTAAAAGCTAGAATGGCTGACGCCTTAACAGATGGTATGAGAAGCATGATGTTAGAAAGCAAAGGATATAATGTTTCCATTGTTGAATATATCTCTCCATTAGAGACACCTAAAAATTTAATGATAAGAGCAATTAGAACAGGAAAAGAAAAACCTGAGCTCATGGATGAATATATATCTTTAATGGCAGCATTCAATGCTTACCCTGCTCTTTATCAATTTTTAAATGAAGGCTGGGAAGCTTAAATTACTCAATTGTAAACTAAATATAATAAAGAAATCGCTGAAACCAACTTCTTCAGCGATTTCTTTGCATGTACCTTTCCGAATTTATATGAGGAAACTTATAGGCTGATAAGCTTTATATTTTTGATGCTTGACAAAAGGTAATATTATTAGGAAAATTATAATAATCATTTAGAGAGACAACCAAAATGCTAACATTTAAATCATCATGTATATTATAAGTATATCAAGGAAAACACATTATAGTGATCTCACTATAACATTTTAGGAGGTGCACGATGTTCAAAAAACTTAGAAAAAAAACATTTAATATTGTACTAGCCTTCCTAGTATTCACCTCTTTTGGATGCTACATAAGTTACAAGATTATAAAAGATAAAGAGACCCCAAAAATAACAAAAATTTTACCGTCAAGCTCAAATACTAAATTATCATTTATTACTGAGGAAAGTATAATAGATAAAATACAGAAAGTTTCAAAGTTAGTAGTAGTTGAAGTGGATCTTAATGAAAAGATGGTGATCGATAATAGTTGGGGTGACTGGGATATTTTTAAAAAGCTTCAGAGAGTAGATTATTATGGTAAGGGTTCTTACTCTATTGATTTATCTTCACTTGATAGCTCTAAGGTTAAAATAGACAAGCTAAACAAAGAAATTACTATTCACTTACCTAAGCCAGCAGCTAATACTCCAACTATAGATTATGATAAGACGACCTTTGAATCAACAGAAAAAGGATTACTTCGTTTTGGTGATATAAAATTGACTAAGGATGAAAGTGCTGTAATTGATAAAGAAGTGATATCACGAATGGATACTAAATTAAAAGAAACAACGCTCTATGATGAAGCTATAAAAAATGGCCAAGATACAGTACAAGGCTTAATTAAACCAATTGTCGATGATAACGTGAAAATTAATATCATTTTTGAATAAACTAAAGTATTTCCAGGAAATAATCGCAAAAAACTTCTAAAGCCATTTAAATATATAGGATTGACAGGTATAAAAACTTTATACTTTACTATACATCAAGAAATAAGCTGACGGGATAGACTATCCTGTCAGCTTATTTTTATGCTTATATATACTCTTCTATTAGATCATTAACAACTTGAGAAGCTATAATCATTCCTGCAACTGGCGGAACAAAAGATACACTTCCAGGTATCTGCCTCTTTACTGCACATTTTTTACTTCCACCTGTACATACACAGCCTTCTTTACAAGTCACTACTTCATCCATTCTTGGTTTTCTTGGAACTTCTTCTGAGTAGACAACTTTTAGTTTCTTTACTCCTCTTTTTCTAAGTTCATATCTCATTACCTTAGCCAAAGGACAAACTTTAGTTTTGTATATGTCAGTAACTTTGAATTGAGTTGGATCAAGCTTATTACCTGTCCCCATACAACTCATAATTTTTATATTGTTATTTTCACAGTATATTGCTAAAGCTATCTTTGCTGATACAGTATCAATTGCATCAACTACGTAATCAACATCTTGTGTTATTATCTCTGATATATTTTCTTCTGTCACAAATACTTGATGTGTTATAATTTCACACTGTCTGTTTATTTCTCCAATTCTTTCCTTCATCACATCAACTTTGTTCTTACTTATTGTTTTATATGTAGCGTGTACTTGTCTATTAAGATTAGTCAAACATACTGTATCATCATCAATAAGCACTAAGGTTCCTACTCCCGCTCTTGCTAATGCCTCTGCAGTAAAGCTACCTACTCCACCTATACCAAATACAACTACCTTACTATCTCTTAATTTTTGTAATGCCTCTTTTCCTATAAGGAGTTCTGTTCTTGATAATGAATGCTGTAGCATTAATATTACTCTCCTTTTCAACAAATCTATATTCATTAGTAAACATTGTATTAAACACTCTGTTCATCTTTTTTATTCTTAAAACAACTCATATAATAATATACCATAAATCTTATCGCTTCAATAGGTAAATAATGATTATCACCAAATATATTTTCCATTAATCCTGTACCTATTTTACATAAATTGTATTTTATGCTAGTATAATGATTATACTTTGTGATAATTGAGGTGCCATATGAAACTTAGAAAATTAATTATATTTAATCCACTAATTGATTTAGAAGAAGAATTATTGGATTCAAAAAAAATAGGAATTTTAAAAGCAATATGGATTGCTTTGTTATTCTCTCTAATTATACCTGTAGTAGTACAATTTATATTATTGATTGCCTGTGCCATCGTAGGAGCAAGCTTATCCTCATATGGAGGTATCAATAGCATAACCTCTGCTTCTAAATCAGAATACTTTTTTTTAATATCCTCTATATTTACTTTAGTGGCAACAATCTTTGTGATGTGCAGATTCTTTGCGATAAAAACTAATTTAGCTTTTCCAGAAAGAAAATTCAATAAATCCGACATAATAGGAATCATCTGCTTAATACTAGGATTTAGATTATTATTTTCCGGCTCATTAAATCATGTAGTAAGCTTAATACCTCTTCCTAAATCTATAGAGGATGCCTTTAATAATATATTTCAAAATCCTCTTATAGGACTTATCACTGCTATTGTAATAGCTCCAATTCAAGAAGAATTCGTAAATAGAGGCATAATATTAAATGGCCTCTCAAAAAAATACTCTTCAAAGGTAGCTTTAATTGTATCTTCGCTAATATTTGCTTCTATGCATATGAACTTACCTCAAGGTATTAACGCCTTCCTTCTTGGTCTCATACTAGGTTATATTTATCTAAAAACAAAGTCTATATTCTTATCCATGATGTGTCACTCTATAAATAATATACTTGCTTTCATGCCTGATATAGACAGTTTGTCTAATATATATTTATTAGTATCTCTATCAATAGTAGTTGTAGTGCTTGGTGCAGTCCTATTTAAAATTGGATTAAAAAGATTAGATTTAAAGAATAGACAAATTTATTTTGACACATTAAGAAAAGATAATACTTATGATGATGAATTCAATATTAATATATAAGACTTTAATTGAGAAATTTCATCAGATTAAGTATAATTAAAATTATCAATTTATATGGAGGCTTTCGCAATGACTATAGGAATTATTGGTGCAATGACTGAAGAACTTGAGATTCTTCTAAAGGATATGAATTTAGAAAACACTGAAAAGAAGGCAAATATGACTTTTCACCGTGGACAATTATGGGGCAAGAATGTAGTTGCTGTGGTTTGTGGCATAGGTAAAGTTAATGCTGCTGTATGTACGCAAATACTAATTAGTGAATATAAAGTCAATATGGTTATAAACGTTGGTGTTGCAGGTGGTATAGGTAAAGATATCTACCCTGGAGATGTAGTTATAGGTAACTCTCTAGTTCAACATGATATGGATACTACTATTTTTGGCGATAAACCTGGGCAAATACCAAGAATGGATACCTTTGATTTTAAATGCGATGAAAAACTTGTAGCTATAGCTCAAGAGGCTTGCAAATCACTTCCGGAGATAAATACATTTACCGGAAGAATAGTATCTGGAGATCAATTCATAGCAAGTTTAGAAAAAATCCAATGGCTTGCAAAAGAGTTTGATGCATCTGCATGTGAAATGGAAGGCGGAAGTATAGCACATGTAGCTTATTTAAATCATGTTCCATTTGTGGTTATAAGATCTATATCAGATAATGCCAACAATGGAGCTCATATGGATTATGAAAAGTTTATTCCTATTGGAGTAAAAAACTCAACATCTATATTAAAAGCTATGATAGAAAGAATCTAGTATTAAAATATATTACATAACTCAAAATCCCCTCCTGTTTTTAACAAGAGGGGATTTTCATTAGCACTGATATCTTCATATATTATTAATCATTTCTAGAGTTTCTAGTGTAACCATTAATTTTACATGTTAAAAATTATAGGTGCAGTATTATTAAACAATTATAACTTAAGCTTAGATACAAAAATCCTATACTCTATTTAGTTAATATAACCTTCTTTTCGTCACTATTTAAGTTTTCCTTAATAATCTTAAGTTTAACCTTATTATCCTCATCACCTTTAATGCAGTATACTAAAGTATCGTCATCAATAAATGCACCTATGTAATTATTGACGTAAACATCTTTCATAACTTTTGATCCTGCCGTGTGTATACTGAACACCTGCTTACCATTATCAGTACTAACCTTGCTAATATATCTATTTCCACTTGGCGATATGGAATTTTTAAAATCATCTAGAATATTTACATCACCATTATAACTGTAGCTTTGTAAAGTATTTATATTAACTATTACTCCACTATTGCTTTTATCCTTTTTAGTTATTAAAAATGGACTATCTGATTTATCATAAATATATTCTCTTTTACCTAAGTTCATTATATTTACCAGCTTATCGTTACTATAATCATACTTATAAAGTTCTGTATTCTTTTCATTATCATAGCATAGTGCATATATATAATTATTATATGCAAACAGCCTATACGGTTTTATATTTTCAACAGTTCTGTCAGCAGGTAACAATCTATTGTTTGATGTTATTATTATCCCCTCATCGGTAACATAATTTATTGAATAGTTATTTTCATTTCCAACATAACTAATTTTCTCATTGTCACTATTAAATAAATAGATATCTTTGTTAATCTGTAGGCATAAATACACATCATTGCTTGACCAAACTGCATTGATAGAAGCGCCACTTATATCAATATTGATTTTTAGTATTCTATTTTTTATAATATTCACTATATATAAATTAGAATGCTTCGAATCAGGCAGTAACATAAAGTTTTTAGTTGAACTTAGTAAATATTTATTTTTATTATGTAAATCAAACTCATTTGCCTTCATATAAAATTGTACATTATTCTCTAGTGAAGAATATACTACATCACCGTTATACAGAACTAGTTTATCTTTATCTAATTCAATAAGAGTAGTATTCTGATCTTGATGTCTACTCATCTCAGTTTTAGCATCTATTGGCTTTACGATATAATTAACAGTCTTGTCTTCATCCTCAATTATTAAACCTGTTAAAGCATCTGACTTGGACTTTATATTATAGCTGTTTGAAATAGCTTCATCTTTTTTATCTATAGCCAAACTCTTATTAGCTTTAGTAGCATTGTTATGAAATTTATATGTTGAGAAGGAGGGAATTAATACAATTAAAGTCATTATTGCAGCAATAGATAAAACTGAAATCAAAAATTTATCCTTATTAATTCTTATAAAGTTAATAGTCTTTGTGGATTTTCTATTGTACTTATCCAAATCTATAGAGTTCATTATAGATTCTTTTCTACTGAAATATTGGATTTGATCATTCTCAATCTCTCTAAATAATCCAATTTTTATATGAGCCATCTTATCATAATAATCCTTACAATCTTTACAATTTCTTATATGATCTTCTAAACTCGACTTATCAACATCACTCACTTGATTTTCTAACATATCTATAACGCTATTTCTGAATTTTTGACAATCCAAGACTACCACCTCCTTTAAGATTCCTATCTAGATAAACTTCATATTTATCATACAATCTATAGTACCGTTTCTTCACTGTAGATTCATTCATCCCCATCATACTTGATATATCCCTAAAACTTACATCAGGGTGGGCATAACGTAAATATAATATCTGCTTATCTATAATGTCTAGTTTTTTTATAAAATCTTCTATTGAATCTAATGTTTCCTTATATTCTACTACCTCCTGAGGCGATTTCTCTCTAGAAAGTGAATCTTTAATGTTATCAATTGCGATTTCACGATTTTTAGTTATCTTTCTCAAATAGTCAATAGACTTATTATGTGCTATAGAATATATCCAAGTAGAGAACTTATTAGCATTATTATAGGTGTATAACTTATTATACACTGATATAAAGGTCTCTTGGCATAAATCCTCAGCCATAGTTCTATCCCCTATAAAACTATATATGTACTTTAAAATAGGAATTTCATATTTATCAATAATATATTCAAAATATAATGCTTCGCCTTGTAAAACACGTTCTACTATATCTTTATCTTCCAAACCTTTTCACCACCCAAAAAGATGTAAGTTACAAATATTCCAATATTATACTAACACAAAAGATATTTGAAGGCGATAACCATTTGTCCGCAAAAAAAGACTTGTGAGAATTAATACTCTACAAGTCTTTCCTATTTACTCTTAATATCAATAGATGAATTACTTCATGGCTTAACTTACATTTTACAAATAAAACCTACTTCAATTTATGAATAAATAATCCGCTTCTTAGCTTTGGTTCAAACCATGTAGATTTTGGAGGCATAACTTCTCCTTTATCTGCTATACTCATTACTTCATCAATTGAAGTTGGATACATTGAAAATGCTACTTTCATATCAGATGAAGCTCTTTTTTCTAATTCATCCAGACCTCTTATGCCACCAACAAAATCTATCCTCTTGTCACTCCTAGGATCTATTATCCCCAATATAGGTGATAATAAATTGTCTTGGAGTATAGATACATCTAAGCTTTTTACAGGATCTAAGTTATCAAAACTATCTTCCTTAGCCTCTAACTTGAACCACTGTCCATCAAGAAACATTCCAAAGGTATGCTTTTGTTCTGGTTTATACTTTTCACCTTTTTCTTGAGGTGTTATATAAAAGCTTTCACTTATCTTATCTAGAAATTCAGCATTTGTTAATCCGTTTAAATCTTTTACTACTCTATTATAGTCCATAATTTTTAAATCAGACTCTGGAAATAATACTGCGAGAAAAAAGTTAAACTCTTCTTTCCCGCTAAAATCCTTACAGCCATCTCTTCTCATTAATCCCACTTTTACAGCAGAAGCTGCTCTGTGATGTCCATCTGCTATATAAAGATAATCAACTCTATTAAAGTATTCACTTAGAGAGTCTATAGTACTTTTATCGTCTACTTTCCATACAACATGTCCTACCCCATCTTCAGATATAAAATCACACTCTGGATTTTTCTTAATCCAATTGTTTATTATACTTGAGATGTTTTCATTATCCCTATAAGTTAAAAATATAGGACCTGTATTTGCATCGCAGTAATCAACATGTTTTATTCTATCTTGCTCTTTATCAGGCCTTGTAAACTCATGTTTCTTTATAACATTATTAATGTAATCATCTATAGAAACACAAGAAACTAAACCAATTTGACTTCTCCCATTCATTGTTTGTTTATATATATAGAGACAATCGTCATTATCTTGAATAAAAACTTTGCTTTCTTCCATCCTATCCAAGACTTCTTTAGCTTTTTTATACACAGCCTCATCATATATATCCACAGATGAATCTAAGTTTATCTCAGCTTTATCCACATGAAGAAAGGAATATTTATTTTTCTGTACTATTTCTCTAGCTTCATCAGAGTTCATAACATCATATGGAAGTGCAGCAACTTTTGCAGCTAGTTCCGGCATTGGTCTAACTGCTTTAAAAGGTCTTACTATAGCCATTTTTATCCTCCTCATTGTAAACAGATTCCTAGTATATTAGCTGTAAAGTTTTTATTTATTATAATTAAAACTTTATACCCCTTAAGCTAGAAAAACACCCAATTTCATAAAGCCAATTTAAAATATAACCGAATGAACATTGGCATAATCTAAGCTTTGAAATTGGGTATTCATCTTAATAAATCTTATTTATGAAAGAAATCTCCTATAATTTCAACAATTTCGTTACCTATTCTTGTCTGAGCTTCTCTAGTAGCTGCACCTATATGCGGAGTAGCACTAACTCTAGGATGGTTTACTAACTCCTTATTTCTTGTAGGTTCTTCTTCAAATACATCTATACCTGCACCCGCTATCTTCCCACTATTTAGTGCATCAAGTAAAGCAGCCTCATCAACAACCTTACCTCTTGCACAATTAATTATATAAGTTCCATCTTTCATTAATTCAAATTCTTTTTTAGCTATTAAAGGACCCTTTGAGCTATCAAACGGAACATGAAGAGTTATAAAATCTGACTCTTTTAAAAGTTCATCAAAATCTCTATATCCATATTCATATTTTTCAAGATCATTTAATTCACCTAGTCCATCAAAATATAGAACATTCATACCTAAGCAGCAGGCTCTCTTAGCAACTTCTCTTCCGATTCTACCCATACCTACTATTCCTAAGGTTTTTCCACTTAGTTCTATGCCTTCATATTTCTTTTTATTCCACTCTAAGTTTCTCATTGTTACATTTGATATATTTATAAACCTTGCAAGTGCAAACATATGAGCTATAGTAAGCTCTGCTACTGAAGCTGAACTTGCATTGGGTGTATTCATTACCTGAATTCCATTTTCTAAAGCGTAGGAAACATCTATATTATCTACTCCTACTCCACCTCTAATAATGGCCTTCAACCTTCCAGTCTTACTGGCCTTATCTATTATTCTCTTATTTATCTTAGTAGCTGACCTAACAACCACTACATCAAACTCTCTTAGTATTACACCAAGTTCTTCTGGTACATAGTGCTCTTCTACTACTTCAAAACCTAAATCTCTAAGTTTTAAAATAGCTTCTTTTTCTAGTCCATCTGTCACCAATACTCTATACATTTCACTTTCCCCCTCATATAAAAACAATAATTATTCAAGTCCTAAGATTTGATTAATATTAAATAAAAGTTCTTTGATATCATCTACACTGCAATCCGCCATATGAGCTATTCTAAAAGTCTTATCTTTAAGCTTTCCATATCCATTAGATAATTGAAAACCTCTATTGCCTAGCTCTTTGTTAAGTGCTCCAATATCAATACCTCTTGTGTTAGTTATATTAGTCACGGTATCTGACCAATAACCTTCTTCAGGGAAAATGTTAAAATATTTTTTCGCCCACTCTCTAACTATATTTGCCATTTCTAAATGTCTACTAAATCTATTTTCAATACCTTCTTCATTTACTATATAATTTAGTTCATAATCTAAAGCAAACATATGAGATAATGATGGTGTTGATGGATATTGATAATCCTTTTTCTGTATATATTTATAAATTGCTAATAAATCTAGATAAGTGCCTCTAAAAGGAACCTTTTCAGCTCTTTCTTTAGCCTTGTTTGAGAATGTGCACACTGCGAGTCCCGGAGGCAAGCCCAATGCCTTTTGACTTGAAGTTATGCAAATATCTATACCTAATTTATCAACTTCTATTTTTGTACCACCAGCTGAGCTTACTGTATCTACACAGAAAACCACTTCTGGGTACTTCTTCACTACCTTTGAAATTTCTTCTAAATTGTTCATTAGTCCAGTTGATGTTTCATTATGAGTAATAGCTATTAAGTCATACTCACCTGTAGAAAGTACTTCTTCTACAACTTCTGCCTTTATAGCTTTGCCCCACTCAACCTGAAATTTATCTGCAGGCACATTATTGTGTAAAGCCATTTCATACCATCTATCTCCAAAAGCCCCACAGGAGAAGACAGCTGCTTTCTTTAATGTGCATGATCTTATGGCGCCCTCCATAAGTCCGCTACCTGAACTAGTAGAAAGTAATATCTCACTTTCTGTATAAAAAAGTTTTTTAAGATTGTTACTTATCCTTCTTTGAAGCTCTGAAGCTTCCTTTCCTCTATGACCTATTAAAGGTTTTGCCATTTGTTCTAAAACTTCCTGTCTTACCTCTACTGGTCCGGGAATAAATAATTTTTTGTGCATAAAGACACCCCCAAAATAAATTATATACTCCCATGTGTTATTATAAATTCTATCATTTTCAAAATATTTATACAATAATCTTTTAAAAAAACAACTGTTTATATAATAATCTATTAAAAAATTTGCTTAATGTTAATGAAAATGTCTACAAATACAAATATTTTTATCATTTGTTAAAAATTCACTTTTAAAAACGAAACACTTCACTCCGAAATCTATTTTCAAAACTCCTCTAGGTTCTGAGAGGAGAATTTGAAAATATAAATTTAATTATGAAGTGATTCATCAGTAACCACCTTATCAATTAACCATATATTAAATATAGGCTGTGTTTTAACATTGCATTGAAATTAAGGTATCACTCCTCCGATACTGTAATTTTAACAATAATACTAAACATAGCCTAAAAAATTCGCTAAAAAAGAATAAATAAAAACTTCTGTTATAGAAACAGAAGTTTTAAGTAATTAAAACATATACATATAATTTTGCATATTAATTAATTGTTTTGTGCTATTTGTTTAAGTCTCTCAAATGAGTCTTTATTGCATGAACCTCCAACATAATGTGAACAGTTGTCGCAACTTACGGATGCTAATCTCATGCTCATCATTAATATATCATCTTTGGCTGTATACTCCTTACAATTTGCACCTATTATACCTCTTAACTCACTATATTCCATATCTATGTACTCCTAAACAATAATATTTCTATTATTTGTTTAGGAGTGTTATAATATTCAACTTAAATATCTGCATATCTTTTACTTAAAAGTGTGATTTCCGAATCTATGTTACCTATAACTGCAAGTGACTTGTAATACTCTTCCTCCAAGCCAAAGATAGATACAGGTTCTTCTAGTATAGTTTTTAAGTTAAATTCATTGCTTACTAAATCAATCTTTATAGGTATATTCACACTTTCTATCTCTTGTACAAATCGTTGTTCTATATAAGTATTAATTGTTCCATTAAAGTCAGAATAAAAAACTAAGTCTTTTGTATTACAATATAGAACCTCTTTATTTATATGATCAACACATAGTAGTTTTGCTTGTATTCTGACCTCACCTTCATAAAATAACTTCACCTTAACTTGTTCTTCAGTGTTATTAAGCAATAAAAGATTACCCGATATTTTCTTTAAACTGCAGTTCATACTCTCTATCTTATAAATCTTATCATTATTTAGATTAATGATTTTGCTTATTGAGATAGGTATCTTTAGTATAGCTATTAATACATCTATATCAGCTACTTTGACTAATTTTTCATTGTTATCATTACTCCATTTATCATCTTCAACATCATTAGATTTATATAATTTATATATATTATTTTCAACTGTTTTTGTCTTAAGAACTTCACTACTTATTTGAGGTTTTTTAATGTTTGTAAAATTGTTATAACTGTAATCTTTATATAAACTGCTATATCTCTTATTAAATAGTCTGCCTTCTGTTGAATCAGTAAACTTCTTATGTAAATACACTGTACTTTTATCCTTATGTACTTCATCAAAGTTATCTAATCCATCCTCTTCACTATAATAATGTGCTAATAAAAAGGAAGAAAATATTTTAAATAATAGCTCCTCGTTTATATATTCATTCATAATAACATACCCTAAAAATTGTTATATATTATTATAAGCTAAGAGTGCAAAACTGATACAGTTTTGCACTCAAAGCATTAAGTTATTAGCATTCTACTAATACATACTGTTCTTGAAGAACTTTTATATCTAAGAAAAGTACCATTTTTTCAACTATCTTTGAATATAAAGTACCTTCATATTCAGGAGTACAATTACATTTATCTTCATGTTCTGGCACTGGTTTCTTATCATCTTTATGCTCTTCCCAACCATCATATTCGCAGCCTAATGGAGATGGATCTTTGTACATATCTAATTCTATTATCTTGAATCCATCAAGTTTTATAAATGGTCTGCTATTGTAAGTTGTGCCTTCTTTAAAATCTGATTCACAATAAGCTTTTCCTTTTACTCCGTCACAAGAGCAGTTACAGCTATCGTATTCAGATGCATCACAATAAAGATCAGATTCAGTTAAACTTGTTCTATCTTTATTTACTGGTTTTAATAGGAAGTCGATGTCAGTTATAACATGGAAAGGAACCTTTACAGTATGATGTCTTATATCGCCGTTTATTACTCCCTTATCTTTGCTTACGCAATCTGCAGTAGCATACTCTATATTCTTTTCAATATAACCTTGTAAGAATAGTTTTCCGCATTTGTCGTTTAAGCTTACTACTCTAGCTTGAGTTACAAATAAATTCTTCTTTGTTCTCTTAATTTCATAGTATCTTTCAGCATAAGGAAGACTTATACAAGATTCAATACCTATTTCTACTTCTTTTGCAGCTATAACTACAGGAAGTCTGCTAAAGAATGGTGGTTTTATTCCTTTTACACAACTATTAGAACCATGTGCTTGAACCAAAGTTTCTGATTTTGCACATCCACAATTATATTTATTATTCTCTGCCATATTAATACCTCCATTTGAGTATGAACTTAATATATAATACTAATATTGTCGAAAATATGTGACTGTATTTTAAAAATTTTCTGCTTTTATTTTCCTTTAATTCTATTATATTGTAAATAAAGCCAAATTAATTCAATTTGAACTTACCATCCATTTATATGTATGATATTAATATACATATTTCAATTGGAAACCTCATATTAATCCACCAATTGTGCATTTTCATATATAGAAGCAAAAAAGGCAACTCACTTCTTTCAATGAGTTACCTTATAACATACATAATTCTCTACTTTAAATTATAGACTTCTTTATATTTATCATTTAAGTATTTTATAAAATACTTTGCATTTAATTCTTCACCAGAAATTAATTTAATAAGATCAGCAGGTTTATATACTGCTCCATGTTTATGCACATTTTCTTTAAGCCATTGATGTATCGTATCAAGATTTCCATTTTCAACCTCATCGAAAATTGCTGGACTATCATTAAGCATTTTTTTAAGCATTTGAGCACCATAAAGATTACCTAATGCATAACTAGGAAAATATCCAAAGGAACCGTCAGACCAGTGCATATCTTGAAGTATCCCTTCTGCATCATTCGATGGTTCAACCCCTAGATATTCCTTATACTTTTCATTCCAAATCTTAGGTAAATCCTCCAAGTTAACTTCACCATTGAATATCAGCTTTTCTATTTCATATCTTATAATTACATGAAGACTATAAGTCAATTCATCTGCCTCTGTTCTTATAAGCGAAGGTTCAACTATATTGATAGCCTTATAAAACTCCTCAAAGCTTACATCCTTTAACTGATTAAATCTCTTCTTTGCTTCCGGAAAGAAGTACTTCCAAAATGCTTTGCTTCTTCCTAAAATATTTTCATAAAATCTTGATTGAGATTCATGTATACCCATGGATACTCCAGTTCCTAGGCCTGTTCCCATTAATTCATCAGGAATATCTTGCTCATATAGTGCATGACCCCCCTCATGAATACTACTAAACAAAGCACTTCTAAATTCATTTTCGTGATAATTTGTAGTTATTCTTACATCTTTATTTCCAAAGTTAATAGTAAAAGGATGAACACTTTCATCTAATCTTCCTGCATCAAAATCATATCCCATTTTCCTTAAGACAAATAATCCAAACTCTTCTTGTTCATCTTTAGTAAATTTATTTTTAAAGAATGAATCATCTATGTTTGTTCCACTATTCTTTATTCTATTCAATAAATCCACTATGGCATCTCTTAGTTCTCCAAATACTTCATCAAGTTTCTCTACTGTTATTCCTCTTTCATACTTATCTAGCAAACTATCATATTTGGTTTCAGTATATCCAGCATACTCTAAGAATTCCTTTTGGTACTCTATGACTTTTCCTAGGTATGGCTTAAATATACTGAAATCATTTTTTTCTTTGGCTTCTTCCCACGCAGCTTCTGATTTGGAGCACAATATTACATACTCCTTATATTTATCTTCAGGTATCCTTTTTATTTCATCATATTGTCTTCTAAGCTCTTCTATCATAGCTCTATCTATAACATTTAGCTCATCTAGATGTGGTTTGAAAAACTCTATAAACCCTTTAACTTTCTCTGATGTAGTAAACTTATATCCTTCGCTAGAAAGATATCCTACAACTTCAGCTCTTTGCTCTACAGCTTTTTTAGGCATACCAACTCTCATATCCCAGTACACTAAACCAGTTGCTTGATCTAAAAGTTCCTTTGTCTTAATATATTCCCTTACCTCTTTAAGCTTCTCATTTAAATTCACAATACACGCCCCCTTCAAATTTATATATATTTATATATTTATGTAATACCCCTTAGTCTTCATACATTTTTCTTGGGTCTTCTGCTCTTATTTCACTTACTTCCTCATCAAAAGTCAATATTGATTCAGTTTCTCTGCAATATTTAACACAAATACATTGTCCTAAATTTCTTGGGCATTCTCTGCACAAACAGTTCTTATCTTCACCATCACAATTACCATTCTTGAAATCCGGACAATAACTGCAATTAAATTTTGTTCCTATAGGCATAATTAACCTCCATACTAATTTTATATAGCATATTATACCACTTTAATATTTAATAGTCATATGCACATAAAAATCTCGTTGAAGCACTCTTCTTTAGTGAACATAAGATTAAAAACAGCACAAAATACTATTGATACTACGCCTATAACGGCAATTGCTCAGGCAATATTTAAAGATTGTATATTTCTACTATCCTCACGTTTGTTTGTAAAAAAAATAAGAAATTAATAGAATTGTTAAACAATCTTATCAATTTCCCACCTAAAATATAATTTAAAAATTTATACTGTAAGCTCTTCATTTTCCTCTACTACAAGAGCTGCTTTTTTACTTATTAGTTTATATATTATATATTCTAATATTATAAATATCGGCGTAGCTACCATAAAAGCTATATTAAATATATACTTGCCTTTCTCAATGGAAGTATCCTTTTGAAAAAGAGCCAATACTGCTGATATGGTAAATGCTATAAAATAGCAAACCATAGTTCCAAAGATTACATACCAAAATACTCTAGCACCTTCATAATAGTATAGATCTTTACTACCTTTTATGCTTATGCTTTTATATCCTATATAGGACAAAATAGTGAATATAACTGTAAAAGCTAAAGTAACTACTATATAAAGAACTTGAGCTCCTATATCTAAACTTTCAATCCTATAACCATATACATAACTATAAATTAATTTGTCTATAGTACTATAATTTATAAAGTTTAAAAAATCAGCAAGCCAACTTAATTTATCACTTATAAACATACTAGTTATACCAAAAACAGCTATAACTGTTTCAATAAAAAAAAGTGGACTTAACATAGCCAATACCTTTTCTTCAAAGAACATATTTGTAAGTAATATTACACTATTGATCATTAACAACATTGAAAAGTATATGAAGAAGAATAAGATAACTTGTCCTAATGTTAATTTTCCATATAATGAAAACAATCTACTTCCAACAACAAACAATATTAGTTTTACTATAAATAAAGTGAATATAGCTATAAAGCTAGATATAGTAAAAAATGCACTTTTATTTAAATACTTTTTAGATATTTCTTCTCCTTCTTTAAAAGAAAAGTATTCTTTTTTGTCTTTCAAATATATCGATATCAATATACCACAAATCAAATATATAATAATTGATTTTAAAATTCCCAGCGACAAAAAGCTATTTATAAGCTCTTCGCCAGTTAGCCAATCCACAGGTTCTGGAGGTTTTCTAACATAAGATATCATCTGATGTGTATTAGTTAAAAAGAATAAGCTCAAGAATATAATACCTGCTACTACACTTATCCCTTTCCATTCTTCCTTAAATAATTTCTTTATACTACCCGTTATAACTCCCTCCTTAAAATTATTCTTTTATTTATATTCCACAATATTATGGTCTTAAAACCATTACTGTGAAAACTTTTACTAGCAACTTAAAAAAATTTTAAAATTTATTTTTTTAATCTGTAACACTTTTATTGTTAACACATATAATAATCCTATAAAGAAGATTCTTCAGATTCTATATATAACATTTTATGAATCTGAGTAAGTTTTAATACATCCCTATAATTATAATATTGAAATTACCGCTCCCATCTATTAATAAAAAATCGCTAATGTGCTTTCATTGGCGGTTTTTTTGCATTAAAAATTTTATAATTTACTATACGGTAAAAAAACAGGTGTAATTTAATATCACCTGTTTTTTATTTAAAGAAATAACTTAAAAACTATTAAAAATATAACTCCTGGTATTCCAAAAAAACCTGCAATCAATGCAGTTATGACATTTATACCTATAGTGAAATGAAAAAATTGTTGTCCTACGTAGTTAGTTATTAGAAGCAAAATAACTCCTAATACCCCGTTTATCAATAACTTCATCAGTATTTTTAATGGCCACGAAAAAAATTTAACTAAAATAACCAATAAAATTAAACCTATGGCACCAAATATTAATGCATCCATACTCCCAACCCCTTAATTTATATACATAAACTTAAATTAGTATAAATCCTTATAAGTATACTTATTTACATACTCTTAAATTTAATGTTGTATCTGCTTTTATACCAAATTTTTTAGCCTCACTTATAAGAAACTCATATCGTGTTCTAGCTGCTTGTTCAGAGAATATAGCAACTTCTATAAGCTTAGGGTCATTGACATAATTAAATACTTCCCAAGCCCATTCCAACTCTAATCTAGCATCTTCAATCTGACGTAACAAATCATTTTTTTCCTTTGAAGAGTCAACCTTACTTTTAACATACTCTAATATAAAATTTTTATTCATATACTCCTCCAAATATGCTTGTATTTTATCTAAATTATTTACATATTATGGATTATATATTCATACACTTATTCTTTTACTGAAACTTTTATTAGAATATTTTTATTTATATTTGTATCTTTTTAATCTATTTGAGGTTATTATTATAGTTTTAGCACAGTGATATTATTCCATATTTTACAACTTTACATAAATTTACACAACTTAATTTTACCTTAAGATTTACTTCTTGCTACAGATATTAAGAAGCTAATAAACTGACTTTTAATCCTACCCTTTTATTTTTCTTATTTTGGATTTTATATAGCCTATGTTAGAAACATTAGATTTAAAATAAAATACAGTAAGTTATTTGCACTTTAATACACCTTATTTAATATAATAACTTTAAGCTAGACACCAATATAAGAATAATTTATATATCTTTATTTATCGATTAATAATAGATGTAAAATTAATGTGCATTATTCTTGTATCACTAGGAAAATCTAATTAGTAAATAGCTTAAGATAAAGAAGGTGTTTTACTAGTAATGATAAAAAATCGTATTTCTATAGTTTCTTTTTCTTTAATTATATTTGTTAACCTTATGTTAGGCTGTGAAAATGGAATTAAAGATGCTAAAGATACTCAACAAAAAAGTTTTTCAAAAGAAGCGATTACAGACTCCACTGAAAGTAGTTCGAATAAAAATGATATTCATGTTAATGATAAAAATCTAAACCAAGTAGAGTCTAATAAAGAAAATTCAATCAACAATGTTGATATGAATGAATTAAAATCCGAATTAGAGAGAATATATAATGAACGCTCAACAGCTCTTGTATCTGGTGATATAGCATCTTTAAACGCACTTTTTGATACCTCGCAAAAATATGGCCAACTGGCATTAGAACATGAAATTAAACGTGTAAAATATCTCAACGATTGGTCCAGTGAAAGAAATATAACATTTGGTACAATAGGATCTTCTGTGTCAATAAAGAAGGTGTACCCCCAAGATAATATACTAAAAGTGTATTTGCATGAATCATATAAATTTGACTATGTTTATGATAAAGATATTAACTCTCCAATTGATTCTTTTAGGATTGGAATAAGACATACTACAAGCTTGATTAAAAAGAATGAAAAGTGGGTTATTTATAGTGATCGATACACTGACTGCTTTGAGGATGCCTTACATAGATACACTAATGTAGTTGCTAAACTGCCAGAAAAGCCATCATCTGTTCATAATACAAATAATAATTATCAGACAGTAAATTATTGCAAAGTTTTTTATGATAGACAAAAAGCTGTATATTATGCTGATAAATATTGTGGCGCCGCTTTTGAAACCAATAATGATTTAAAATACAATGAAAAGTATAATGACTATAACGGCAGAGGTGGAGACTGTACTAATTATATATCTCAAGTATTAGCAGATAAAGAAGGGGGAGGCATGCCTTTGGGAGGCATTTGGACTCCTAGTAGCAAAACTTGGGTTAATGCAAATAGTTTAAAAAACTACTTAATAAATAGCGGTAAGGGGACTGTGATTAATGTTGGCACCTTTAAGGAATTAACCAAGCCTTCAAAAACTTCTGCTAAAGGTATAATTGGCAACTTGCAAATTGGAGATTTAATCGCATATGAGAAAGGTCCAAACAATATAGATCACTTTGCAGTTATAACAGGCTTTGACTCTCATGGTTATCCATTAGTAAATTCCCATACGACAGATAGGTATCATGTCCCTTGGGATTTAGGATGGGGGGATGCTAAAATCAGATTTTTTCTTATACATATAAACGGATAAGACATTTTTTTACATATCTTATCCGTTATATATTACTACTCTTATAATCGCTAATAATTATATGATTTATAGAATGCAAGACATAAACATGAAATTTAAACGTAATTAATATTATTTTTTTAATTCTTCTATTGTCTTTAATAACATCTCTATATTTTTAGTATTCTCAGCTTGTTGCTTAATTAACATATCAATCTTATAATGCAAATCTTCTACTATAATTTCAGATTTTAAATTAATAAGATAATCGTTAGCAGCTGTTAGTCTATCTTTTTCTGATTGACGATTTTGTGACATCATTATTATGGGAGCCTGTATTGCAGCGAGACATGATAATACAAGATTTAAAAACACAAATGGATATGGATCAAATGCTTTATTGCTCAAAACAACTACATTCCCTATGATCCAAATTAATATCACCAAACCAAAACTTATTATAAATGCCCAGCTGCCACCAAATGCTGCTACCTTATCTGCAACTCTTTGACCCAATGTTGAATTTTCATCATTTGTTTCATTTATATTTTTTGATATTTTTCCACTAATAAGTTCATGCAGCAGTTCTTCATTAATATTACTACCTTTTAAATCCTTATCATTTTCTAATATCTGCCTTACTAAATCTTCCTTACTATAATATAACTTTTCCTTATCATTCATAACTGATCTCTCCTACTCACATTTTCTATTTTATCTTACATATTTTACAGCTTTTTTACCCCTTTACTCCCACTTATTATCATTCACTTTAATCATCTCCAAAAAACTTACTAAATAAAACATTCTCTATACTTCCGAACAATTTATATGCCATAACAACCTTTATAGGTTCTACTTTTCCATAGAAGTGCTTCTATTGCCATAGTACTCTTCGATTTTATGCCGTCTTATTTTCATTAGTCTTGATCATTAAAATAACTTAATAACTATGTTATAATAACAATTAATTTATTGTCAGTACACTATTCAATCAAAAAATTTACACTATATTAACAGTATCAATATCAGTAGAAATGAGTTTAAAGAAAGGACTTTTTAAATGAAAAACAAAAAAATTAAACACAGTAAGTTTAAAAGCATAATATTATTAAGAAGCTTATATTCCATTGCTATAATACTAATTATTATTAGTGGATTTATTTATTTTAAATATTGGCCTACCATTTCATCTTTATATGACGATGCAACTACAAAGGTTAATAACTGTACGATAAATACCTTTGATACGAATAAATCCAGAGATGTAAAGACTTTAAATAATAAAGATCCTTTATATCTTGAATCCACACTTATTCCACAAGATGTAAAAAATGCTTTTATCGCTATTGAAGATAAAGATTTTTATAATCATGGAGGCGTAAGCATAAAAGCTATTTTTAGGTCAATATATTCAATATTCACAAATGATTGGAGAGTAACACAAGGGGGAAGCACTATTACTCAACAATTAGCAAGAAATGTTTTTTTGAACTTTGATAAAAATTATCAAAGAAAAGTCGAAGAAATGTTTATAGCCATTAAGTTAGAACAAAAATTTACAAAAGATCAAATATTGGAGTTTTATATTAATGATATTTACTTTAGCAATAATGCTTATGGTATAAATACTGCTGCAAAAAAATTTTTTAATAAAGATTGTAGAAAATTAGACCTTTCACAAATATGTTTTTTAGTTGCAATTCCTAACGATCCTGAGTATTTTGATCCAATAAAACACCTAGACAACACCTTACAACGAAGAAATTTAGTTCTAGAAAAAATGAAAGAGCATGGCTATATTACCAATGAACAATATCAAACTGCCATTAATTATAAAATAGTTTTAAAACCTGGTAACTAATTACATATTTAATTGAAAATTAACACCATACATAAAAAATCATGGTTCAAACTGTAGACAATTCTGAGAACCATGATTTTTGATAAAATTTTATTTTCTTTATAATATTTATTGGTGAAAAAACTATTTCGTCATAATAATATAGAATAGATTATATTTCTTTTCTTCCTTCCAATGCCTTTGAAAGAGTAACTTCATCAGCATACTCTAGGTCTCCACCTACCGGAATACCTGCTGCTATCCTTGTAACTTTAATATCTAGAGGCTTTAATATTTTAGATATATACATTGCTGTCGCCTCTCCCTCTATAGTAGGATTTGTCGCAACAATTACTTCTTTTATGTCTCCTGTCATTCTAGACACTAGTTCTCTTATTCTTATATCCTGAGGACCTCTTCCTTGCATCGGCGATATATTACCATGAAGTACATGGTATACTCCATTAAATTCTTTCACCTTTTCCATGGTCATAATATCTTTAGGTTGTTCTACAACGCAAATCATATTCTTTTCTCTATTTGGGTTAGAACATATAGCACAAGGATCCTTATCTGTATAATTTCCACAGACAGAGCAGTATTTTATAGTTCCTCTGGCCTTTACAAGTGCCTTTGCAAATTCTTCTACCTCATCTTTAGGTAAGTTAAGTATATGTAATGTTAATCTTTGCGCAGTTTTATGTCCTATACTTGGTAACTTTGCAAATTCTTCAATGAGTTTCTCTATGGCAACTGGGTAAAAATCCATTTTCTTTCCTCCTCTAATATTTTAGGCATACAGGGGACTGTATCCCTTGTATGCCTAAATAAGCTTTATTATATCTTTCGTAAACTTATCTACTAAAATAATCCTGGCATATTTAATCCACCAGTTAGTTTACCCATCTTATTAGCAGTTTCATCTTCTGCTTTTCTTAAAGCTTCATTTACTGCTGATAATACTAAATCTTCAAGCATTTCAGCATCATCTGGATCAATAACTTCAGGTTTTATATTTATGCTCTTTATTTCTTTCTTCCCGTTAACTTTTACAACAACTGCTCCGCCGCCTACTGAAGCTTCGAATTCTTTGTTTTCAAGTTCTTTTTGCATATCTTCCATATCTTTTTGAAGCTTTTGTGCTTGCTTCATAAGATTATTCATATTTCCTCCGCCGAAGCCTCCTGGAAATCCACCTTTTGCCATTTGATATTCCTCCTCACATTTAGTCTGTATATATTATATAGTATTTTTTTATTCAATACTATATCCTCATAGTTAATATTATGTGTAAAATCTCTAATTGTTTATAGGTATATAAATTAATTTTTATTTATATTTCTTTGCATACTCAAATATTATCAATTATATTATTCATCTAATATCTCAAGAATGTCTTCTCCTAATATATCAACTAATATCTCCTCTGTGTCTTTAGTTTCTTCCTCACCTTTGTTAACCTTATATATAACTCTCACTTTATCCTTTAATATCTCAGAAAACACATCGTCTACAGTACTTCTTACTTCCATTTTTTCCAATCTAACTTTATTAAATGCATACTGCTCTTCATATTCTATAGTTATAACACCATTGCTTACATCAACTGGTTTTCCTGTTAGTAATGAAGCATACATTACCATAGCCCTTCTTGCTTTGAAGCCTTCCATAATATCCTTCCATGCTCGCTTTACATCATCTATTGTAACTGATGAATGTTCATTATGATTAGAAGAACCTTCACTATGATGCACTTCTTGCTGCACTTTAGACGGGCTTAATTTACTTCTCTCTGAGGATACTCCTTGGCTCTTTTCATTGTTTGCTACACCGCTGGAAGCAGGTGCCGCCACTTTTATCTTTCCACTCTTTATTATTTCTTCAAGCTTATTTATTCTTGATAACAACACTTCTTTTGAAGTATCATATTCTATTTTACATAATTTAATTGAAGCTAACTCCAAATATATTCTCGCCTGCTTACTTTGTTTAGAACTTTCCTCAGCTTCTTGAAGTATTCTTATTGCTCTCATTACCTCTTCTACTCTCATCCTTGAAGCCTGCTGCTTAAGAAAACTAATATTCTCCACAGACATATCCAATACTTCTTCTGGGGTGTTTGTGACTTTTACCATAAGCAGATTTCTATAATGAGATATTAGATCTTTTATAAATAAGTGTACATCCTTACCAGAGAAGACTATTTCCTCTATTATATTCATAGTTTTTTCAATATTTCTCTCAACTACAGCATCAGTTATATTGAATAAGTACTCATTAGTTACAAGTCCTAGCATTGATACAAGCCCTTCATATGCAATCTTACCGTTTCCCATTGAAATTGCCTGGTCTAATATACTAAGTGAATCTCTAAGTGCTCCATCTGAAACTCTTGATATTAAATCTAAACTCTTATCATCAGCATAAACACCTTGTTCTTTCACTATTCGTCTTAAATGCCCTGCTATATCATCCTTACCTATTCTTTTAAAGTCAAATCTCTGACATCTTGATAAAATAGTTATAGGTAGCTTCTGAGGATCAGTAGTAGCCAAAATAAATATAACATTTTTAGGGGGCTCTTCAAGAGTCTTAAGAAATGCATTTACTGCACCTTGAGAAAGCATATGAACCTCATCCATTATATAAACTTTGAATCTAGCTTCCTGTGGAGGATACTGAACATCATCTATTATATCTCTGATCTTATCTACACCATTATTGGACGCTGCATCTAACTCTGTTATATCTATAGCAAGACCATTATTGATCTTATTACACATCTCACATTGATTACAAGGTTCTCCATCATGTAAATCCAAGCAATTTAAAGCCTTAGCAAACACCTTTGCACTTGAGGTCTTACCAGTACCCCTAGTTCCACAAAATAGATATGCATGTGCTATTCTATTATTTATTATTTGATTTCTTAAAGTTGTTGTTATATGTTCCTGACCTACAACATCTTCAAATTTCTTAGGTCTCCATTCTCTATATAAAGCTGTATATGCCAAGGTTAACCACCTCACTATCATTCCTAAATCCTACTTAATATTATACATCAATGATAGAGATTAAACCAACCATTGTTTATTTCCTATTTAGGAATATATAAATTGAACTTTAAAAGTCTTTTCGCTATTAATAACACATGCGCTTTTCATATTACTTATATTTATCTAAAATATTTTTCACTCTTTCTAGAATTATATCCTTAACATGACTTGGCTCTAGTATTTCAACCTTATCCCCAAAGCTTAATAGCATGCTATAAACCCACTCATCTTCTGGATAACTAACCTCAACCAGTATATCTCCATCTTCTTGAAAACTCATTTCTTCCATCTCAAAATAATCATCCAATCTATTCATACATGAAGGATGAAATTTTAGTTTCAAGTGAATATAATTACTTCCCTTTTCAGTAAGCAGACTATGATTTTCAATATCCTTAGGTATAAAGACATTTTCAGTTCTTTCTAACTTATCTATTCTTGTAAGCTTAAATAACCTAAAATCTCCTCTCAATTTACAAAATCCATAAACATACCAAGTATTAACCTTTAGTATTAGGGTATGGGGTTCAATCTCTCTTTCTGTTCCTTTACCATTTAGATCTACATAGTAAAACTTTATGGTACACTTTATATCTATCGCATCTCTTATTAGTGATACTTTTCTTTTGATTCTTTTTGAGTTTCCCCAATGAGAAAAATCCATTATAAGATTCTTATCTATATTAACGTTGTCATTAGCCTTAACTGCTTTTAATTTTTCAGCCATGCCTTTCACCACAGGATCATCATAGACATTTTCTAACCCCTTAAGCAACTTCAGTAGCAAGTCATATTCTTTTTCCGTCACAAAATTATTATCTATCTTGTAGCCTTCTAGTATTTCATATCCACCCTCATACCCTTTATATGAAACTATTGGTATACCTGCAATATTTATTGCATCTATATCTCTTTGAACAGTCCTTACTGATACCTCAAAAAACTCTGCTAATTCTTTAGCCGTAACTCTTTTTTTATTTATAAGCATCATAATTATTGTAATTAATCTATCAATCTTCAAATCTTTATCTCCTTTATTAATTAGCTACTATATTTTTATTACTTTAAACCTTGGCACCATTAAACATATCCTTAAGTTTATATATTTAGTAATAAGTATGTATACGGTAAAAGCTTAAATTAAAAACCTATACATTTTGTGATAGTTCCATATTATAGCATAATTTACGATTTTTAAAGTGTGTACTAAAAGAGTAAAATATGTATGAAGATGAAACACTTTAATCGTAGACTCAAAATAAAAACTTCGATGATTCTATGAATTTTTATTTTAATATATTCAAATACGAAGTGATACATCCATATATAAGAAACTTGTATTTATAATCTTAAATATCCTATAAGCATAACTATAAAACTTATATTTTAATATTACTTATCACTAAATCACAGGAGGAGAATATGAGCATTTATGATAAAAAATATCTTTCTATTGTAGAAGATATTTTGGAAAATGGTTATTTTGATACTAATAGAACTGGTGTAAGAACATATAAACTTCCTCACCAAATAATGCAATTTGATTTACAAAAAGAATTTCCTATCCTAACAACAAAATTTGTAGCTTTTAAAACTGCAGTTAAAGAATTATTGTGGATATTCAAAGATGGATCTAATGATGTAAGAAAGCTTCAAGAAGAAAATGTTCATATATGGGATGAATGGATGATGGATGACGGAACTATCGGTACTTCATATGGTTGGATTGTAAAAAAATTTGATCAGATAGATAATCTTATCGAAACCTTAAAAACCAATCCTCAAGATAGGAGAATGATGATAAATTTATGGCAAATTCCATATTTAAATGGTGGACCGCTTCATCCATGCTGTTTCTTAACCATGTGGGATGTTACTGATGGGAGACTTAACTGCATGCTAGTACAAAGGAGTGGAGATATGGGACTTGGAGTTCCTTTTAACTCCAGTCAATATGCTGTATTGGTACACCTTATAGCTCAAGTTACAAATCTAAAACCTGGTTTATTCACACATGTTATAAATAACGCTCACATATATGAAAATCACGTTAATGGATTAAAAGAACAGCTTTTGAGAAAAGATTGTTCTTATGATGCACCTAAACTTTGGATAAATCCTGAAATTAATAACTTTTATGATTTCACAGCAGATGACATTAAATTAATAGATTATAAACATCATTCAAAAATAAACATGGAGGTGGCAATTTAATGCTTTCTATAATAGCAGCTATATCAGAAAATGGAGTAATAGGAAATAACAACGACCTAATCTGGCATCTTCCCGCAGATCTTAAAAGATTTAAAAAAATAACCTCTGGACATACAGTTATTTTAGGACGAAAGACTTTCCAATCGCTTCCAGGTGTTCTCCCAAATAGATATCATGTTATTATAACAAAAGATAAAAACTTCTTTATTGAAGACGAAAATGTAGAAGTGGTTAATTCACTTGATGAAATTATTACTAGATTCTCTAACATTGAGGATGAGGTTTTCATAATTGGTGGAGGAGAAATATATTCGCAACTTCTTCCTTACACAAGTAAACTCTATATAACAAGAGTAAAAAAACACTTCGATGGAGATACCACTTTTCCAAAAATAGATTATTCTGACTGGGACATTATAGAACAAGAAATCGGTGTTGAGGATGAAAGAAATACAATACCTTACGAATTTATTTCTTTAATAAGAAAGATACGCTAGGCTATTCTACTAGTAAAAACATAGCTGTATCGATATAAGATTATTTATATTGATACAGCTATGTTTGTTTTCACCAATAGATAATTTAATTTTCAACTTTGATTATATAATTGTTCAGCTTTATCCCAGTTAACTACATTCCACCAAGCATCTATATAATCTGCTCTTTTATTTTGATATTTTAAGTAATAAGCATGTTCCCATACGTCTAAAGCTATAATTGGCTTAAGCCCTAAAGGTATTGGCGTATCTTGATTTGGAGTAGAAACTATAGACAACTTTCCATTATTGTCCTTCAATAACCATGCCCATCCTGAACCAAACCTATCCAGGGCAGCTTGCTTAAATTCCTTCTTAAAGTTAATAAAGGAACCAAAATCTCTGTCTATTGCTTTCATTACATTTCCTTTTGGATTACCACCTTTATTAGGAGCCATTATATCCCAAAAAAACGTATGATTATAATGACCTCCACCATTATTTTTTACACTAGCTCTAATATCACTTGGTAAGGTATCAATAGAAGACAATAATTCCTCTAAAGACTTGCCATATAACTCTGGATACTTATCTAGTGCCTTATTAAGATTATCTACATAAGCCTGATGATGTTTATCATGATGTAATCTCATAGTCTGCTCATCTATATATGGTTCAAGTGCCTTATAATCATATTTTAGTGGTGGTACTTCAAACTTTTTCATGTTTTGCTCAAATGCACTAACGCTAATAGAAAAAATCATTACAATTAGTAAAGTTATAGATATAATTTTTTTCACAAAAACACCTCCTGTTTATGAGAGTAGTATTCTCTTACAAGAGGTGTTTTATTATTCAAATATATTATATTTTCTACGCACCTGCTTTCCCGAACATATGTTAGGAAAATTCGGCAAGTAATCAACCTTTATTTTATATTATGGCAGTTTAATTGTTTTCAATAGCATTACCTAGCTGAGCCAAAAGCTTTATAGCTTCTTCAGTATTACTTCTTCTTAGCTCAACCTCAACTAACTTCGTTAATGCATACTTTCTACCATCATCTATGCTATTTTTATCTAGTATGCTTAAGAAGTTCAAAGAAGTATCCTTTATCTTTTCTATATCTTCTATAGATTCATATATATTAATCAAATCCTTATATGTCTCAAAAAGAATGGAATAATTACTATATTCTTCAGCCATATTCATAGCTAATTCCATTATCATCATACTTTCATCTACAAGTCCTTGCTTGAAAAACACCTTACCTTTTATATTTAATACATAAGGAAGAGTTTTCTTATCTGTCCTATTTTTTATTTTTTGAGCTAAATTTATATATTTTATACTCTCTTGTAATTCACCACTCTCGTAATAATACTCACCTAGATTACTATACAGCATAGCTAGCAAGTATTGCTCTCCTTCTGAAAGTTCTTGTATTATTAAAAAGTAATCATCTACAGCTTCTTTTCTTTTACCTAGTTTATAGAATGAATTTGCTTTCAAAACTCTTGAATCTATCTTCAAACCACGTTCAATATTGTCATTAAACACAATATACTTGTCCAAAATTTCTATACTCTCATTATATTTCTGCATATCGAAATATGTGAGAGCAAGGTTGTAGCTAGCGTCAACAAAGCAGGCTTCATCACCTAGATCTTTGGCATAATACATAGCTTGATTAAAATAAAATATAGCATCATCATATTCATTTCTTTTTAGTTTACAAACACCCATTTGCTTATATACATATGTTTGTAACTCTTTTAATTTTAACTCTTTAAGTTTTCCTAATGAATTTGAATAATTTATAAATGCCTTTGAATAATCAACCTCTTCTAAATACTTATCTGCATCCTTTTTATAGATTTCTGCCGTTATATCGTCTAAATTAAATTCAGTGGATATGAACAATAATTCTTCAAATTGACCATGTCTATTATTATCTTTCATTAATTCGTTACTACAATAGACCCTTGCATCTTCATGGGGCTCCCTAGAAAAATAGTCATCATCTAATTTTAGCTCTAAACCTACTTCTCTTCCCTTGTCATTAAACTTTTCAGCTAATATCTTTGAACTTGACTTACTTACTCTTCTTTTACCGCTTTCCATCATACTTATGAATGCTCTAGTCATATTACTATCTTCTAATTCTGATTGATTCATATGAAATCTCTTTCTCATAAGCCTTATCTTTGCACCAGGATCGTAGAAATTCAAATTAATCACCTCGTATATCTTAAATAAATAATTATATTTACTATTCTTCTGTAACAGCTTTTCTTCTTCTATTTACAATCCAATATCCAATTAAAACTACAACTGCAACTACAACTATATAATCTGCAATATGTAACCATGAACGAATCTTAGTCCAATTTTCACCCATCATATATCCCGCATAGCCTAAAATTATGCTCCATATTAAAGATCCAACAAAAGTATAAAATACAAACTTCTTAAAATTCATTTTACTTATTCCTGCTGGTAGAGATATAAAAGTTCTTATTATAGGCAAAAGTCTCGAAAAAAATGCTATCTTTTCCCCATATTTATTAAAATAATTATCGCTCATTTCTAAATGAGATTTTGATAACCTTAACTTCTCTGCATATTTTTCAACTAAAGGTCTTCCCCCTTTAGCTCCAATATAATAAATACATACTGATCCAAAAGTTCCACCTAAAGTTCCAATTATTATAACTAAGATAAGGTTTAGCTTATTGCCAGTATAGGCACTTGAAGCTAGGTATCCTCCAAAAGGCAATATAGCTTCACTTGGTATAGGAATACATGCACTTTCTAACGCCATTAATGAAAAAACACCAAAGTACCCAAGTTTACCCAAAACATATATAGCCCAACTTACTATGAATTCTATCATCTATTATCTCCTTATACTTAAATTTAACAAATATTCTAGAAATATTATGCCACAAACTTTAGCTTTAATCAAAGAATATGGGATGATTATGTGTAAAATTTATTATTGATGTACCACTTCGTACTAAAACTTATTATTTTGGATCGAAGTGGTACAGCCTTATTAAATATTCCTATATACAATTATTGACCTATGTATGACATAAAATTCTTAAATCCTTAGCTTTTCAAATAAATCTAACTTAATTATTCTCTAAAGAACTCTTTAATTGTTGTTTACAAAATTGATAAAAAGGCATAATATAAAAGTGAGTAATCACTCATTTTTAAAGGAGGGTATAATGGTTAAAGAAAATAAGGAACAAATAATTTTAGAAGCTGCAATAAAGATTTTTTCTGAAAAAGGTTTTAGTGCAGCTACAACTAGTGAAATAGCTAAAAGCGCAGGAGTCGCTGAAGGCACTATATTTAGATACTTTAAAACAAAAAAAGAATTATTAACCGGTGCTATGGTAAAACTTATTGAGGTTTTTAGCGAAATGTTTATAACCTCGAGAATCAATAAGATTCTTAAAGATCATGAAGGAATGGATCCAAAAATCACATTAAAAGCCATTGCTAAGGATAGATTAGATATAATAGATAAGCATTGGGACTTAATTAAAGTAGTCATCACAGAATTGCAGTTTCATGAAGATTTAAGAAATTCATTTCTAGTGGATATGGCTTCAAAAGGAAAACTGCTATTAGAAGACTTTATAAAATCCGGTATAGCTAGAGGCGTATTTAGAGATATTAATCCTACAATAGCAGCGAGAGCATTAGTAGGCACTCTTAGTATTTACATTATTCAAAGACAACTAATTCCTAGCCTTGTAAATATGAATGATGATGAACAAATTGATCTCATTATAGATTTGTTCTTAAACGGCTTAAACAAAAAATAGGAGGATTGTAAAATGATTAAAAAAATTTTTTCTTTTATCTTATTATTAACAACATTAAGTCTAGCAGGTTGTAGCACAAATAAAACTTCCAACAACAATATTTATACAGGTACTGTAGAATCAGAAAACTTTAATATATCTTCAGAAGTAACCGGAAAGGTAAATGAAATCAACATATCAGATGGCTCTCCAGTAAAGTCTGGTGATAAAGTCATTCAAGTAGATTCAAAATCTTATGAACTCCAAAAACAGCAAGCTGAAGCAGCACTAAGGATTGCTAAAGCCAAACAATCAGATATACCTGACACCGCAAAAACTTCTATCAAAGAAGAAGCACAAGGTGCAATAGATCAAGCTCAAGCATCCGTTGATTTAGCAAAACTGCAAATTGAAAAAACATCTATAACATCTTCTATTGATGGCAATGTAACTGAAATATTAGTTCATAAGGGTGACTTGGTTACTCCTGGCATGAATGTAGCAAAAGTCACTGATTTAAAAAATAAATATATAAAAATATATATAGAAGAATCTAAGAGAAGTAAGGTAAAGTTAAATAGCTCCTTAACTATAAAATTTAATGATAAAACAGAAAAAGGTAAGATAACTTATATATCAGATCAATCTGAATTCACTCCAAAAAATGTTGAGACTAAAGATGATAAAGAAAAAACATTATTCGAAGTAAAACTAAAACTTGATGATAGCAGTACAGCTACTCCAGGACTTATGGCAGATGTTATTCTAGAATAGAGGTGATATATATGAATGCTATTGAAGTTAATGGTCTAACTAAAAAATTTGGAAACTATATTGCCGTTGATAATATAAGCTTTAATGTACCAGAAGGAAAGATATTTGGATTTTTAGGACCAAATGGTTCTGGCAAATCCACTACAATAAGAATGCTTTGCGGAGTACTGACTCCTACTGATGGATCTGCTCGAATACTAAATTATGATGTTGCCAAAAATGTTGCAAAAGTAAAACAAAATATAGGATATATGTCTCAAAAATTCAGTTTATATGAAGATCTAACAGTTAATGAAAATCTAGATTTTTACGCAGGTATCTACGGGCTTACAAGTAAACAGAGAAATGAGCGAAAAAAAGGTATAATTTCTATGGCTGGTTTGACTGGAAGAGAAAATGTACTAACTAGAAACTTATCAGGTGGTTGGAAACAAAGGCTTGCTTTAGGATGTGCTTTAATTCATAAACCTAAAATACTAATCTTAGATGAACCTACTGCTGGAGTTGATCCAGTATCTAGACGAATATTCTGGCAAATGATATTTACACTAGCTAAGCAGGGTATAACAATACTAGTTACTACTCACTACATGGATGAAGCTCAAAGCTGTGATAATATAGCATTTATATTCAATAGTAAACTCATAGCTTTAGGTACTCCTGAAGAACTTATAAAACAAGAAAACGCCTCTAACCTAGAAGATGTTTTTATCAAATACGTAGAGAAATCAACTAATCAAAAAGTTCAATCATCTTTCGAAGATTTAAAATTTTTAATCGGTGAAGAGAGGTCTTAGCTATGAATATGCAGAGATTTTTATCAATAGTAAAAAAGGAGTTCATACAAATAAAAAGAGATAAAGCAAGCTTTGCTATAGCAATAATGATGCCTCTTATGATGATATTATTATTCGGCTATGCTGTAGTTACTCAACTAGAGGATATCTCTATGCTTGTACTCGACCAAAGTAATACTGCAGAAAGCAGAGAACTAATAAAAAGCTTCGAGAACACTTCTTACTTTAAAGTGATAGGAAAGGCTCAAAATATAGATATTATCGATGATTCTATTAATAATGGTACCGCACATTCAGCTCTAATAATACCTCCGGATTACGCAGATAAAATTGCTAAGCACGAGAAGCCTACTGTTCAATTTATTGTAGATGGATCTGATCCAACCACAGCAAGAACAGCTTTTAGCAGTGGTGTAATGGCAGCTCAAAGTCAAAGTTCTAAGTTGATAGAAAAGGTAACCTCTAAAACACTTGTTACTAACAATATTTCTGGCATAGATATTAGTACTAAAGTCCTTTTTAATCCAACCTTGAGAAACCAAAACTATACCATCCCTGGACTTATAGGACTTATAATGCAGAATATAACTATAATTCTAACTGCTTTTGCTTTAGTTAGAGAAAAAGAAAGAGGTACCATAGAGCAACTTATAGTTTCTCCTTTGAAGTCTCCTGAAATAATCTTAGGAAAACTTGTTCCCTATATAGTTATTGGATTTGCAGACTTTATATATGCTTTAATCCTAGGTATATACTGGTTTAACGTACCTGTTGCAGGAAGCATTCCACTATTAATATTCTTAGGTTTCGGCTTTGTTATCTGTGCTCTAGCAATAGGAATATTGATATCCACTATAGCCAAGACCCAACTTCAAGCTATGCAAATGGCTTTCCTTGCGCTTCTTCCAAGCGTCCTACTATCTGGGTTTGTATTTCCAAGAGAGGCTATGCCTAAGGTAATACAGTATATAGGCAATGTTATTCCATTAACTTATTTCCTAAATATAATAAGAGGTATTGTACTGAAAGGTTTGACCATAAACTATTTAGTCCAAGATGTAACCTTATTATTTATACTTGGTTTAGTTCTTTTAACACTTAGTATAGTACGATTTAGAAAAAAACTAGATTAGATTATTTCTTAAGTCTGTTCGCATAATTACACGCAGATGTAATTGATGTATAAATTTCTAAAGAATAAAAAAGCTTACTGAAGCGACTTTCTTCAGTGAGCTTTTTTAACGCATCTGCCTTTCCGAATGTATATGAGGAAAATTTGGCAGGCGAATAAGTTTTATTTTTTTACTGTATCGCCATAAAAACTTCTGAAAGCGTTGAAATATATAGGTTTAATCCGAATAGAAGTTTTATATCTTTCTTTAAAGTAAAAAAAGCCTTTCAGCATATAAATGCTGAAAGGCTTTTACATTCAGATTAAAAGTCGTGCACCTCATGTCGACAATAATCTATGAGCGTTACCCATGCAGTTAGCTCAGGCCAGGCTGCTCCACGGCACACGACAGGAACCGCTTATCGCTGCTTCCTTCCGGACCTGACGAGGTTCACGGGCTGCCGTTGCGTGGGACCCAGCCATCAACACCACTTACATGGGGCAGGCCTCACAGATTAAGGCCTCGATGAGGAATTAAACCCTGCTGTAGCGGATTGCAGGTACAGGGCACCGCTAACTCCCCGTCTAGCACGACTATGGCGGACAGAGGGGGATTCGAACCCCCGGTAGAGTTTCCCCTACACACGCTTTCCAGGCGTGCTCCTTCAACCACTCGGACATCTCTCCATACTATTGATGTAATCTGAATATATATTATTTAGTTGTCACGATTTTTATTATATCTGTTTATATAAAATTCGTCAACAGACAAATTTTATCCTCTATTAGTATAGGTTGCTTAAAAATGAGGCATGTAGATAATGCCCCATTATATTCTAATAAAATATTCCCTTTTTTCTTCTCACTATTGCAGTTATCATGATTATACCGAAAACCACACCTAAACCACTGACTACTTGAGCAGTTCTTAAACCATAAGCCATATAAAGACTATCTGTTCTTAATCCTTCTATAAAAAATCTTCCTATAGAGTATAAAATCATATAGCTACCAAGTACTATGCCTTTATGGTTGTTATTTCTCTTGTAAAGTATAAATAATAAAATCAAGCAAACCAATACATTCCATAAAGATTCATATAAAAAGGTTGGATGATAATAGGTCCCGTCTATAAGCATACCTTTTTGTATAAATGCAGGAAACTTACTTATAAATTCCTTAGTAACCGGTCCCCCGTGTGCTTCACTATTAAAGAAATTACCCCATCTTCCTATGGCTTGAGCTAATATTATTGAAGGTGCAGCAATATCTGCAAATTCAAAAAAATCAAGCTTCTTTACCTTGGTATATATAAATGCAGTAACTAGAGCAAAAATTACCCCTCCGTGAATCGCAAGACCACCTTGCCTAATATTTATTATCTGATTTAAATTATTTTTATAGTAATCAAATTCAAATACTACATAGTATAATCTTGCTCCTATAATAGCCATCGGGAATGCTATGATAAAAATATCCATAAGTTTATCGAAGTCTGTTCCTTTTAGTCTGCAGGTGAAATAAGCTAATGTTAAAGCCGCAAGAACTCCAAATGAAATTAAAAGACCATACCATCTGATATCAAGTCCAAATATATTAAATGCAACTGGATTCATTATAACCCCTCCTCTTTAAAATACATAGCCAAAGTTTATATTAATTTTATCATAAAAACAATAAAACTGTTAACTATTATTTTGAGAACTAATTTATATCTTTTAGGGTGTCTACAAGCTTATCTGCTTTTAATAAATCCTTAACTGTAATATTGTAATATCCATTTGATGAACCAAAAAATACATATGTTGATTCGATTTTATCTGAAGACTCAATAGGAAAAAACAATCTATCATAAGTTATAGAATATATAAAACCTTTCTTGGATCTGTATGATTGTGGTCGGTTATATATAAACTCTAAAGACTCTGAGCTATTTTTTATAAAACTTTCTTTTTCACTATTACTTATATCAGATTGAGCATTTCTGATCGTAAATCTCTTATTTGTTAATGTTAATATCTCGTTATACCGCTTGTCCTGCTTAGATATGGTTATTGATTTTTGCATTTTATGAACTACTATTTCATCTGGTCTAGGTATCGCAGGATAAAGACTTATAGATATTAAACATATAATAAATAGACAAAAAACTATCCATACAAACTTTATTTTTCTCATCTTAACCTCATCGTATTTCCGCTTATAATAATTAATTTATTCTATTACTTTAATATCGTAATTAAGTCACTGAGATTAACATCTATTTATATATTTACTTTTAATTTTGATATATATATTGATTAGAAGGTTTTTTAGTCACTTCAATACTCTCAGATTTAATAATAGGTACTTCAATAAGTTTATTACCTTCATAAACTGTAGTACTACTTAATGTACCTTTAATCCGAACCCATTGTCCATCATATGTTTTATCAAATTGAGATATAATCTTTATGCCAATTATTTGAGAATCTGCTGCACAGCAACTCATTACACTTCTAGCTATTATAAACTCATTTTTATTCATGCTACTATTCTTATATACAAGTCCTTCTGTTAAAACCTTACGACCTTTAAACTTATCCATATTCTTTTCTATATCCTCTAAATAACAATAATAATTCTCACCAATTAACTCTATCACACCATCAGGAATCTTATCAAAATGATGATGATTATCTCCAGTTACATCCCAATAACTCCTTGTCGAAAGCTTTATTCCCTTTAAATTTATACCCTCAGTTCCCATGTCCTTATTAGTAGCTAATCCTATTGCGAGAATGGCAGCTATAAATATAAAATAATCCTTTCTTATTCCCCCTCTATCAGGTACAGTAAATATCTTAAAAAATTGTATGAAAGCTATAACTAGAAGTACTCCTATGGCGAAAATCAAGTATTTATTCATTTTAGGATGCACAAAATTAGCTATACTCGATGTTTTTAAAAGATACATTAACAGTAGAGAGCTAAGAACCAAAATTAAAAACCATATAAGTTCATTGATATTAAATTTTTTCATAGCTTCACCCCCTAATATATTAAACAGGCAGCTATAAAACAAAGTGAAAATATGCAAAATAGCAGCTTAAATACAAAACTTTTCTTAAATGTTGAAAACAGCATTACTGTATTTTTTAAATCTATCATTGGGCCAAGAATCAAAAATGACATAACTGCACCTAGGCTAAAGCTACCTAAAAATGTACTTGCAACAAAGGCATCAGCTTCTGAGCATAGTGATGATAAAAATGCAAAAAGCATCATTACAATTATTGATATAGGGATATTTTGTCCTACCATAGTTAGCTTGTCCCTTGGAATGAGTACTTGGCATAATGCAGCTAATGCTGCACCAATTATGAAGTACTTTCCTATATCGTATAATTCCTTGGATGAATGGTTCAAAATAGTTAACAATTTCGATTTATTACTTTGATATCCACTACATCCACAATTGCATTTATCTTCTACAAAGACCCCTCTTTCAGATAGAACATTTGAATCTCCATTTAATATATCTATTATATATCCAACTGTAATTGCTATTATGAGCCCAAATCCAGCTCTATAAAGTAATACTTTTATACTTCCATTAAAGGCATAATAAGTAGACATCAAAACAACAGGATTTATTATAGGAGTTGCAAGCATATATGTTACAGCAACATTTAGAGGCACTCCTTTCTTTATTAATCCTCTCCCAATTGGTACCGTCGCACATTCACATACCGGAAAAATCATTCCTACCAAAGCAGCTATTATTCCACCTAATATTTTATTCTTAGGTATAACTTTTTTTATAAGCTGCTCATCTAAGAATGTTTGGATAAAGGCAGATACTAGTGCACCAATTATTATGAATGGCAATGCCTCTAAAAATATGCTAGCAAAAATAAGTGAAAAATATTGAACTATTCCAATAACATTATTCATTTTAATCCTCTTTAAATAAATTTTTTAATTATAGCACAATTTCTTACATCTTCATCAAGATTGATGGAACTATGACATCTTAATATATGTGCATGAAGGTTAATATCTTTTAATGTTTGTTCCATTTCTTCCGCTTTCTTTAGCCCTACAGAATCACAATTATTTAATACTATTAAATCAGCAGCTCTAAGATTTGGAAGGATCATAGATGGCATATTCTTTAAAAACATATTCATTGTGACGCAATCAACTACTGTAATTATTCCTGTAACTTTTATTCTTTTTCTTAAATTATCCGAATTTAAGAAGATTAGAAACTCATCTAGATTACAGACTCCATTGCATTCAATTACAATCCTTTTAGGATCATGAAAGTTTATATTATTTAAAAAACTTTTATAATCTAAATCTTGATTGTTTTTATACTTCCTTAGTACAAGCTTTTTCTTGTTTAAGAATTGTTCAGACAGCTGAGCTCTGCCATTCTCACATTGTATTATTAGTGTTTCAGACCCTTCTTTCTTTGATATATCTATAAATGACTGGAGAAACGACGTTTTTCCAGCACTCAAAAAACCAGTAATAAGTTCTACTTCAATTTTCTTTAGCATTATTCCCTCCTAGAGCAATCAAATTTATAAATGAGAAGAAAATAGTTCTTCTATCATTGGTATATTCAAATCAATTCCTATTACAGAAACTCGTCTTGAATCTTTAGCTTTTATATAATTTATATTTATATAGTCATGAATGTAATCAAATTGAATCCACTTATCATCATCTAATTCAATAATTCCTTTAGCCCGTATAATAAGTCCAACCACCCTCTCATCTTTTAATTTATCTAATATAATCTTGATCTGCTCAATACTAAACCTATCTGTAATTTCTTTAGACCAGACTTCAAATACATCCTTTGCAGCACTATTGGTAGTTATTCTAGAATCTCTTATAACATGCGTAACGTTTAAAGTTTTTCTTGCTTGATTAGAGTCTCTCATTAAATCTTCTAGTCTTTGTTCGCAAACGGTTAGTATTCTTTGAGAAGACAATCTATCCCACGGTGTTGTTATTATAGAACATCTTGGATTTATCTTTCTGATGGCCATAACTACATGAGTAAGTTCCTGATCACTTGTATTTTGAGTTCTACTGAGTATTACAGTCCTAGCATTAACTATCTGATTTGTATAAAACTCTCCAAAATTTGTTATATACATATCAAAATTTTTTATATCAACCACCACAGCTTGGATATTAATTTTCTTATTTCCTATAGTCCCACGTGTTCTAACAAGTGATACTACTTTTGATAGCTTTGCTACACCTGATGGCTCTATGATTAATCTATCTGGATTATACTCTTTTAATATGTCATCAATACTTTCAACAAAATCATTAGCTATACTACAGCATATACAACCAGATATAAGTTCTTTTACTTTTATATCATTTTCACAGAGTAAAGAACCATCTATACCTACTTCACCATATTCATTTTCTATAACTACTACTCTTTCCTTATATAATTGTTCGCTAATGAGTTTTTTTATCAATGTAGTCTTACCTGACCCTAAGAAGCCTGAAATTATGTCAATCTTCATTTATAATGTCCCCCTTATATATTTCTTAGGAAATAGAAGTCTTAAATATAAATTAAGTTTAAAATTTATACATATCCACAATTGCCCATTTTATTGCCTTAATAATTATATTCATCTTATATAATTATTTATACTTATCTAATGGATTTTAAATTATATATTATTAAATACAAAGCCCTAATAACAACATTATGTAACTCAGTTATCATTCAATAGTTTTTATTATTTTAATTATTTTATTATTTTATTAACAAAATAATTCAACAATTGTAAATATGAGATAATTAAAGCTTTTCCTACGTCCACAAAGATATTTCGCCTTTTTTAACCAAATTCCCAAAAAAATGAAACTTTATATATTTACTCGAAAGATATAATATAAATTAAACTCTTTAATCTGTTAACTTAAACCATTGTATTACTGTGGTTTAAATATTCTCTGGCCAAGAATTTTGGGGCAATAATTCTGGTTTAAGGGACATTTATTTAGAGTTATAAACAAGTCTATAAAAAGGGGGAACTAAAATGAAGAAAAAAATTATTTCATCTCTAATAGCTTTATCAGTAATTACCACATATGCGGCACAGGCTAAAGCATTAGAACCAAGTATCAATACTAATGACAAAAAAACAGAGATAATGGACAAGCTTTCTAAATTAAGTGAAGGAAAGTTAAAAGCTGATCTTCATAAAAGTAATGAAAAGGATGGAAAGCTGCATGTCTTTGTTTCAGGAAAACTTTCAGAGAAACAAAATATTGACGAAAAGTCTGTTTTAACATTTCTTGAAGACAACAAAGCCTTGTTTGGTGTAAAAGGTGATTCTAATAACTTTAAGATTTTATCAATCAATAAGGATAATTTAGGATTTACCAATGTAAAGGTTGCTCAATTGATGAATGGTATACCTGTAAGAGGTGCAGAAATATTAGTTCAATTTAACAAAGACGGTATTGTTTCTAATATATCTGGATCAGTAGCCAATGATATAGATTCTCCAAAGTCATTGGTAACCTCAACCATAACAGATAAACAAGCTATTGATATAGCAAAAAAACAATTTAAATTTAACTCTTTAAGCAAAGACCCTACTGTTGAAAAACAAGTAATTGTATTAGATGGTAAGGCTTATGAGACCTACAAAGTTAACATCTATTATTTAGACCCAGAAATAGCTAACTGGGATGTATTTATTGATGTAACCTCTGGAAATGTAATTGATAAACAAAGCAAGATAAGATTTGATGGAGCTACTACCGGAACAGGAACTGCAGTGGATGGAAGCACTAAAGCATTAAACTTATATCTTTCTGGATCATCATATCAAATGATAGATACAACTAAACCAATGGCAGGTCAAATAAAGACTTATACTGCAAACAACAAACAAGTAGAACCAGGTACTCTAGTAGTTAACAGTTCTTCTACATTCAATACAACTGCTTTTAAGGCATCTGTAAGTGCTCATTATTTTGCAGGAGTAGTTTATGATTTTTACAAAAATCTTCTTGGAAGAAATAGTATAGATAATAATGGTATGTCAATAATATCAACAACACATTATGATACTGCATATAACAACGCTTATTGGGATGGCAACCAAATGGTTTATGGTGATGGTGATGGTACTACCTTTACCTACCTTAGTGGAGATTTAGATGTAATAGGTCATGAATTAACCCACGGAGTAACTCAATACACAGCTAATCTTAACTATCAGGATGAGCCAGGTGCCTTAAATGAATCAATGTCAGACGTATTGGGTGTGTTAATTGAGACATATGATAAATATAATGTTAAAAGCGGAGGAACATGGCAGTTTAACTCAGCTGATTGGGTAGTAGGAGATGATGTATATACTCCTGGAACTGCTGGCGATGCGTTAAGAAGTCTAGCTGACCCTACGTTATATGGACAACCAGCTACCTATAGTAACTATGTTCATACTACAAGTGATTATGGTGGAGTTCATACAAACAGTGGTATAACTAATAAAGCAGCTTATCTTGTTGCTCAAGCTCTTGGTTGTGAAAAAACTTCTAAGATATATTATAGAGGATTAACTACCTATATGACTGCATCAACAGATTTCCTTGGTGCTAGAAATGCTCTGGTAAAAGCTGCAACCGACTTATATGGAGCTTCTAGTGCAGAAGTAACAGCAGTAAATAACGCATTTACTACTGTTGGAATAGGTTCTACATCAGTAAGCGATCCATATGAACCAAATGACTCTACAAGCCAAGCCTATGCTATAACTTCTGGTACAACCTATAGTTCATATATAGCTACATCAACTGATAAAGATTACTATAAATTAAGTGCTACCGCTGGAAAACCTATAAGTATAAGCCTAACAAACTTACCAAAGGATTATGATTTATACCTATATAATAACAGTGGCACTTTAGTTGCAAAATCAATTAATGGTTCCACAACTTCTGAGAGTATAAGCTATACTCCATCAGCATCTGGTACTTACTATATACTAGTGTTTGGATATAATAGTGCTTATAGCACTGCTACTAAATACAATTTAAAAGCTACTTTTTAACAAGAAAAGCCGCTAATGTGATTTCATTAGCGGCCTTTTTGTTTTTCTATATTTCTTTAAATATGCTTTAAAGATTGTCAGGAGAATAAATTCAATTTCGTATTTAATACTATAAATTCATTATAAAGTCATCAAAAGCTTTTAAACCTGCTTCATCTCTCTTAAATACACCTGCATGCTCAAGAACCTTTATAAACTTTAATCCAACTTCTTGTTTAATTATTTTCTCAACATTAGTATCATCTATATTACTATATTTACAAGTTATATCTTCTGCCCACTTTTTATGCTTAAATATATTAGAATTCTCTTGAACACTTTGTATTTTCTCTTTATTTATTAAATACCCTTCTAACTCCTTCAACTCATCCTTCAACCTAGGTGGAAGTACTGCTAAGCCCATTACTTCTATAAGTCCTATATTTTCCTTCTTTATATGATGAAGCTCTTCATGTGGATGAAAGATTCCGAATGGATACTCTTGCGAAGTCCTATTATTTCTAAGCACTAAATCAATTTCAAATAAGTCTCCTCTTCTTCTAGCAATAGGAGTTATTGTGTTATGAGGTACATTTTCTGTAAATGCAATAACATCTACTAACTGATCAGAATAACTTTTCCATTTAGTAAAAATATAATCAGAAAACTTCGTTAGCTTCTCTATGCTATTAGATTGTAATCTAATAACACTCATTGGCCATTTTACCCTTCCTATTGATATTTCTTCAAAGCCCTTAACTGTATAACTTTTTTCGATAGGAGCTACAGCCATTGCAAATTCATAATTTCCACCTTGAAAATGATCATGTGTTAAGATGGATCCTCCTACAATAGGCAGGTCTGCATTAGAACCTATAAAGTAATGAGGAAACCTTTCAACAAATTGTAGTAATCTTACGAATGTACTTTTTGTTAACTTCATTTCTTCATGCTTATCTTTTAATACAATACAATGCTCATTATAATAAATATAAGGTGAATATTGAAGGTACCACGTCTCTTTATTAAGCTCTAATGGAATTATTCTATGATTTTGTCTTGCTGGATGATTTAATGTTCCTTCATAGCCTTCATTTTCCTTACATAAAAGACATTTGGGATATGAGCTTGATGGAATACTTTTAGCTTTTGCTATTTCTTTAGGGTCTTTCTCTGGTTTAGATAAATTTATAGTTATATCTATATCTCCATATTCAGTATTTACCTTCCAACTCAAATTCTTTTTGATTCTATCCATTCTTACATAATTGGAATCTATGCTCAGATTATAAAAAAATTCAGTAGCCTTTTTTTTATCTAAGTCATATAAAGAGTAGAACTTTTGTATTACTTCAGAAGGTCTACCTATAAGGCATCCCATAACTTTTGTATCAAATAAATCTCTAGAAACAAACCCACTATCTTTTAGAATATTATTGTCCAATGCCCAAGTGAGTATGTTATCTAATATAGGCTCTAATTCTTCAAATTCTTCGCCTGCTCCAATACACTCAAGTTCTTGCAACTGCAATACTTCCATTAATCTATTCCTTGTATATATCCTATCCAGTGAATCAATTAATTCCTTATTTATAGCATATTCTAATAGTCTTTCTATCTCTTTTGAAATATTTATATCCATTTCTTCATATCCCCTATAATTTAAAGTAGCTTTTTATTCCTCAAAGCCGTTTACATGACTCTCATGGAACTTCCAAGCAGCTGCTATTATCTCTTCAACATTATTATACTTAGGCTGCCAGCCTAAAACATTTTTAGCTTTTTCACTTGATGCAATAAGAACTGCTGGATCTCCAGCCCTTCTTGGACATACTTCTGCTGGTATTGAATGGGATGTAACCTTTCTAGCTGCATCTATCATTTCTTTAACAGTGAAACCACTGCCATTCCCTAAGTTAAAAACATCACTTTGCCATCCATCTCTTAACTTATTAAAGGCTAATATATGTGCATCTATAAGATCTTTTACATGGATATAATCTCTTATACATGTTCCATCCTTAGTATCATAATCTTCCCCATAAATACTTATCTTTTCTCTTTTATTTAAAGGTACTTGTAATATAAGTGGAATTAAATGAGTTTCAGGATTATGAGCCTCTCCTATTAACCCATTTGGATGAGCCCCTGCAACATTAAAGTATCTAAGTGCTATATACTTAAGTCCATATGCTTTATCAGCCCATTTCATCATCTTCTCCATGGCAAGCTTTGTCTCACCATAAGTATTAGTTGGTTCTGTCTTATTTGTCTCAGTTATAGGAATTATATCTGGTTCACCATAAACTGCTGCAGTTGACGAGAATACTATTTTCTTTACATCATTATCAACCATTGCTTGAAGTAAAACTTCAGTTCCATAAACATTATTATTGTAATATTTTAAAGGCAATTGCATACTTTCACCTACAAGTGAATTTGCTGCAAAGTGAATTACGCCTTCTATATTATTATCTTTAAAAACCTTATCAAGAAAACTATAATCTCTTATATCCCCTTCATAGAACTTAGCCTCCGGATGTAAAGCCTCTTTATGTCCAGTTTGGAGATTATCAACAACGACAACTTCTTCTCCTCTTTCAACAAGCTCGTACACACAATGAGAACCTATATACCCTGCTCCACCACAAACTAATATACTCACAACAATCATCTCCTACATATTATAGTTAAAATTTTACTACTTCTATAATAGTTTAACAGTTGTCCTTATAATTTTCTAGCACCATCGCCTATTTGAGCTACATAAAAGGTTGCTTCATATCCTATCTTATCTTTGTAATTAGAACCTACATTATTAATAAATTCTTCTACCGCATCATTGTTTACTATACTTACTGTACATCCACCAAAACCCGCTCCAGTCATTCTTGAACCTATAACACCATTTTGTGCCCATGCAAGTTCTACTAATGTATCAAGCTCTATTCCAGTAACTTCATAATCATCCCTTAACGATATATGTGAATCATTCATTAACTTACCAAATAGTTCTATATCTTTATTATTTAAGGCTTCAACAGCTCTTAATGTCCTTTGATTTTCATAAACTGCATGCTTAGCTCTTCTTATATTAACTTCATCTTTGATTAGGTGTTTATATTTTTCAAATTCTTCTTCCTTAAGTTCACCTAAGGACTTTATATCTAATTCTACTTGTAAGTCTTTTAATGCTTCTTCACACTGGCTTCTTCTTTCATTGTACTTTGAATCAGCTAGTCCTCTTCTCTTATTTGTATTTGCTATTACGATTGATGACCCTTCTATATCTAACTTAGCATAATCATACTTTAATGTATTGGTATCTAGTAGAATAGCACACCCTTCTTTGCCCATTCCTATAGCAAATTGATCCATTATACCGCAGTTTACTCCTATGAAGCTATTTTCAGCCTGCTTACCAATCTTTACCATGTCTATCATATCTAAATCAAAAGCAAATAAATCTTTTAATATTACTGCAGTAGCAAGTTCAATTGATGCCGATGAAGACAAACCCGCACCATTAGGTATATTTCCATAAAAAAGCACATCTAATCCACAATCTAGTTTATATCCATTTTCGCTAAATGCCCATAAAACACCCTTTGGATAGTTAACCCAGTCATGCTCTTTCTCATAAGTTAACTCATCTAATTCAAACTCTATTATTCCAAGATTCTCAAAGTTTTTAGAATACATTCTCACCTTTTTATCTGATCTCTTTTTTGCAATAGCATATGTCCCAAAAGTTAATGCACAAGGAAATACATTACCTCCATTGTAATCAGTATGCTCGCCAATGAGGTTTACTCTTCCTGGAGCAAAGTATACCCCCTCTTCCTCAGTTTCAAAAATAGCCTTAAAGTCATGTCTTAAACTTTCTACCATTATAAATTCCTCCCATAATAATTTAAAAATATATAAACTTACATCAATTTTATTTTCTAAATACTAACCGAAAAGGTTATCATGATTAAATTGTATATCTTTTTTAGTAAAACTTCAATACTTTTTTACTCATTTTTTACCTAGTTTTATAATTTTCTATATAGCAAAAAAGTGATCTAATACTAAAATTAACTTCAGTATTAAACCACTTTTTTTTATAAATCTTTATTTTATTCTATAGAACCTTATTTAAGAAATCTTTAGTTCTTGCATTTTGTGGATTGGAGAAAATATCTTTAGGATCGCCTTGTTCAACAATATATCCACCATCCATAAAAATCACTCTATCAGCAACTTCTCTAGCAAATCCCATCTCATGAGTCACTACTACCATAGTCATTCCTTCATTAGCTAGCTCTTTCATAACCTGCAATACTTCTCCAACCATTTCTGGATCTAGCGCAGATGTAGGTTCATCAAAAAGCATTATCTCTGGATTCATAGCTAAAGCCCTTGCTATAGCAACTCTTTGCTTCTGGCCACCAGATAAATTGTCAGGATACTCATTAGCTTTACTAGCAAGCCCTACCTTTTCCAAAAGTTCTAAGGCCTTCTTCTTAGCTTCTGCCTTACCCATCTTTTTTAGTTCAACAGGTGCCAATGTAATATTATCAATTACACTTAAATGAGGAAATAAATTAAATGATTGAAAAACCATTCCTATCTTTTCTCTTATCTTATTTATATCAATTTTTAAATCACTAATAGCTTCTTCGTCTATCAATACACTTCCGCCATCTATATCTTCTAATCTGTTTAAACATCTAAGCAGTGTACTTTTTCCTGATCCAGATGGACCTATAAGGCAAAGCACCTCACCTTGACTTACATGCAAATCAATACCTTTTAACACTTCCAACTTTCCAAAATGTTTCTTTAATCCATTAACTTTTATCATTTTACATGCTCCTTTCTATTCTCTTAGAGATGATTGAAAGCAATGTTATAATTAAGAAATACATTACTGCTACTGTACCCCATATTTGTGTTGACTTAAAGTTAGATGCAATTATTATTTCACCACTTTGTGTAAGTTCTCTTATTCCGATTACTGATAATATTGAAGTATCCTTTAAGGATATTATAAATTGATTTATTATCGCAGGAGTCATTCTCTTTATGGCTTGAGGTAAAATTACCTTAGTCATAGCTTTAGAATACGGAAGTCCTAAGCTTCTTGCAGCCTCCATCTGACCTTTATCCAAAGACTGTATACCAGCTCTAAATATTTCTGCCATATAAGCTCCGGCATTTAAGCTCAATGCCAAACATCCAGCAAACTCAGCTCCGATTTTTATGTCCAAAGCACCTGGAATGGCAAAGTAAATAAAGAAAGCTTGTACAATAAGAGGGGTACCTCTTATTATATCAATATAAATAACTGCTATTGTCTTTAATACCTTATTTTTAGATATATTTAAAAGACCAAATACTATTCCAAGTATAGATGCAAAAAATAACGAGATAACGGTAAGCTTAATAGTTACCGTTAACCCACTTAATAAACTTGGAAGGCTATCTTTAATTATAGAAAAACTATCCATTTAGAGCCTCCTATTACTTTTTGATATATTTTGCTAGTATTTTATCATATTCGCCATTTTCTTTAAGCTTCTTTAATCCAGCATTGAATTTATCAAGTAGTTCCTTGTTCTTGCCCTTAACTACTGCAAACCCATATTGATCTTTAGTTAATCTATCACCAACAACTTTTAAAGTAGGTGTAGAATCAGTTGAAATCTTATATGCTATAACTGGATAATCTTCAAAAGTAACGTCTGCATTTCCGTTTATAACTTCTTGGAACATTGATGGAGAATCATCAAAGTATCTTATAGTAGCACCATATTTATCTTTATTTTCTTCTGCAAATTTAGCACCAGCTGTACCTTTTTTAACAGCAAATATTTTACCTTTTAAATCATCTGCTGATTTTATCTTATCATTATCAGCCTTAACTACTATTGAAATACCTGCATCAAAATATGGGTCTGAGAAATCTAAAGATTTTTTTCTTTCATCAGTTATACTCATAGCAGCTATTGCTGCATCTATTTGATTTGAAGTCATACCAGGAATTATACCCTTAAAATTCATTGGCTTTAATTCATATTGAAAATTTTCACTTTTTGATATAGCCTCAAGTAGTTCCATATCTATTCCTATGTATTTTCCGTCCTTTTCATATTCAAATGGCGCAAATGTAGCATCTGTTGCAATGACATATTTCTTGCTTGTTCCTTCATCTTTCTTTGAACATCCAACAAAAGTAGCCCCTAAAATCGTAACTGCAGTAAGCAGTGCTAATGCTTTTTTTAACATTATTATTTCCCCCTCCATAATTTAAAAGACGCCCTTCAAAGGGTATAGAATACCCCTCAAAGAACGCCATTGTTCTTCATAATATTTTATAATTCTTTGCTTAACATAATAATATTATATTTACAAAGTGCAAGTTGGTCAAGTAATTTATTCATTTTTTCTTATAGTAATATTTTCATATATGTATAAATGCAATTGCATTGATATTTGTGTATTTATTTAGAATGTTTTCCCTATTTTATATATATATTAGAGTATAGTAACAACATAATATTTTGTCAGTAACAATTCATTGGAATTTTTTTGAAGTTGTATTATAATATTATTAATGTTTATATTAAAACTTAGTGGGTGATTTTATTGTCTAAAAATAATAATCTCTTTAATGATAATATTAAGCTTAAAGATATATTTATCGGTTATGCCAATGGTGAAAGTGAATCCACTGAAAAGAATTTCTTGGACTTATTTTATATAAATAGCAATTATGATGAAATAATATCAAATAAAAACAAATTCATAATTTCAGGACGCAAAGGAACTGGTAAAACAATACTAGCTAAATATATTGAAAAAAATTATGCAACCAATGGGTATCTATGCACCACTAGAAAAATAAGTGATTTTAATCTCCAAAGCTTAATTGACCTAAATGAAACAGTACTTCCTAAAAGTGAACTTTCAGCGTTTTGGAAATGGACAATCCTTCTGGAGATATGTAAGTTAATATTATCAGGTAAACCAAATCCACATAATATGAAAACAGTGTTTTACCATAATAGGTTAAAACGATTTTATTGCAATCTTTATTCAGATAGTATTTTTACAGTAAATTCTTATAGTAAAAGCAGCAATAATAAACTTGGTGGAATAGTAAAAATCCCTACCGCCTTAAATGAAATAAACACTTCTGCAGAAATAGCTTATAACATAACTAAAAACTTTCAAAAAAATAAGTATTATAATCTACTTAATAAACTAGATTGTTTGTTAAATAAATGTTTGCCAAACTATGATCTAATATTGATATATGACGATTTAGATGAGTTTCAACGGAATATGCAAGATGATTTTTCATATATAGACTTATTACTTTCATTAATTGCTGTTAGTAATGATATAAACTTAAGACTTATAAACACTAACTCCTCAAATAGTCGTATACTCATATTACTTCGAGATGATATTCTAAACATGCTTCATTTATACTCAGCTAATCTTAATAGGCTTATTGTTGATTCAGAAGTAAATCTAAATTGGCCAAAGAATAACTATAAGGATCCTTGGGACAATCCATTAATGGATATGGTTTTATCTAAAATTTCTGTTTCTGTAAAGGATTTTTCCAACATGAGCAAGGAGTGTATTTATAGAAGACTTTTTCCTGAAAAAATAAATCACCAAGAAGCCTCTGATTACCTTATGGATTATAGCTTCGGGCGACCAAGAGATATCATAAATTACTTAAACATTATAAAGAATACCTATCCTAATGCAAAATACTTTGGCTCTCAACTTTTTACTAGTTGTAAACCAACCTATTCAAGTAAATTTTTAAATGAATTAGAGAACGAATTATCTATTCATAACAACCCTAAAGTAGTACAAGAATCTCTAAATCTAATAAGAGATCTTAAATATCAAACCTTTGACTATGCTACCATAAAAAATTTCTATAATAAAAATGTCGCAAATTATCCAAACATAACTAGCATAGATAATTGTTTAAACTTCTTATATAAGTTTGGTGTTCTAGGTAACACGAAGAATATAAGCAGAAATATCAAAAAACCTAAGTATAAGATAACCTGGTGTTATGGAGATGGGGGCTCATCCAACCCTAACTTTTCAGAGAAATTTATAGTTCATTATGCTTTGAGAAAGAACTTTGGTATTTAGAAATAACAAAAGGCACCTTGGCAGGTGCCTTTCTTCACGGGCTCTTTCGTCCCAATTTTAACGGGCTCATTCGTCCCAGGATAATTGTTATTATCCTTCAATGTTTTATCTATATACAATATACTCTCGTACATTTTATATTGTTACCAAATTTTAAAATAATTATATTATATTATATTATATTATATTTACTAAGGAAACTTTACATTTAACCTCAAACCAATTTAAATTATATCACTGCATAATTAATTTATTCAATAGCAATTTACATTTTATTACTCTTAGCATGGTAAATTAATAGTTAACCTGGGAACTCTATAACTCACAACTCTACATTTATATTATTAAAAATACTATAATATGAATATTTTATACCTATACTAATTAGTTTTTCGCTATTGCTTATAATAAAATCTCATTATAATTTGCTAGAAACAAAAATTAAAACTGCTACACCTGAATCCAGTATAGCAGCTTCCTATCACTAAATAACTTACAAAATTATTCTTCATCTTCAGTTTTCAGCATCATACTTCTATATCTCTCATTTTTGCTGTAATAATTCTCTTCTAAAAATTTATGTGCTTTTTCAAAGTTATCCTGTCCATATATATATGATAACATTGAACATATACTAGACTTAAACCAAATTGAGCAAAAGCTTTCATCCAAAAGAAGATATTTAGGTCTGTTTTCATCTGGTTTATTTCCATCTGCACCTCTTATCTCAACTTCATCTTTTGAATTAATCAAGTAGTCGAAATGAGCTAACATACCTTGCATTATCTTTTCTCCAACTTCAGAATTCTCATTGGCGATTTGAACAAAATAATATGACCATGCAAAAAGAACATTTTCCTCCAAATTCATTCCAGCTACCTTATCACCTATAGTAGATTTAAAGTAATTGTACATAAATCCAGAAATCTTATTAGAATTCTCCTCAAATTTTTGAGCAAATAGGTTCATATCATAACCCACTAACATTTCTACCTTCTCCATATCTCTTCTCCCTCCATATATCCTCAAAAATAGGTACTAATTTATATAAAGTTATTTCTTTAAAAATAATTTATCGCACCATAAAACCACATCATATATATAACTCGTACATTTTTATAAACATAAAATTGGTTGTACCGTTTATACTTTAATATAAAAACTGTACATCTTTAATTATAGCACTTATATATAAATAGTTTGTACACTTTTTATTGCATTTCAATAAATATTACATATATTCCCAAAAATATTTCCCCTTTGACTTTTAAAATTATTCCTATAGATATTCCATTCCTATTATTTAAAAATACACCAATAATCTTATTAATTATTAATTGTATTTTTCTTGATAAATAAATTTTATTTGGAACTGTTGTATCTATATCTCATAAAACTTCACCTTCAATAATATATTTAATATGAAAGTAGCTTTATAAAGTTTGGAGGTATGAAATGAGAACGATTTATTTAAATAATGCCTTCGCTTCTTACCCAAAGGTACCTAATCTATATGAAAATATCTTTAAATATTTTAGAATGCTAGAATCAAATAGAAACTTTATAGGATATATAGAAGAAATAAAATCCATGATAGAAGAGACAAGAGGCCTTTTATGTAGATTGGTAAACTTTAAGAAGGATGGCAATGTAGTATTTACCTCAAATTCCACACTTGCGATTAATATGATCCTTAAGGGCATACTTAATAAAAATGATCATGTTATTGTTTCATCTGTTGAAAATGATGTTATTATGAAACCCATAAATTCTATGATATATAATGGTTTAGATATTTCAAAAATCCCTTGTACTGAATCAGGTGAACTAGACACCACAATAATTCCTAGATTAATTAATAGGCACACCAAAGCAGTTGTCCTATCTCATGTTTCGAATGTATCTGGGACAATCCTACCGTTAAGACAAATTGGTGATATTTGCGCTAAATACAACCTATTTTTTATAGTTGATGCATCTCAAAGTCTTGGAACCATTAACATAGACAATGAGGACATCCATGCAGATGCGATAATTTTTAGTGGAAATAAGTATTTACTTGGTCCAGAAGGCATAGGAGGCTTTATTGGTAGTGATAAACTTATTAATAATATGTCTTCAGTAAATAACATCAATAGTCAGGTTCCACCTAATAGTATGGGTGCTATTAATGAAAAGCTTGAACTAGGAACCTTAAACTATATTGGTATATATGGATTAAACCTTGCATTAAAATTTTTACTCAATATAGGTATAGATAACATTAAATTTAAAACCGACGAATTAACTTCTTTGCTTATAAATGAATTATTAAATATAGATAATATACAAATTATAGGAAAATCTAATAATATCGATAGAAGCTGCATAGTATCATTAAAACTTAATTCTCTCAATCCTATTACTGTTCACGAAAAACTCTTAGAAGACGGAATTTATACAGGAGTAGGCCTGTTTTCCAACTCCTCTCATAATAAATTAATAAATACTTTTCCCAATGGACTTGTTAGATTGAGTTTTAACTATTTTAATACATTAGAAGATATTATTATTACAGTGGATAAACTTAATAATATAATTCGAAATAGTAAATATTATTGATTAATATTAAATGACCTAGATAAATAGAGTAAAGGCTAATTCTCTATTTATCTAGGTCATTTATTTCTTCTCTCCTTAAAAAAATCACTTATTATTAAACTACATCTCTCATCATAGCACCAATTAACCTGTACAAAAAAGCTTAGATTTGTGTTTTGGGTCAAATTTATAATAGAACCACAAGCCCCTCCATTTGGATCAAATGTTCCAATATGGAGTTTTGATATTCTACTTTGTATTATAGCTCCTGCGCACATAACACAAGGTTCTAAGGTCACAAACATTTCACATCCACTTAATCTCCACGACCCAAGATTCCTGGAAGCTTCTTCAATAGCAATTATCTCAGCATGAGCCAAAGGAGATTTTCTTTTTTCCCTTAAATTATGCCCTCTTCCTATTATTATTCCATCCTTAACAATTATGGCCCCTACTGGTACTTCGTTTAGACTTTTAGCTATAATAGCCTCTTTAAGAGCTTCTTCCATAAAGTTCATTCATTATCATTCCTATCTTTAAACAATATAATTATTGTTGTAAAATATTGTATATATTAGATATCACACCAACCCCTTGATAATACTTATTTAATGTTATCATAAATCCATCTCATATTTTAGCTCAAACCTTTAAAATAATCATTTATTTATTAAATTCATATATAAAGCCAAAGACCATGCATAGTCCAGGAAGTACAATTCCTTTCATGCACGGTCTTTATTTATTATTAGTCTAAATATTAGCTTTCTTCTCATCATTCTTTATTAAGTGTAGATTCTAACCTTCTTTATTCTATTTCGTTCAACTTCTTCAACTACAAATCTTGTATTAAGATAGGATACTTCCTCATTTTCTTCAGGCATCTTACCTATCTGTCCTATTATAAAGCCTCCTATAGAATCAAATTCTTCAGATTCTAACTTCGTTCCTATTAATTCATTTAGATCATTTATCCTCATACTTCCATCTACGATATATTCATCTTCTTTTACTACCTCAATAGGATTATCAGTTTCATCATCATATTCATCTTCAATATCACCAACAATTTCTTCCACTAAATCCTCTATGGTTACAATTCCCACGGTTCCACCATATTCATCTAGAACTACAGCCATATGGTTTCTAGTCTTTTTCATTTCACCAAAAAGTTCAGTTATTTTTTTAAATTCAAAAGTATAAAGAGGAGTCCTCATATAATCCTTGACTGAAAAGTTATTATTCACATCCTCAGCCAGTATTAAATCTTTCACATTTAAAACTCCTAATATGTCATCTATAGTCTCACCATATATAGGTATCCTAGAGAATTGTTCATCTTTTATTATTTGAATTATTTCTTCATAGGTCACTTCAACACTTGCTGCAATTATATCAATCCTTTGTACCATTACATCTTTTACTTGAAGGTCCCCAAATTCAAATACATTGTATATCATCTGCTTTTCTTCAATTTCCAGTACTCCCTCTTCCTCACTTACATTTACAATTGTCTTAAGTTCTTCTTCCGTTATAAAATGTTGATTGATAGTAGTCTCTCCACCTAGCATTTTTATAAACAATAGAGATATTTTATTAAATATCCAAACAAATGGCTTTAATATATTAACTACTAAACTTATAGGACCTATTAAATGTAAAGATACAGATTCAGACTTCTGTTTAGCTAATGACTTTGGAGTTATCTCACCAAATATTAATATTAAGATAGTCATTACTGCGGTAGCTATAGCAGCCCCCCAATCACTTTTTACAAGTCTTACAGTTACAGTTGTAGCAAGAGCAGAAGCTCCTATATTCACAACATTATTACCAATTAAAATACTTCCTAAAAGTTTATTAGGTTCTTCTGTTAGTTTTTCCACTAACTTAGCTCCTTTTATATTTTCCTCCACTAAATGTCTTATTCTTATCTTACTCAAAGACATTAATGCAGTCTCTGCTGCCGAAAAAAAACTAGAAAGAGCTAATAAAATTACTAATATTATAAAGTCCCACATAAGACTAGAGTTCAAAAATCATCACACTCCCATATAGTACAAGAAATCCCATACAGCTTATTATATCTTATTAGGTGTTTTTTATTATTGGCTGCTATAGATAAACTATTCCTTATTAGAATTTATATTTTTAAATTCTCTTACCAGAAACCGTGAGAGTTTTAAAAATAGATTTCAATTCGAAGTGGTACATCTTTATTTAACTATAAATGCTGTAGGTAAAGTTCTTGGACCAGCTAGAGATGACGGTTTATTTATTATTTTATCTTTATAATACATAGTTGTGGATGCTCCTCCATCTAAATTAGCTGCATTATAAACATCGTATTGAAGCAATATATCTTGAACATCTCTTAATGTTGCTCCCACACTTGAAACCTGGCGTCCATCTATAGCAAGCATAACTACAGACCCATCTTTTCTTTGACCAATAGCTGTTCTAGGCGCAATACCCCATCCACCATTTCCACTTTTTATTGTAGGTTCACCATTCACTATTAAAAAAGGAGAAAAAGAAACAGCTTCCATAATATTATTTTGTCTTATTTGATTTAAAGTATATCTTCCAAGTACTAAAACACCATCGTTATTGAAACCTATTACTGAATAATCTACTCCTTCATTTCCGTATACTACTTTTCCTTCATGAACTACTACACCTAAAGGTTTTCCGCCATTCCCCTTACCATTCTCATCTTCAAATCCTCCTGCATTTATACCCACTAGAGCTTTTTCTTCCTTCATTATCTCATCTAATTTCATACCGCTGCTTCCGAGTTTAGTAGAAGAAGCCACTGTTATTCTTTTAGGATCATCAATTATTAATACATATCCTTTATATCTATCATTGCTTATATCAATTAGCTTTATTCCATTGTAAGGATCATTATTATTCTTTTGTTGTTCACTACTTACATCACTTACAGCTGGAGCAATAGTTTGTACTGCTATTTGAGATATGTCACTATTAACATCATCCTCTATTTTTTGTTTGTCCATTATTTTATTTATTTCTTCATTGCTTAGAAAGAGCGTTGCTATGTATTGATGTCTAAGAGTTGTCATTGCAGTTGTAACTATAAATTCTTTTATATTTTCAAAAGGCCCATAGTAAACTAATGGTATTGATAATGCTAGTCCTATTACAATATTGGTTGAAAAAAGCGCTAATCCATGCTTCGCCACTTTTAATATTTTTTTCTTCTTTCTATCTTTACTTCTTTCTGTACGAGTCTTTCTCATACTTATCCCTCTCTTCACAATAATTAATTTATATATGAAAAAATCACTGAAACGATTTTCTTTAGTGATTTTTTTGCGCATCTGCCTTTCCGAATGCATATGAGGAAAATCTGGCAGGCGACAATTCGTATTTTTTATTCTTTAAATCACGTTATGTTCTAAGTGTCACTCATATATATCCACAAATATAATTAAATTATAAAAGGTCTAAAGAATAAAAGACTTATGTAATTAACTTACATTAAATATAAACTATTTTTTTCCTATTTGAAATTAAATTTTTATAAACTTTATTTTATATATTGCATTTTATAGTATTTGCAATATAATAATATTATTAGTGAACATTGTTCATAAAACAAAGGAGCCTAAAAATGCCTAAGATATTACTCAATATTAAAGATAAATTGACCGAAGAAGGTAGATTAGTTCTTACTAATAGTGGCTATAATAATTTCAATATAAGAGATATTGCTAAATCCTGCAATATAGGTATAGGAACATTTTATAATTATTTTTCTAATAAAGATGCTTTAATTATAGAAATTATAACTAATGACTGGGATAAGGTAATTGAACTTTCTAATTCACTTATATATAAAGATATCCACATAAAAGATAAATTATTTCTAATTTATTCTGATATAGATAAATTTTTATCTACTTATATAGATACTTTTATGATGATGACAGCGGATGGTTCTAAAGGTTGCCCACACCAATATATATTTGATCAAATTTATGAGGCTCTAGAAAAATCAATTAATATAGCAATAGAAAAAGGAGAAATAAAACCTTTAATAAATACTAAAAAGTTAGCTAAGCTCATAATAAACTCTATGACCTTTGCAGTAAAACAAAAAGACATATCCTTTGATGAAATATACTACTCAATCAAAATGTAATTTATATCATTTAGTTGAACTAAACTAAATGATTTTATTTTAATTTTAAATGAACACAGTTCAGAAAGGAGTTTTTCATGGCAAAAAACAATCGAACACTATTACTCATAATCTTCCTATTAGGTATTTTTATAGGTGCTTTAGACACTGGTATTGTATCTCCAGCTAGAACAGTAATAGCTTCTCAACTATCAATATCTTCTAGCAGCAGTGTATGGATAGTAACTATATATACGCTTGCATATGCCGTTTCTATGCCTATAGCGGGAAAATTTTCTGACAGGTATGGTAAAAAGAAAGTTTTCACTTTAAGCATAGCTTTATTCGGAATAGGATCATTACTTTGTGGTGTTTCTAATTATGCAGGCAGCTTTTCATTTCTTTTGGCAGCAAGAGTGATCCAAGCATTGGGCGGAGGAGGAATAATGCCAGTAGCCACTGCTTATATAGGCGAAAGCTTTCCAATTGAGAAAAGAGGTTCTGCTCTTGGATTGGTAGGAGCTATATATGGTGTTTCTACTACATTAGGACCAACTGTTGGCTCTGCACTACTTAATTTAGTTGGTAATTCTAATTGGGGTGTATTATTTTTAATTAATGTTCCAATATGTATTGGCGTAATAATAACAGCATTAATTGTAAAAGATGAAGGTATTGTAAAAGAACCTAAAAAGATGGATGTATTGGGTAGCATTATAGTGACTTTATTAATTCTTGCATTAATGTATGCACTTACAAACTTACAATTTCACGACTTTAAAAACAGTATAGCTTCAACCAAAGTTTGGCCTTACCTGCTAGCATTTATAATTCTACTTCCTATATTTATAATAGTTGAAAGAAAGTCTTTAGATCCCATTTTAAACCTTAAATACTTTACAAATAGAGAGATTGCTCTTACACTTTTGATTTCTTTCATAACTGGAGCAGGTATGATGGGAATAGTGTTTGTGCCTCAATTTGGAGAAAATGCATTAAAGCTAAAAACTGGTTCAGGTGGCTATCTGGTAACTCTTATGGCTATATTCTCAGGTATTTCAGCACCATTAGGCGGAAGACTTGTAGACAAATATTCACCTAAGCTAGTACTTAGTATGGGATTTGCCTCCACCTTGATAGGAAGTTCAACCTTAGCTTTCATTGTAGCAAAAAATCCATCTTTTATTTCTTTGCTAATTGGGTTAGCTTTTATAGGTCTTGGAATGGGATTCTGCATGGGAACACCACTTAATTATCTAATGCAAACAAATGTTGATCCTAGCGAAACAGCATCAGCCCAATCAACACTATCTCTAATAAGATCTATAGGTGTTGCAATATCACCTAATATACTTATAGGATTTATATCTGAAGCTGGGAAAAATATATCACCTAAATTAATGACTATACTTCCTAAGGTAACTATCCCAGGCAGCAATACAGCAGTTTCTATGACTCAAGGAGGTTCATCATCAATATCTCCTGATCAACTAGCAGCTCTTCAAAATGCTGATGTTACAACAATAACTGATGTACTAAAACAATTCAGCGGTTCAATGATAGATAAATTTTCTCCAATGCTAAAGCAACAATTACAAAATAGTAAGCTTCCAAAAGGAGTCACTGCAGATACCTTGGTTGCCCAATGGAAATCAGACTATCTTGCTCAAATAGATGCAATTAGGTCTTCAATAGAAAATATGTTCCAAAGCACCTTAAATGAAGGCTTTGCAAAATTATTCATAGGAGCAGCTGCAATAGCGCTATTAGGCTTGATATTCACTCTTTTATTATCAAGGAAGACAAAACCTGTAAGTTCTAATTAATAACTTTAAGAAATCAAAATAGAAAGCTTTACCTTCATTAAATAAACTTCTTATTAGAACAAACAAATAAAAGTCTACTAAAATATTTTGAGATAAATAATTTAGTAGACTTTCTTACTTTATTGGTGCTGTTAAATATGTCCTAACATTTATATGTACATTCTAATTTGTACCTGAAGATTGTTCCTGTTTGCCTGAGTCTGCAGTATTTGAGGATGTTTGATTGCTTGAAGTATCACTACTTTTAGTAGAATCACTGCTTGTACCATTAGTACCAGACGGTGGTGTAGTTGAATTACCTGTTTGCCCACTGCTTTCAGTTGTACTAGCAGAAGCTTCTTGCTTAGTAGTATCAACTGTACTATTACTGCTAGAAGGTTGAGTATTCTTACTTTCTGTGTTTGTGGTTATATTTGAATTATCATTTGTTAAAGAAGTTGTGTTTGAACTTGATTTTGATGTATTACTTTTGTTACTATTCTTACTACTACCTGTCACTGCCTTTGTAGTGTTGGTTGTACTTGTAGTTTGTGATATTCCACTAGTATCTGCACCATTTTTTTTAGTAGTACTAGTATCTACAGAAGTGTCCTTAACTTTAATATCAGTCTGCTGTGAGCTTGTATTATTATCTTTCACCCCACTCTTATCATCTGGCTGTAAAGTTTGATCTTTTTTAGTTGATATGTTTACATTATTTATAACGGCGTCCTTCTTAGATAGATTTCCATACTTATGTATACCTGTAGCTATAGCTGAAATTGTAGCAACTCCAACTACTATGTTTGCCATAATTAATAGCTTCTCTTTTTTCCCCATATACCCTCCATTACATTAATAATATTACTTGTCTAAAACTACCTTACTCTGACCATAAATCACCCTAATTTTATTAAATATATTATATCTAATTCATTTTCAAATATCTATATTTATATATCACTGCAAAGTAACTCTATTGTATACTTATACAAAATTAAATATTTAAATTTACACCTTGCTACAAAGTAAAAGTATAGCCCTCATATTTAGATAACTATTTATAAATAAAGTTAAATCACTATAAATACTATATTTAAAGTCCTTTCAAAATTTATTAAACATCTATATATTATATAAGTATAAAATGCTATAATATAAGTATATACCTATTTTTTGAATTTGGGAGAACGATATGACTAAATATATGCAAATAGCAAATGATATAAGAAATCAAATAGTTCAAGGTACTCTTCAGGCAAATGAACAGTTACCATTTGAAAAAGATCTTTGTGAAAAATATGATGCTAGTAAAATGACTGTAAAAAAAGCTTTAGATATATTGGTATCAGAAGGATTGATAGTAAAAAGAAGAGGTTCTGGTACCTTTGTAAAAAGCATAAGCAATACTGATATGAATAAATTACTTGTTTCAAATCAATTCAGGGGATTAACTGCATTATATAGCACTAGAAAGGTTACAAGTGAATTATTAAAATTTGAAGTTATAGCAAGTAATGAAGAAATTAGATCAAAACTCAATTTAGAAAACGAAGAATTTGTTTATAGTATACTTCGCGTTAGATATCTAGATAACAATCCCTTTGTTATGGAAAACACCTACATGCCTATAGGGTTGATACCAGGACTAAAAAAACAGCATGCTTTAGACTCAATTTACTCCTACATAGAAAATGATTTAGGTTTAAAGGTTCAGAGCTCACATAGGACTATACGTGTTAGAAAATCAAATGAGTTAGAACAGGAACACTTAGAATTAGAACCTAATGATCCTGTTGCAGTGGTAGAACAAGTTGCCTATTTTGAAAATGGTAGTGCATTTGAGTATTCTATATCTATCCACAGATATGATCGTTTCGCATTTGAAACAGTAATTGTACGTTAAAGATAAAATAATACTATAACTAAAACTCTCTGATAAAAAAACTTAACTTGTTAGGGTACTAAATGAACTCTAACAAGTTAAATTTTAATACGTATTATTTATTTTTATAGAAATTATATATAACTTTTTCAGCAGGCTTCCCAAAAACACTATAACCATCATCATTAAAAGCTTCTTTTTTATCATAAAGCTTGGCTTTCCAATCCCACAAACCAAATCCATTTACCCAAGATCTCTTTTCAGTTTTTTCAAACATAGTGTTATAGAAAACCCTCTGTTCTTCAAGATTAACTTCTCCTTTTAACTCCCAATTATTCGGTATAAAAGAAGATCCTAACCTACTTGGACATCCAGCTTCTGCAAAAAAGAATGGTTTATTATACAATTTTATTATACCTTCTATTCTATCAAGTTCTTGCTCCCACTTATCTATAGGATAATAACCGCTAGAAGAAATTACATCTACAGCATCCCACCACTTTAAATTACTCTCTTGATATTTATCAGTATTATATGAAATTAATCCATTATATTCTTTTCTTATTTTTGATATTAGGCTTCTCCAATATTCTTCTTTTCTTTCTGTTTGCACCATTTCACATCCGATTATAAGCATATCACAATTCATCTTTTGAGCTATTTTAGCATAATGAATTATGAACTCTTTATAATTTTTAAACCAATCGCTCCACTTTGGTTCACAAGGTGCTTCGATATCAAAGAAGTTTATATGAGCTCTCCATATGCCATTCCTACAATTTAGTATAGGTTTCAAAATTATCTTCAAATCTAATTCTTTTGCATAGCTTATTATCTCATATAAATCTTCATCCTTTACAGTATCTTCAGTATTATAATAAATATCTATTGCTTGAGGATTATCTTGGAGTGCCCCGACTGCTAGAATAACATGACTTATGTTAGTCCTTTCCTTAAGCAACCTTAGAGATTCTTTTCCTTTCTGAGACGATAAGTCTGAACTCTTATCCATAAACCCAAAGGTAAAGCCTTTAATATATTCCATATACTTTCTCCCTATAAGTTATATAATTATCTGTATATAAAAAAGCCGCTGAAGAAAGCTTCTTCAGGAAGTTTTTTACACGTCTACCTTTCCGAATGTATACGAGGAAAACTTGGTAGGCGAATAAGTTTTATTCTTATTTTACTGATCCTTGTACACCATTATAAATATGTTTTTGCAAGGATATAAATATGATTAATGTTGGTATTATTACAATCATTATTCCCGCAGCAATTATCTCCCATTGAGATCCCATAGGACCTTTAAAGTTAAATAAGGCTGTAGAGATAGTTCTTAGTTTTGGATCTGGCATATATAAGAATGGGGTATAGAAATCATTGTAGATACCTACTCCGCTAAGTATTACCACCGTAGCTATTGCTGGCCTTAGAAGAGGTAATATTATTCTAGTATAAATGGTAAAGTATGACGCTCCATCTAGCATAGCTGATTCATCTAGCGCTACAGGTATTTTATCTAAGAATTGTAGGAATATATACATTGATATTACGTCAGTTCCTAGATTTAGTAGCAATATGGATCCAATTTTATTGAATAATCCTATCTTTGCTATTATCTTAAACACTACAACTTGATTTGATACAGTAGGAACCAGCATTGCAAAAAGGAATAAACCCAAGATAACCTTTTTACCCCTGAACTTAAATCTATGTAATACATATGCTATCATAGTTCCAAGAAGTATCTTACCAACTAAAGATATAACAAGTATTATAGCTGTATTTTTAAAGCCAGTAACCATGTTTCCTCTTGTAAATGCAGTGATATAGTTATTAAAGTTAAAACTAGAAGGCAATGTAAGAGGTCCTGTAGTTTGATATTCAGTACTTGTCTTAAATGAAGTGAAAAGTATAACTAATATCGGTACTATAGTTATCGCTGCTCCTAAGATTAAAGTTGCATACTTAAATACATCGGAAACTATATATTTAATTTTATATTTTATGTCCATTCCGCTTTTAGGTGACTTTGTTTTTATATTTAGAGCTTTATTATTTACCACTGATTAGTCCTCCTCACTTAAAAACTTCTTTTGGATTAATGTTACGCTTATAGAGATTAGTAATAAAACAATTGCCATCGAGCAAGCAAGTCCTAATTTTTGATACTTAAATCCTGTATCAAGAGTTTGGATAACAAAGGTCTTACTACCATTTGCTCCTTGAGTCATTATATAAGGAATTTCAAATACACTTAAAGCTCCATTTATACCTAAAACTATATTAAGTACAACTATCCTCTTAATGTTAGGTAATATTATACTTATAAATTGTCTCCATCTATTTGCACCGTCTATTTCTGCTGCTTCGTATATCTCTCCATCAATTGATTGTATTGTTCCAAGGAATATTATAAAGTTACCCCCCATATACCTCCAAATCGATGTAAACGCTAGTGATATATTTATTATATTAGGATTCCCTAACCATAACTGAGTGTAATTCCCTAGTCCAACAGCTTTCATTATAGTATCTAGGGTGCCATTGGGTTGGAAGAAATATAAAAATATAAAGCCTATAGCAACACCATTCAAAAGATATGGAAAGAATATTGCACCCTTAAAAAAATTCTTGAATTTAACTTTAAAGCTCAATATAGTAGCAAAATAAAGAGCTATTGCCATCTGTACAAAGGTAGCTAGGAAATAATAAATACTTGTTTTAAAAACCTTAAAATATTCTGATTTAGAGAAAATAGTTTTATAGTTATCGAAAAAAACAATATTAAAATCTTTTGATATTCCATTCCAATCTGTAAAACTATATTCAAACATTCTAACTAGAGGATAATAGCAGAATATTAATAGTAGAGCCACTGGTACAACTGAAAATAGTACAATTATTAGCTTTTTTTGAGCATTGTAACTCATTTTACTTACCTTAAACAATAATATATCCCCCTTCATATAATTTGCTAAAACAAGAACTTTGCAGTTTCCTCCTACAAAGCTCCTATTTTAATAAAACATAAAAAAAACTCATTGCCTATTTACTAAAAATTCACTTCAGAAATCTTATAAAATAAGATTTCTGAAGCACTATTATATTTAATTATTTTCCTGAGACAACCTTTGCTCTTGCTGTCTTCCACTTAGAATTCAAATCATTCATTATTTGGTCATAAGTTTCTTTTGAGTTTCCTATTGCTGCTTCAATTACTCTTCTTCTGAAGTCTGGTTGCCATAAACCAACTTCAGCAGCTTTATCTATCTTATCATTCCATCCGGCTTGACCTTCTTTTGCAGAAGCTGGCATTAAATATTCAACACCTAAATCTTTAAATGCTTGTAATGATTTTGGCATTTCTGCTCCTTTTAATGTTGGTACTGTACCACAATCTTGTGCATATCCTGATTTTTCTACAAACCAAGTAAGGAATTCTTTTGCTTCAGTAACATGTTTGCTGTTCTTATTTACAGCTATTGGGTAATCTGCTGAAAGGTTTGAGTATGTCTTACCATTAACTTGATAAGGGAAAGGCATATATCCTATATCATCTGCATTTGATGCTTGAGCCTGTATTTGAGCTATAGCAAAGCTTCCAAGCTCCATAGCACCTATCTTACCTTGAGCCATAAGAGTCTTAGACTGTTCCCAATCTGTTGTTGTTGGATCTTTTTCTATAAGCTTCTTATTAGCTAAATCATACATAAGTTTATATACTATATAATGAGGAGTTCCTGGTGAAAATGGAGAATCAGTGTTTACCATCTCTTGATTTGTATAAGTATTTTTTCCAAATACAGATAATGTATCTGGCTCCCATTGTACTAATGGCCATCCATCTTTATAGTTTGTATAATAAGGAGTAACTTCTGGTAACTTATCTTTTATTTTTTGCATATCACTCAAAAACTCGTCTGGAGTTTTAGGAAGCACTGTGATGCCTACATCTTTGAATACCTTTTTATTATAAACCATACCACTTACATTCATATCTGAAGGTATGCCATATATCTTACCACCGAATTCATCTCCAACTCCGTCTAACCCATAGTACTTATTAGCTAACTCTTTTTCACTTCCAAGGGACTCAAAATAATTAGGTCTTTCACTTATAGGAAGAGTATTTGGAATCATTAATACATCCCCATATTCGTTTGAAGTTATTCTTGTTTGAGTCTGAGCATCATAATCTGTATATGCTTCAAATTTTAGTTCTATATTTGGATGATCCTTCTTATAGGTTTCAGCATATTCTTTGAACTTCGTGTTTACAAAATCAGTCTTTTGAGTAAGAATCGTAAGAGTTATCTTGTCTCCACTCTTTGAGTCGCTTTTTGAACCACATCCTGTAAAAATACCAGCTGCTAAAACACAACTCATAACTACAGCTAAAACTTTCTTATTCATTTTTAAATTCCCCCTTTTGATTTGTATAATTTCAAGAATATATAGTTATCTCTTAAAATTATAATTCCATAGCATTTTTTATTAATATACCTTTAATATCGTTTACATATATCTTACAAAATTATTATAAACTATATTTATATATATGTCTATATACTTATAAATAAAAATATATACTTTTGAATATCATAGGATATATGTTTTTGACAAACTTCATTAATATCTTACATTTTCTAACACATACTAATTAATACCTGTCTATCAATAGATTTAAATTCATTAAGCTTAACCTATATCTATTAATATATTAATTATTTGAACTACTTCCTTAATTAATGTAGTTATAAACTGCACCAATTAGATTTGAATCATTCATATATTCACATCGCCTCACAATTGGCCTAACTTTCGCAATTTCTACAGCAGTCATAAGTTCATCCATAGCCAATTCAATATTATCTATAAGATCCTCTCTTATACTTATACCACCACCAATAACTATAACTTCAGGATCATAAACATACTGAATGTTATATATTCCAATTGCCAAGTTCTTATAAAATCTTTTTACTTCGTATTTAGCGATTTTATCTCCAGCCTCAGCAAGCTTAAATACCTGCTCACCATCAATAGAGCTTTCATTAACTCCTTTAGCCTTTGCATAGCTAGCTGCCATATGAACCGGTGTAGCTACTGAACTCAAAGTAGTATACTCTTCCGATGTTATCATATATCCAAACTCGCCGCCATGTAGATTTGCTCCTTTATGAATCTTTTTATCCTTAATTACAGCACCACCTACACCGGATCCTAGTATTACAAATAGAACATCTTTATTGTCCTTTGCTGCACCTACCCATACCTCTGCTAAAGCTGCGCAGTTAGCATCGTTTTCCATTCTTATGTTTGTTATACCTGTAGCTTTTCCTATCTTCTCTTTAATATTAAATCCATGTATACATGGAACTGCACTTGCTCCACCTATCATTCCAGCACTATCATTTACTGCACCTGGACAACTCATTGCAATTCCTTCAAAATCATACCTACCTTCATAAGCTTCTTTAATATCTACTAATCCAGAGATTAATGCATCTATATCTTCTTTTGGAGTATTAAACTTACCTTTTTCATGTATATTTCCACTTCTATCTAGCACCCCATATTTTATGGTTGTACCACCAATATCAAAGGTTAATATGCTCATATATATACTCACCTTTCTATAAAAATGAATTAATTAAAATTTATTATTATATAAATATCAATTTCCCTATAACTTATCTGTAAGATATATGTGTATAAAAAAGTCACTGAAACGACCTTATTCAGTGAGTTTTTTTATGCATTTGCCTTTCCAAATGTATATGAGGAAAATATGGCAGAAGAATAAGTTTTACTTTTTACATTAAATAATATTCAGATGTATTTACCCTAAAAACCTTTTAATCTCTAGGGTAACACATTCTGATTTTGAGTTTAGTTTTAGGGTAAACTAATAAAATATGGACTAAAACCCATTATTTTGTGAAACCGTTTTAAACCAATAACCCGATTTCTTTATAGTCTTAATCTGAGTAGCTAAATCTAAAGATATGAAACCATATCTATTTCTATATGCATTCATCCATGACCAACAATCTATAGGAGTCCAAAGGTGATATCCAAAACAACTTGATCCTTCTTGTATACCTTTATGAAGAAATTCTAGATGTTCTGTAACAAATTCAATTCTATAGTCATCTAAAATCATTCCATTTTCATCTTTAAACTTTTCTTCACCATACACACCCATTCCATTTTCAGAAACATACCATGGGATATTTTTATAATTATCTCTTATATTAATTGCTATATCGTACATAGCTTCAGGATATATCTCCCAGTTTTTATGAGGATTTACCCTTCTTCCTGGCATTTCATAGTATTCGTAATATTTATCAGGAAGCCAACCATTCTTCGTTTCATCAAATTCATGTTCTACCGCTTTAACTCTTAATGGTTGATAGAAGTTTACTCCAAGAAAATCAATTGTATTATTTTTTATTAGCTCTAACTCTTCATCTGTATACTGCCACATGACACCATCTTTTATAAAAATCTCGGCTAAGCCTTCTGGAAAACATCCTAAAACCGCTGGATCAAGAAACATTCTATTATGGAACTTATTTGCAAAATCTGATGCAGCTAAGTCTTCTTTTGAATTTGATCTAGGATAAGCAGGAGTAAGATTTAATACTATGCCTATCTTTCCATCATTACTATTTTTACTTAATCTAAATTGCTCTATAGATTTTGCTGAAGCAAGATTTAAATTATAGGATACTTGAACAGCTTTCTTACCATCTATTAAATTAGGATAATGAAACTGATTTATATATTCACCTTGTACGATAACTATTGGCTCATTAAAAGTCGTCCAATGTTTAACTCTATCTCCAAACAAATCAAAGCATACTCTAGAGTACTTTGCAAAAAGCTCAACTACATGCTTTGATTCCCAACCACCATACTTTTCATAAAGTTCTATCGGAAGATCAAAATGATGTAAATTTATAACTGGTATCATTCCATTAGTTATACATTCATCAATCATTTCATTGTAAAATCTTACTGCATCTTCTTCAATTTCTGCAGTTTCAAAATCCTTTATAAGACGTGTCCATTGAATAGACGTTCTAAAAGAATTAAATCCTATAGATTTCATAAGTTTCAGGTCTTCTCTGAAGCTATTATAAAAGTTTGAGGCTACATTAGGACCTACTCTATCAAAAAAAGCTTCTGGCTCTATATCATACCAATAATCAAATACACTTCTATGTTTTTTGTTAAATCTTCCTTCTGATTGAGGCCCAGATGTAGCTGCCCCCCACCAAAAATCTTGCGGAAATTCATGTTTCAATTAATATCACCTATCCTTATTATATTTTGCTTTGACGTAGTTGTATGTGTTTGTAATTCCATATCTATATTATTTATAGATAGTAAAATATATAAAATCTTTATTAATATTTACTTAAAGTATTAAAAGGTGAGGCAGGTAATCCTATATTATTAAATAAATTTATTTCAACATAGTTCTTCCAACCATAAGCAACACCTATGGGTTCATTTACTCCCTCGCTATAAACAATAACTTTATCTTTTTCAATATAAGCCTTTGCAGGGTGTAAGATTTTGTTTTTATCATATATCTCGAAACCTTTTAATTTTATATCATTCTTCGCTATCAATTCACCAGGTAATACATAATCAAAACCTATCTTTATCTTGTTATCAATAATCTCATAACTGTTATATATAGGAGAGTGTCCATTTATATTTTCCTTATATACATCTTGCCTTGCAGCTAAAGCAAGCCTTTCTCCCACTGGTTTTTTATCCTTAGGATGAACATCTTCTGCTTCTCCTAAATCTACAGTGACTATCATAGATGTGTTTTTAATATTTTTATAAGTATATAGCTGCGCATCTCTAATAATCTGCCAAGTATCAAGTTTTTCATCATTAAACATAGGGAGTTGCACAAATATAAAAGGAAGTTCTGGGTTCTCCAAGTCCTCTCTCCAACTTTTTATAAGTCTATGAAAAAGCTTCTTATATAAATGTGCTTTTGCTGAATCTTCTTCACCTTGATACCAGATAACACCTTTTACTTTAAAAGGAGTTATCTTTCTAAACTTTGTTTTATATAATCCACATGGCCTTTGATATGACTTTTTTCCAAGTGGAGGTGGCCATGGAACACTGCCTATTTCTTCATGAAGCTGTGCCATGGATCTTTCAGGATACTTTTTCTTATATTCTTCTTCTCTTTTGTTATAATCCTCTTGTGATTTATAGAATTCAGCTGTTAATCTATCTTCTTCTTCATCTGTAAGTTTTTCTATAGCTTTTTTATATTGCTCTAAGTATACTTCTGATAATTCATTATCATCAGATAAGTATTTTTCATTCATCCAACTAGATGCAGAGGTTCCACCCTTATTACAGTTAACTATTCCTATAGGAACCTTTAAATCATTATATAGATTCTTGGCAAAATGATATGCAACCGCTGAGTAATATGCTACTGTCTCTGGTGATGCTACACTCCACCCTGTATCTATTAATCCCTCTGGTAAAACTTCATCACCATTTTCGTACACTATATCCGGCACATTATAATATCTTATCTCAGGATAATTGGCCTGCTCTATTTCTTTCTCAGCACCTATAGAATCCTTTAAATTAAATTCCATATTAGATTGTCCACCTGCAATCCAAACTTCACCTATCAAAATATTTTTTAAAATTATTTCTTGGCCCTTTGATAATATATCCATATCAAAAGGTCCCCCAGCTTTAAGATTTTTAAATATTAGTCTAAACTCACCATTTTTAGCATGGGTCTTAATTTCTTGTCCACATATTTTACCTATTATTAAATCATTATTTTCAGCATTCCCCCAAATAACAACCTCAGAATCTCTCTGAAGAACCATATTGTCAGAAAAGATTGGAGCTAATTTAAATTCCAATATTATCACCTCTCATCTTCTTTATAAAAAATGATTTCCTTTACATCTATAATAATAACATAACCCTTAATATAAGTATATACTTTTATTATATAAATATACCCATTGTTCAATTGATTTCTACACAAAAAAAGCTTAATCATTAAGATTAAGCTTTTTTTATACCAAACTGGTATCCCCAGTAGGAATCGAACCTACATCTGTCCCTTAGGAGGGGACTGTTCTATCCATTTAACTATGAGGACATATTAAATTGTATGAAAAATACATTCCTATTTTAAACCTTTATAAACTTAAAGTCAAGATATGAAATTTTTGTAAGAAATGATGCTGATAAATCATGTTTATCAGCATCATTATTATATCTATTAAATGCTAAAACTATGCTGCTAATTCCTCTTTTTTACCTTCTATAAGTCTTACAAACTTTTCTCCTCTGTCTATAAATACAACAGCTATTATTATAAATACTACTAGATATGCTAATAGGAATAAAGAACTTTGAGCTATAACTGAGAAATCTGAACCTGCTATAGATTCTCTTAATCCTGCTATTGCATAGGTAAATGGAAGATATGGATTTAAAACTGTAAAGAATTTAGGTACTAATTCTAATGGGAAGGTACCTGCACAAGTTGTTAAGTTAAATATAAGCAATACTATTGCAAGGAGTCTTCCAGCATCTCCAAGTAAAGATATCAATGCTTGTATTATCGCTATGAAAGTAAAGGATAATAATATATTAAATCCAAAGTATGCTATTAAATTATTTGGTTTTAATCCTAAGAATAAAACTACTATACTAACTAGCACAGCTTGTAGTAATCCTATAAAAGTATATGAGAAGTATTTACCCAAAACTCTTGAAGCAGAACCTGCATTCATTCCATCTGCAACCTTTGGTGATATTACGAAGAACATCATGATTGCACCAACCCACAATGATAATGGGATAAAGTATGGGGTAAATCCAGTACCGTAATCCTTAACTGTATTTATAGCTTCTGTAGTAACCTTTACTGGCTCTGATATAAATGTTCCCATCTCTTCACTTGAATTCTTTAGATTATTATTTAGCTTGTTTGAACCATCTGATAGTTTGTCTGATAATTCTTTTGAACCATCTGTAAGTTTTACAACACCATCTTTAAGTTCAGGCATCTTTCCATTTAGTTCTCCAAGTCCGTTACTTAACTTACCAGCTCCATCATTTAATTGATTTACTCCACTTATTAATGAAGGTACTGATCCGTTTAGTTGTCCTAATCCTCCATCAACTTGAGTTGAGCCATCATATAACTGATTTACCGCTCCATTTACTGTATTAAGACCTCCAGTAACCTGAGTAGATCCATCATATAATTTTTGAACTCCGTTTGTTAGTTCTGGAATAGATGCTAATAAATTTTGAGCAGTTTCAAGATTTCCTTGTGTTAAGGTTCTATCTGCTATTTCTAAAATATCCGCATTATTTTTTATATCTTGTTGAAGCCCCTTAACTTGAGTGGCTAGCTCTGGTGCTTTTTCGAGCATTGCCAAAGTTTCAGGAGTATTTAGTTTGTCTATAAGTGGTTTAGCAGAATCAATATCACTCTTAATTTTTGCAACCTTAGGAAGTAACGCTTGAACCTTAGGGTCTTGAGTACTTGTTATTAAGTCATTTATTAAAGCTAAGTTATCCTGATTCTTTGCTAAATCTGTTTGTATACTATTTATACCACCAATTAAAGTTGACAATGCAGAAACATTATCAGGCTTTTGTAATGCTACACCAACTGCATTTAATAGAGGTAATTTAGAGTTTACTAAGCCCATTGTTGCATCATAGTTTGTAAGTAAGCTACCTAGAGCATTCGCTGATTGAGGGTTAGCTTGAACAACTGCCATCTTATCTTTAGCCATTTGCTCATAAGAGTTTAGTTGTGTCATCATTCCATCTAGTTCTGGCTTGTACTGTGCAAATCCATTAGTCAAATTACTTACTGCACTCATGTACTGAAGCATAGTATCTCTTTCTGCTGCAGATAATTGAACACTTTGTTCTCCTTGAGCTTTTGAAGTTCCAAGCTTCACCGCTATGGTTTTTAGTTCATTATTTAGAGCATCATTACTTTGCATAGTAGCTATTTGATTCATTAAACCATTTAAATCACTCTTTGTTTTATCCATTGCAGCTAACTGATTACTCAATTGTGTAGGATTATTTAGAATCCCTTGTACAAGAGCAACATCACTCTTTGTAATCAATTTGCTTGCAGAACTTAGATTATTTAATGAACTTATTATTACAGGCATTGTTTTTAGTTCATTATTAATATCCATACTTTGCAACTGACTAAACAATTGTGGTTCATTATTTTTTAATTTTAATAGGGCTACTTGTATAGAGTTCGCATCACTAACTAGTTTGTCTGCATTTTGTACCCTTGTTGCTAAGGCCTGTTGATTTTCAGGCTTTGAGAAATCCATCTGTGATAAAACTAGTTGTATAGATGGTTTACTCATTAATACTTTTATTCCTTCATCACTAGTTAACTGCTTTATGTCGCTCATTGTACTCTCTACTAGTTTAACACTAGAAGTATTTAAAGAATTAAGTACAGAAAGATCTGCATCAGATAGTTTTTTTCCTGCGGCTATTACTGATCTGATCTTTTGAAGATTTTCTACATTCAAAACCTTACTTGGATCAAGTTTATTAAGTCCTAAGCTTATAACTGTTTCTTGCCCTTGTTTGATCTTATCATTAAGCATTCCTAAACCATTAGTTATTTGATTAGACCCATCAAGTAATGCAGGTATACCTGTTGAAGCCTTTAACTGTCCTAATCCCCCTGTTATTTGATTTGATCCATTATAAAGCTCTGAAACTCCACTTGGCATTGCTGATGTCTTGTTCTTAAGTTGACTTAATCCGTCACTTAACTTATTGGAACCATCCTTAAGTTGTGAGACACCATCTGCCATAGTTGGTACATTACTACCTAAGGTATCTATACCATCATAAAGTTTCTTACTTCCATCTGCTGCTTGTTGCATTCCATCTTTTAGTTCATACATATTATCAAAAGTAACTTTTGTAAACTCTTTTGATATATTTGATGTGATTTTTTGCTGAATAGCTAGTTCAACTTTTCCTCCTATTTGTGAAGCAAGAAAATTCTTTTTGTCATTAGGCACAAACTTAATCTCTGGTGATTCAGGCTTGTGATCCTTTGAACTGATTATTTTACCAGAAAAGTCTTCAGGAATTACAAACATAGAATAATATTTGCTTCCCTCTAATCCATCTTTAGCTTCTTGTAGAGTGGTAAATTGCCACCCAACTTCTTTGTTTTCCTTAAGTTCCTTTACAACATCATCGCCATAATTTACAGCTTTCCCATCATTCTCAGAACCTTTATCTAGATTTACTACTGCTACTGGAAGCTTATCCAATCTTGAATAAGGATCCCAAAATGCAGCTAGATAAAGTAAGCTGTATAACAAAGGCACTATGATAATTGCTATTACAGAAACCCTTATCAATCTGTTTCTAAATATGCTAGAAATATCTTTCCAAGCAATTTTAGCAAATTTCATACATCCACCCCGCTTTTCATAAGTTTTTGTACTGACTGGTCAGTTCTATTTATACTATTTTTAATTATCTTTTGCAAAAGCCATTTATAGCATTTTATGTAATAAAATCAGCTAATTATGGAAAATATACTTAATTATCTCTATTATCCTCAATTTTATTCCACTCTTTACATACTTATATTTACTAGTGCTCTTTCTTACTAGGTATTAATCAATTAAAAAATTGTTTTTAAGGGCAAAAAAAATAGAGAGTAAAAAATTTTTACTCTCTATTTTTAGAATCAATATCAAACTCTAAAAAACCATTCTAAAGTTCACTCTTTTGTAACCCTCTAAAATTATAATCTATTAAATTATCAATAATATTTTCTAAATTTATCTTATCTATATTTATTATTTCATATACAGCCGCAGATATTAAGCTTCCAAAAAACGCATAGGCCATAAAAGAAACATCACCTTTTCTTATTAAACCAGTATCTGCCGCCTCTTTTATATATATTTCTATACCATATATATATCGTTGAATCTGATTTCTAAGCTCTAATTGTCTAAGTTCTTGTCCCCATAATTGACTCATTATAACCTTGAAAAACTCTTTATTTCTATACAAAAAAGAAAGCTGTATTTTACAAACTTCTTTCAGTTTAACTAATGCATCACCATCTATATTATTAACCTGACTTATTTCATCATGCATAAGATTGATGCCTTCTGTTATTATAAAGTTGAATATCTCTTCCTTACTTTTAAAATGATAATACAAGGTTCCTTTAGCTACCCCAGCTTCTAATGCTATTTCATCCATTGTAGCACCATTATAACCAGCCTTTGAAAAGATACTTATCGCAGCTTCAAAGATTGCTCTTTTGGTTTTATTCATGTTAAATCACTCCGTAATTTTTATTGACCAGCCAATAAAAATATATAAATTAGGTAAACTAATAATACTTGAATATTAATTCAATATATCTTAAGCTTATTTAAGTTAAATATACAATACTTAGCTATGATTAACAATATTTATTTCAAATATTATACTTCAAATCGTTGACCGAAAGGCTAGATGTGATACAATTAGATGAAAATAATTCTAGCTTTATTATATATTTAAAAAGGTGAGGTAAACAATGATTAAAATATACAATAGGAAAACAAAAACCTATGAAGAAGAGCAAGTTGCTGGATTAAATTATTTAAAATGGTGTTATGAATCACCTATTGGAAAGAGCATAACTGAGTTATTTATTAAAAGAAAGCTTTTTTCCAAGGTATATGGTTACTATTGCGATTCACCATTAAGTAAAGGTAAAGTAAATGAATTTATAGAAGAATTTAATATCGATACTAATTTATCAATAAAAAAACAATCTGAATTTACAAGCTTCAATGATTTTTTCTATAGAAAGTTGACAGAGGAAGCACGTCCTATAGATATGAATAAAAACGCTTTAGTTTCCCCTGGAGATGGAAGACTTTCTGTATTTGAAAATATAGACTTAAATAATATAGTTCAAGTTAAGGGACTTACTTACTCTTTAAAAGAACTGATAAGCAATGACAATGTGGCAAATGAATATGAAGGTGGAACTTGTATACTGCTTCGTTTGTGTCCTACAGACTATCATAGGTTCCACTTTATTGACTATGGAACATGTGGTGAGACCAATAAAATAGACGGTAAATACTATTCAGTAAATCCAATAGCTTTAGAGAAAGTTCCAAAACTTTTCTGCCAGAACAAAAGAGAATGGTCATTATTTAAATCTGAAAACTTTGGTGATATACTTCACATTGAAGTAGGCGCTACTTGTGTTGGAACTATAATTCAAAGTTACACGCCTAATAAAAAAGTTGAAAAAGGGTCTGAAAAAGGTTACTTTAAGTTTGGTGGATCTACTACAATATTATTTTTGAAAAAAGGTGTAGCTAAAGTACATCAGGATATAATACAGCAGACTTCTCTTGGATACGAAACAAAAGTAACAATGGGTGAAACTATCGGAGTAAAGCTTTAGATAATATATTATTAATAAAGTAGTATACTTTAAGTTAATATAGAGCTAAAAGCCTCTTCTTAACTATCAGAAGAGGCTTTTAGCATATAAATAGCTATCTTAGTATTATCTTTCTTAACTTTTCTTCAAACACTTTCTTATTTCCATCATAAATAACCAACTCAATATTCATTTCTTTAGCTCTCTCTTGTACAGAATGTTTTAATGGAACTTTTGTTGCTACTAAAATCTTAACTACATTCTCTCCACCTAATTGTTCTGCATACACATTAAGCTCATTAAGGGCAATCTCATCATATTTTGCTGTATCTTTACATGATATACATATGAGGGTAGAGTTTTTTATTGCAACTACATCTAATTCATTTTTAACTCTATTCTTTTCATCATCCCAAAAAAATAACAAACCACTTTTAACCTCATCTACCTGTCGTATGTTATCTACTACTCGCTTTGTATATGCTTCTAACCAAGAACCACTTTTGAATATAAAGCTTTTTATGTGATTGTTCAAAAACTTTATCGTAATGTGGTTGTGTTGTTCTAAGGTATATTGTATTTGATTATTCTTTTTCAATAAATCTAACATAGAATTATATATATCGATTTCTTCTTTAGTAAGATAATTCATATCAAGCTTTATAGTCATAGGATCTAATTGATTATGGATAAATACCTTAGAATCATATAATCTATATTTTAAACGCTCCCACATACCTAAATTATTTGATATTAAGTCGGTTATCTGATCTATTATTGCCTTATTGTTATTTTCAGTGGAATCTACTATTATAGATCCGCCTGAACTTTCAATAATCTCTTCTATGTTTAAATCATAAAAGTTTTCACCAGTTATATCGATTCCCTCATCATTAAAACTTATGAGTTTTTTATTTTCAGCATCTAAATAAATACATTTTATATTATACTTTTGTGCAAGATAGAGCAAGGTTAGCGAATATATTCTTTCTCCACTTGTTACGTTTATCAATAACCCTTTATTTTTATATTTTTCAAGCACTGATTTAATACTTTCAACATTAAATTTATCTATAGATTCACTAGTAAATGTAATACTGGGAAATTTGCTATTATAATATTTTTTCAAAATATCTAATTGAAGCTGCTGCTCTTTAACTTGCTTATATATAAATATAACTTCTTTAGGTTTAAATCTATCAGTAGCTATTATATTAGCCTCATTATGGGTGTCTAATAAGTTTACTAAAGTATTATATTCCACTTGATCACCTCAAATTATCTTTTTATTATATATATTGTGAATACAATCATGCTTATATACACAGCTAAAAGCTAGACCCTCCAACTATAAGTTTCAATAATTATCTGTCCTTATTATATAGCACGTCCAACTTGGTAACTTAAGTTAAAATCCACATTTATAAATGAACCACCTTATATTTAAACTTATATTTTCAAGTCCTACTCTTAGAAATCAAAAGAGTTTTGAAAATAAGCTTCGGTTTGAACTAATACATTTTCAATGATTAAGATAAAATTTATAGGGTCCATCACTAATCGTAGTTACAAGACTAATTCTCATACAAATTATTAGTCAATATAAAATACTATTATAGTGAAGAAACCCTATAGCAGTTAATCTCTCATTATTTATTAAAACATGCTAAATTTCTTTCCATGAGGCCTTGTTAGTACATAAGCTAAAGAGGCTACTGAAACCACCAATCCAACACTAGCATATATACATTCCTTCATTCCCCAATCTTCAAACATTTCATGTTGTTTATCATTATTATGGTGATGATCATATTCTTTTTGTTCACAATGATCATATTCCATATAAGCTGATTCTAAATCTTCCTTTGGAAAAGGTGATCTTTTATACTTCATAAGATGTCTAAATTCTTTATTAAGGTTTACTCCTACACTCCTATTCATATATACCGTTATGTAAACTAAAAAACTCTATAAAAGCTATAGAAGTTTATGTTTACTTCCTACTTCACCGTGCACGATCTATATACCGATAAAACATATAGTTTCGTCTGGTCTAACACTCCATAGGCGTAACTTCGGATGTATTCACCCTACATAAGACATAATTTTATGTAAAATTAGTCTAAACAAACGGTTTTTCAACTCCTTTCAAATTTATTGACCAATTTATTAAAGTTTCAGTATAAGGGTTCCCTAAATATTAAAATTTAAGTCATAAAAATCATTTATAACTATCTTATTTTATTATTTACCTCTCATATAATTTATATTTATGTAAATAATAAAAGCGTAAATAAAATGGAAAGGAGAAATATATTATGGCTCAACACAAAATCATGAGTTTTAGAGATGAAAATGGAAATAAAATTGAATATAAGATTTTAGATCAAGTTTTAGTTAACTCGGCTGAATATGTACTTATGTGTCCTGTTGATGATGAAAGTAGTGTAGAAATATATAAGATAAAGTTTGATAAACATTGGAATGAATCCTTAGAAGAAGTAGAAAGCCAAGATATAATTAATCAAGTAAAACAAACTGCTCACCTATAATAACTTATTAGCCCAGATTAATGATAATCTGGGCTAATAAATTAAATCATCTATAAAGTATCTATTTATAATATAAAAACCTTTTATATATTTTGTGCTATTCCTTTTCCCAGTACTACTCCAATAAGACTTAAAAAAAGATTTAAGCATATATTGACCATGGCCAATATATATGAACCTTCAGAAAACAAATTAATTGTTTCATAACTAAAGGTAGAGAATGTAGTTAAACCACCCATTATACCGGTAGTTAAGAATAACTTTAGATTTGGAGAAATCATTTGTGTGCTAATACTTAGTTGTGTTATAAAACCTATAAGTACCCCTCCCACTACATTTACAATTAGTGTACCATAAGGTAAAGTAGTACCAAACAGTTTTGGAGAATGGATTGATATGATATATCTTAAGGCAGCTCCTATAAATCCACCTATTCCTACATATAATACTTTTTGCATAGTTTCCCACCTTAAAAATATAATTTATTTAATAAAACAAAAAATCAAATCATGTATAATAGCTATAATCTTTCCCATTAAAATTACTACAAACTTTGCTCTACATCATGTACGTATTGAGCATCCTTACTTAGTATATGTTGCCTTATCCATGCAACTATAAATGTTAATATATCAATTATATACTGATCTTGATTAGATTCTATATCATCAATATCTATAGCATCAACTTTTTCAATAAAATAATCATGTTGTAGTTTATGTGTAAAGATTTGCTTGTGTCTCACACTTTCCATTAGCTTTTCTTCTTCGTTAAAATGAAACTTGGCATAATCTTTTAATTCATTTATAACCTTTTTCACCTTTTCATACTTATTATCACAAACCTCTTCCTTGAGAAGATTATAGCACTCATCAGCAAGTTCAAATAATCTTCTATGCTCTTTATCTATCTTATCTATGCCTGTTTCATACTCTTTTGTAAGCTCAAACATCAATCTTCTCCTTTCTTAGTTTTATCTAAAATCAAAATACAATAATAAGTATTCCCATTGTTTTGTAGTTTAATTTCTATATAATGTAATAAAACTTCAGGTTTACTGAACTAAGCCTGAAGTTTTATTACTATCTTGTAGGAATTATCTCAATCCAATATTCATCTGGGTCATTAATGAAGTATATTCCCATTGACTTATTTTCAAAACAAATGCATCCCATCTCTTCATGAAGAGCATGAGCTGCATCAAAATCATCAACTTTTAATGCTAGGTGGAACTCATTGTCTCCTAGATTATATGGTTCCTTCCAATCTCTAAGCCAAGTAAGCTCTAAAGTATGTTTTGATACACCGTCACCTAAATAAACTAATATAAAGCTTCCATCCCCAGCAACCTTTCTTCTAACTTCCTTTAATCCTAAGGCCTTTTCGTAAAAAGCCAAGCTCTTTTCAAGATTTAAAACATTTATGTTGTTATGGTCAAATCTAAAATTCATATTCAAACCTCCTTAAAAATAAAGCATTATAAAATAACCTTTTATTAATCAATTATTATTTTCCACAATATAGACACTCTGAATTTTATAATGCAAATTATAATTCTCATCTATAAAATTATTTTCCTGATTATAATTATATTATAAAATTTATATTTAATGAACATCATAATATGAAAATAATGTTTATACGTTCCAATATTTTTATTCAATGTATGAAACTTTATTTCCATAATATATTATTAGCTAATATATTATAATATTTTTATAACCATTAAAGGTATGGTCCAACTCATATTATGTTTTAAATTTGTTAAACATATTTATAAATAGAACTAATTAAATTATTACTTTCTTAAGTAAAGAACTGTATTACGATTATTGAAGTATTTTATAATAAAGTCTATAATTTGTAATAATTGTAAGCTAATCTTTAACAAATCATGAAACGGGGGATATAAATGAATAAATTTAATGTAAAAATAAATTATCTTTACAATAGCGGATTTTCAGTAGAAACTGAAAACTATCTTTTAATCTTCGATTACTTTAAGGATACTGTTGATAGTTGTATAAAAAATAGAACAACTGGCGCTATAAGTGAAGAAGACTTAAATATATCTAAAAAACTAATAGTATTTTCCTCTCATAGCCACGCAGATCACTTTAATCCAGTTATTCTTGAATGGGAAGGCATAAGATCAGACATTAGCTATGTGTTAAGCAGTGATATACAGCCTAATAGCAATAGTAAAAATATAAATATAATATCAGCTTATGAAACATTAAATATACAAGGTGTGGAAATCAAGGCTTTTGGCTCAACAGATCTCGGAATATCTTTTTTAGTTAAGGTTGATGGCACCAACATATTTCACTCAGGTGATTTAAATTGGTGGTATTGGTGGGATGATGAAGAATCTGATATTAAAGAGGCTGAACAGATGTTCAAGGCTGAAATATCCAAGATAAAGGCCAATAATATAGATATAGCGTTATTTCCTGTAGATCCAAGGCTTGAACACAATTACTGTGTTGGTGGAGAATACTTCATAAAAGAACTCTCTCCAAAAATATTTATTCCGATGCATTTTGGTGAAGATTATGCAACTACAACTAAATTTAAAGAAAAAGTTGCGTCACTACCTGTAGATGTTAAAGAAATAAAACATAGAGGGCAAGAATTACAACTATAATGCCATATAGAAATAACCTATACTATTTTTTATTAATAGGTTATTTCTATATAGATCTAGTTAAAATATATTTGGATCTGGTTTGTTACGTCCACATCCTTGGTAATTCAATCTTTTAAACGCAGGACCTTCAACATTGCCACCATCATAATTGAATCTTGAACCGTGGCATGGGCAATCCCAAGTCTTCTCAGCTTCATTCCACTGAAGTTCACAACCGATATGTGTACATGTTGTATCAACTACATGAAGACCCCCATTTTCATCTCTATATGCTCCCATCTTTTGACCATCTATTTCTATAACTTGTGCTTCACCATTCTTAATATCTATATCATTAGGAACCGGTGAAAGCTTACCTGATATAAGATTTTTAGCTACATCTAAGTTATCTGAAATTATATTAGGAACAGAGCTTATATCAAACCTTGATGGATTATAGACTGATGCCCATTGATTTTCACCTTTTGTAAGTAAATCTGTCAAAATCATGGCTGAAACAGTGCCATTAGTCATGCCCCATTTACCAAAACCAGTAGCTACCAAAACATTTGAAGTGTTTGAATTTATATATCCCACATATGGGACACTATCTACTGTTACACAATCTTGTGTTGACCATCTATATAAAATACTTTCTAAATTAAAGTTTTCTTTTGCAAACTTCCCTAAGTTTTCATAATGAATATTAGTTTTTGTCTCACTTCCAGTTTTATGATGCTCTCCAGCTACTAATATGAGCTCGCCATCTTCAAACTTTTGGGAACGAAGAGATCTTACTGGTTTCTCTGCACTTATAAACATACCTTTTGGAAATGGGTCCTTAGCCTTAACCCCTATTATATATGATTTTTCTGCATGCATCCTTGCAAAATATAACCCTAATCCGTCATAGCAAGGAAAATGTGATGCTACTATAACCTTCCATGCAGTAACCTTTTTACCTTCATCTGTTTTTACTACACATTTTTCATTATCATCAACATCAACTACTTTTGTATTCTCAAATATATTACTTCCATCTCCAGGTATATCACCAGCTAATGCAAGAAGATATTTTAATGGGTGGAATTGTGCTTGATCATCAAATCTTACTGCAGCCTTTATACTAAAAGGCAATGGTACTGAGTCAAGATATGTTGCTTTTATTCCTAGCTTAGAAGCTGCTTTTACTTCATTTTGAATTTTTTCTATATACTCATCTGATTGAGTGTATATATAAGAGGGATTCCACTGAAAATCACAATCAATATTTTTCTCCTTGGCTAAATTATGGATGAATTGAATTGCTGATTCATTGGCTTCTGCATACTTTCTTGCTTTTTCTTCTCCAAAATTATTAGTTAGCTTATCATAAATTAAACCGTGCTGAGAAGTTATCTTTGCAGTTGTATGTCCAGTAGTACCATGTGCAATACTGTTAGCTTCTAAGATAGCAACTTTAAATCCTTGTTTTTTTAAAAGGAAAGCTGTAGTTATTCCAACAATACCTCCTCCTATTATCGCTACATCTACTGTTATATCGTCTTCTAACTTAGGATAATTAGTTTTATTTGTTGACGCAATCCAATAAGGTTCATGATTACTTGAAAACACATCAAATTCTTTTCCATTTATATTCTCCATTTGCGACCTCCTGAAAATAACTTTTTAAAATATGCTTTTTGAATAAACAATTATTATTTTTTACCTTAGATGAAATATTATGTGCATATTCATAAATTTTCCTAACAGGTCTTTTATATAATTAATTTTAATACAAAGTATAGTTTGTACACATTTTATGTATTGCTTTCATACTATAATATACCTTCCTATGTAGAGTAAAGAAGCAAACAATTTGATTTCTAAAGATATAGGAGGATTTAATTAATTATGGAAAGACGTAATATTTGCAGTGAATTTGCAAAAATTCTTGGCGCAGAAATTCTTACTTCTAATAATAAGGTATGTGCTGTAACTTTCATGAGAGACATACCTGCAGAAACATTAGGTAGACCAATTCATTCCCCATTAGCTCTATCTGCATTGTTTTCTTTTGAATCTATAGATAATCCACTAGCTTTTGCAAGAAAGGTAGCAGATGCCCTAAGGGGTTTAAGAAAGTAAATAACTATCATTAATTATAAAAGATAACACCTTCTACAGAAGCTATCTTTCTATAGAAGGTGTTTTATTTATTTCCCAGTAAATATATTTTATTTTGATCCTACACTATCCGTATAAGCTTTTAAATCATACAATGCTCCCGAGTTTCCACCAAAACCTCTACCATTTTGTCTAAATTGATCATCTTGATTTGATGTACTATCAGTTGAAGTATTATTATCACCTGTAGCTTTAGTAGTTCCTGATGGGTCTGATATCGCTGCATCATCCGTAACATTTCCTTGAGTAGAATCACTATATTCACTTGAGGAAACTAACTTACCATTTTGCTGTACCCAATTCATTATCTCACTGCTTGATGAATTTCCTCCACCCATTCCGCCAGTCATTACATATCTTACTTCACCTTTAGCTACTAATTGTTTAAATTGATCTAAAGTTATTGACTTATCATTTCCAAGGAAGCCTCCTATAGCCATTACAGATTCTCCAGTGCTTATTATTATATCTGACGCTGAGTTAGCATTTGATACAACAAGTAAGTACTTTTGATTAGCAGTCTTATTTTTCTCTAGGAAGCTTACTAATGCTGAATCTTTACTATTTTTCATGTTTCCACCCATTTGGCCTTCACCTGTTGAACTACCTGATAAAAGTTCTAAACCTGCTGCTGGGAATGAATTATTTAAAGGATATACTAAAGCTGCCGCTGATCCTGCAAAAGGAGTTACCATAAGTCCTACTACCGCTAAACTTACTATTATCTTTTTAAGTTTAAGCATTTTACCATGTCTTTCATTGTTTAATTCATGTTCTAATTCTTTCTTTCCAATATTCATAAGATTTAATATTAAAAGAATTATTGATGAACCTAAACATAATGCTATCACTAATGCTGCTAATATTTTTATAATATTTGATGTGTCAACAAAGTAATATAACATTAGCATTTGAACTAAACCATTAGCTAATAAAGCAACTGGTAAGAACCATGATTTCCATCCACCTTCTTTATAAAGTTCCCACATAGTTGTTATTCCAATTCCAGCTAAAGCCGCAGTTGGTGGTGCTAACATTGTTAAGTAATATGAATGAAATGTACCTGTATTAAAACTAAAATATATAAATACTGGTAAGAACCACATTCCCCATAAAGCTAAAGCTTGTTTTTTAGTATTATCCAAACGGAATTTTAGCTTTTCTTTAATTGCCGCTGCTATAAATCCAAATATAGCAAGTGGTATAAACCAAACTATTTGGTCTGAAAGTATATTTTTTGAAAATAGTCTTGTAATGCTAGATGGTGTTTGAGCTCCAAAGCTACCTGCAAGTCCTGAACTTCCTCCACCCATTTGACCGCCGCCACCTTGCATGTTACCTCCTGGACCAAATCCTCCATCACCGCTTGGTGGTGTGAATTGACCATTTCCTCCAGGTGCCATTTGGTCACTTCCATATTGTGTATTGCTGCTTGTATTGTTTGATGTATTTTGATTTTGATTATTTTGTGTTGCACTAGAAGTAGCGTCAGTTCCATCTTGCTGTCTTGAAGGACGTTGACCATTTCCGCTAGGTGCTCCGCCACCATTACCATTATTATTGCTGCTTAAGCTAATTCTTTCTATCCCATTATGTCCTACTATAAGTTCCATAACTGTGTTATTTGTACTACTATCAACGTATGGTCTGCTGCTTGCTGGCACTAAGTCAACAATAACTGCCCATGATAAAGAAACCGCCATTAATATGAAAGTGCTTATTATTAAATTTAGTATTCTCTTCTTAATTGTAGTTGCTGTTGAAAGAAGATATGTTATATATAAAGCAGGTGCTATCATATATGCTTGTAGCATCTTTACATTAAAGCCTATACCTACTAGAACCATACTTAGTATAAGATACTTAAGCTTACCATTCTCTGCTGCTACTGTTAATGCCCAGCATGCTAGTAGAAGCACCATAACCAATGTATTATCAACTGAATTGTTTCTGCTTACTGCTACAAAAACTGGTGTTATTGCTAGTGATAATGCCGATATAAGACCAGCAACACTTCCAAAAGATCTTTTAACTAAATGATATATTATTACAACAGATATTACCCCTGCTAAGGCTTGAGGAAGTATTATACTCCATCCACTAAACCCAAAAATCTTAGCTGAGATAGCTTGAAGCCAAAATCCTAGAGGCGGCTTATCTATACTTACAAATCCTGCTGGATCAAAAGACACAAAGAAGAAATTTTTAAAACTCATAGTCATACTTTTAGCAGCTGCAGCATAATAAGCATTGGCTGTTCCTTCAATCCCTAAATTACCAAAGTTAAGTACTGCCGATAATATTGTAATTAAAACTAAAGCAATAGTTTCTTTAGTAGCCTTTATTTTTTTCATCATTAATCCTCCCTTAATTGACTAACCAGTGTGATTAGTCATCTTAATCACCCCTACAGTCCATAGTATTTTTACTTTCCATTTCTATATTTAGAATTATAAATTTTAATAGTCTAACTAATATCAAAACAAAATGTGAAGTTTGTGTGATTAAACTTCACATTTTTTATACTTATTTAAGTATAAAATCATACATAATAAAAACTGCTCTAAAACAACACAACATCGTTCTAGAGCAGTCCCTATATATTTAAATTAGCGCATTGTAATTATCTAAATTCTTAACATATACATTAGATTCATACTATTTATCAATTGTCTTCTCTATTATAAAGAAGCTTACTTTAATGTCCTAAACTCATATCCTTTGCTTTTCAAATCACCAATTATATATGGAAGCGCTTCTGCAGTACTTTGCTTACCATATGTGTCATGCATTAATAAAACAACCTTTTCCTGTCCTATAAAAGTTTGATGATATCTTTTTATAAGCTGATCTTTCGTTTTTGCACCACCTTCAGCATCTCCTATTAAAGCATTCCAATCTATATATTTATAGTTTTTATCTTCAAGCTTCTTATCTAATCCTTCAGTACCTTTCCAAGATGCATGTCCACCAGGATATCTTATTACTTTTGTATTAAAGTTTTCACCTAACACAGCTTTCAGTATATGGTTGTTTTGCTCTACTTCAGCCATAAAGTTATTTACATCAACTATGCCATGGGGATATAGTTTTGAGTAATTATGTGAATAAGTATGATTAGCTATAGCATTACCTTGCTTATAAGTCTCTAAAAGTATATTTTTTGCTTCAGGAGCTTCCTCTAATTGCTTTCCTACTATAAAGAATGTAGCCTTTACATTATTCTCTTTTAAGATATTTAGAATCCTTGGTGTAACAGTGGTAGAAGGCCCATCATCAAAGGTTAAAAATGCAATTTTTTTATTATCTTCTATTCTAATATTTTTTGTTAGAAAATCTTGTATCTTTCCACAATCAAAACTGTTTGAATCTTCATCTACAGAGTTAACTACTTCTCCACCATTTTCTCTTTTTATATTATTATTTTTTGAATTAGCAACCAAATCATTATTATCACTGGAAGATTCATAAACCACATTAACTAAATTTTCATTTCTATTTCCTTGTTTTATTTCACTATATGATTGTACTTCTTTTGTTTTTTCTGAATCGCTTTGTGTGTACCTATTAGTAATAATTATAGATGACATTAAAATTAGAACACAAAAAAATAAAGCTCTAATTCTTTTCCTTAAACTTTTGGTTTTATTGTATCTTTTCTTCAATCTACAATCCCCCAGCACATAAATAATTATACAGATCAGCCACTTCATACTTAAATTTATATTCTCAAATTCTCTTGTTAAAACACATAGGAGCTTTGAAAACCTTCAAATATTTGCTTATATAAAATATGAGCAATTTTTATAGTTTATTCATCTCTTATTGTTAAAACTAATAAGCACTCAATCGCAATATAGTTATGAGTGAAACATATACATAATAATTTTTAATAATTTTATGTTGATCTATGGATTTATTAACACATTATGGTATAATAAGTTTATAATATTTAAAATATTCAAACATATTCTATTTCTATTCTAAATATACGTAACAATATATCTAACATTAATCACTCATCATATAAAGTATTTTTACTTTATCAAATCAATTCAACTTATCTTTTATACTTTTCTCAAAATCTTAGCAGAAAAAGGGGGAGATTTAACCTTTACTAACGCCCTATAAATAAGGGGCATTCTACAAACTAATCATCCAATCATATTTTTAAAGCTAATCTAATAAAAATTTAAAATTTAGGGGGATTACTATGTCTAAAATAGGAAAATTTCTTGCTATACCTGCTATACTTGCACTTACCGCATCATTCATGCCTTATACTAATACAACAACAGTGAAAGCTGCTACTGCTTCAACCTTAGTTTGGAGTGATGAATTTAACGGAACTTCTATTAACACCTCAAACTGGACCTTTGATACAGGTGCAGGCGGTTGGGGAAACAGCGAGCTTCAATATTATACTAATAGATCTGAAAATGCTAGAGTAGCAAACGGAAACCTAATCATAGAAGCTAGAAAAGAAAGTTATGGTGGTGCAGCTTACACTTCAGCTAGATTAAAAACTCAAGGTCTTAAGAACTGGACTTACGGAAGAGTTGAGGCTAGAATAAAAATGCCTCAAGGACAAGGTCTATGGCCTGCATTTTGGATGCTTGGACAAAATATAACTCAAGTTGGTTGGCCTGCATGTGGAGAAATTGATATTATGGAACATATCAATCTTGAAAACGTTATTCATGGTACTATACATTGGGATAATAATGGTCATGCATACTATGGAAACCCATCAGGAAATATCGATGTAACTCAATATCACACTTATGCAATTCAATGGGATACTAATTCAATAAAGTGGTTCGTTGATGGAGTTCAATTCAATGAAGCAAATATAGCTAACAATATAAATGGCACTGATGAGTTCCATAAACCATTTTTTATAATCTTAAACTTAGCTGTTGGCGGAACCTGGCCAGGTAACCCAAATACATCAACTGCATTCCCTGCACAAATGCTTGTTGACTACGTTAGAGTATATCAATAACATTTAACAAAAATAAGAAGTACCTAGAAGGCAGCTTATCTCTTAAGCTTACCATCCTAGGTACTTTTTGTTTAATAGAACTCTCTATCAAAATTAATTATGCTTTTATATGATGGATATAAATTTTCTATAGAACTTTCTATCTTGCCCTTAACTTCTTTTTCCTTATCTTCACTAAAATAAGGCTTATCTAATACAACATCGAATATAAGTGTTTTTTCTTCGCAATCACCAACAACTCTAAAATCATGCATAGATAATACGCCATCTATTTTACTTATATGCTCAAAAACTTTCTTCTTTAGTTTTATAACCTCTGGGCTATCTACTTTCACTGGATCCATGTGTATTGAAAGATATACGTTCATTTTATGTCCTATCTCTTTCTCAACTTTATCTATAACATCATGAATTTCCATAATAGGTACATCATGTGGAACCTCAGCATGTAGAGAAGCTATATACCTGCCTGGCCCATAGTTATGAATAACTAAATCATGCACTCCTGTAATAGGCTTGTAACTTACTACACTATTTATCAAAGCATCAACAAATTCTTTTTCAGGTGCTGATCCTATTATTGTATTAAGCATTTCTTTTCCAAGTTCAAAGCCTGAATGAAGAATAAATAGTGATACTATTACTCCCACGTAGCCATCTATAGGGAAAGATGTAAACCTAGTTATTAGTAATGATAATGTAACCATTGACAACACTAAAATATCAGTAAAAGATTCTAAAGCCGAAGCCTTTAAAGCTGATGAATTAATCTTATTACCTATATAGTTAGTAAATCTATTAAGAAAGATCTGCAGTGGCAAAGCACAGGCCATACAAATAAAGCTTACTAAATTAAAAGGTACCTCTACTGGATGAAGTATACGTAAAACTGAGCTTCTTATAAACTCAACCCCAACTACAAGTATTGCAGCTGCAAATAAAAGTGCTGTAAGGTATTCTATTCTTCCATATCCAAAAGGATGTTTATCATCTGCAGGACGATTTGATAACTTAAAGCTGACTATGGTTATAAGTGAAGATAATGCATCTGTTAAGTTATGAAAAGCGTCAGCAGTAATAGCTATACTATTAAGGAACAGACCAATTACAAGTTCCAAAATAAGAATTGAAGAATTAATTATAATGCCTACTTTCCCTCCAAGCGAACCATAGGATTGTCTGACATTTTGTGAATTAACATTCTCATAGTCCTTTACAAATCTCTTGATCAAAAAATCAAAGATAAATTTCATTAAGACTCACCTCCATTATTATTTTATTGCTATGGATGTACCACTTCGTAATAAAACTTATTATTTTTAAATTCTCTCGCCAGAAGCCGTGATAATTTTAAAAATATATTTCAGTTCGAAGTGATACATCTATATATCTTGTGTTTCCTTACATGTAAATTAATAAAAAATACAATTGTCTAATCAAAATACACCTAAATATTATACCATAAACATCCACACTACTAAATATAGATAACTTTTCTCTTATAGTGCATAGTTAGTTATATTAATTTCTATTACACGAATAAATAAGATATTATTATAGCTATAGTACTAGTTATCCCAAAATAAATATATTTTTTAACTATCCCAAACATATTTACCTCTTCAAGAGATACTTTAGAATATGCTGGCATCCCTTCTGTATCTCCAAGTGCAGCCCTACTTGCAGCAGCACCAAGAAGAACAGTCAATCCCAAAACAACTTCACTTCCTCTTGTAAATATCCACATTTGTTTAGTTATTAGACTTATGATTATTAAAATAACTTCAACTATTAGACCTAATAAAAAACACTTCATAATATCTCCACCATCAATACAATATACTTACATTATATTACAAGTAATAGATATAATCACTAATGAAAAAGCAGCTTAGACTCTCTCTCCAAGCTACTCTTCACTGCTATTGACTTCATGCTCATTCCTAATTATCTGATCATACCGCTGCAATTTTATATTTACAACCTCTAGTAAATCACTATATTTTTTTATTTCTGTCTCAATTATTTCTTTTTGCTCAATTATAATTTGACGTCGCTTTAACAATGTACTCTTTCCTTGAACAGTAAGTTCTACATAGTTTTTTATATATGCAATGGACATTCCAGTAGCTTTCATACATCCTATAAGCTTGATCCAAATCAAATCATTATCTGAATAAACTCTTCTTCCACTATAATTACGATGTAAATATGGTATTAATCCTTCTTTTTCATAATACCTTAAAGTATATTGTGATATATTAAGTTTCTCTGACACCTCTTTTATGGAGTACCCCATGATAAACTCCCCTTTACATTTTGCTTTTTAATTATATGCTGTAATGTTTTAAAAAATTATATTGAGAGGATGGAGTTTATTGTAAGGACGTAGATATTATTGCTGAAGCAGTATGTACCAATCACCTAAAGGTAGCAGCATTCATGCAGAGGAAATTGATGAAGAAACTACTAAGAAGTTATGGACACTAAAGAAAGTGTTTGCTGAACTAAGTTTATAATTTGGATATAACAAAAAAAGCTGTAATCAATAATGATTACAGCTTTTTATCTGGTGCGGCGGAGAGGATTCGAACCCCCGACCAACTGGTTCGTAGCCAGCTACTCTATCCAACTGAGCTACCGCCGCATATTCTTTTTAAACAACACTATAATATTATCACAAAGGATTACATAAATCAATACTAACCTATTGTACATATTTTGTTGATATCTATAAAGGAAAAATTTGGAGAATTAATAGCTTATCTATTAACTCTCTACAATATAGTATACCTTTAATGAATTATAGTATCTATTAAAAGTGCTACATTTAGTAGTGCAACTATTGCACCTATAACCCATAGAACTATATTCTCCCATCTAGTATTCTTGTACTCTCCCATAACCGCCTTTGAAGATGTTAGGTATATTTGAGTAAATATTGTTATTGGAAGCTGTATACTTAATAACATTTGCGAATATATTAACCCTTTGAATGGATTTGAAACAAAAAATATTATTATAAGTGCTGGAATTATAGTTACTAATACCCCTGCTTTTGTGTGCTTATCATGAATATCGTATGGTTCATCAAATAATCCTGCAAATATAGAAGCTCCAGCCATTCCTGCAGTTACACTTGAGGATATTCCTGCAAAAAGCAATGCTATTGCAAATATAATAGCGGCAGCATTTCCAAGTAGTGGTTTTAATAGTATTTGAGCTTGCTCTAACTCAGTAACCTGCATATTGTTCACAAAGAACGATACTGCAACAAGTATCATAGCACTATTTATTGCCCATCCAACAATCATTGAAAACAATGTATCCATAAATTCATATTTCAATTGCTTTTCCATTATAGACTTATCTTGAAGGTTCCATTGTCTGCTTTGTATTATTTCTGAATGTAGGAACAAGTTATGAGGCATTACTACTGCTCCAAGAACACTCATTATTATAGGAAGAGAACCCGTTGGAAATGATGGTGTAACCCATCCTTTTATCGCTTGTCCCCAGCTAACATCTACAAGGCATACCTCAATTATAAATGCAAGTCCTATTATCGAAACAAATCCAATTATAATTTTCTCAATCTTCTTGTACGAATTGGAGAATAACATCCACAATATCACTAAGCTTGATATAATAGCTCCAATCTTTAATGGTATATGGAATAACATATTCAAAGCTATGGATGCACCGAGTATTTCTGCCATAGCTGTTCCAACTGCAGCAAATACTGCTGTACTAGTTATCATTCTAGCTAATACTGGTTTTATATGCTTATTTATAGCTTCTGATATACATAATCCTGTAACTATACCTAGATGTGCAGCATTATGCTGGAGCACTATTAACATGATAGTAGATAATGTAACCATCCATAATAGTTTATATCCATAGGAAGAACCTGCTGCTATATTTGAAGCCCAATTTCCTGGGTCTATAAATCCTACTGTTACTAGCATTCCTGGTCCAATATATTTTAAAAAGTCTAGCGCCATATGCTTTGGCTTATGATCTTCTTTTTTTAAAAAATCTAAAATTTTCATACAATCCCTCCTGGTTATTATTATATAATAATAACTATTATCTAATAAAACAATATCACACTTTCTCTTTTTAGTCTATAATCTATTAAAACTTGTAACTTCCAAACTTTACTGTTATTTATATGCAATCATGTATTAATGATATCACATTTTAAAATACACCTATATGAAATTAAAGATACACACTTCAACTTGAAAAATCAATTCACTATATTTAATTGCTACAAAAAATAAATTTCTCTAAATATAGTTATAAATAAATGCAATATAATATGCCAATTGTAATCATACTAAGGATGAAACACTTCAATCCGAAATCTATTTTGAAAACTCCTCTGGGTCCTTAGAGGAGAATTTGAAAATATAAATTTAAAGATGAAGTGGTTCATCTATATTAATAAATAGAATAATAGAGTAAAATTTCCACTCACTCTTAGAAAATCAGTTAATTTTTGTGTATAATGTATATGAACTAATATAATTCATATCTAATACAATGATGTTCAACTATATTCTTCCAATAATCATTGTAATCATTTATTTTTTACACTAAAATTAATATTAAATATGGATGAAATCCTTACCTTATATTATTAAATTTATTCATATATTTTATTTTTAAATTATTTTTATACATCTGAATATAAGGTTATATGAGATTCACCCTTGATAAAGGAGCGGTTTTAATATGAAAGATTTTGTTATACTCACTGACTCTGGATGCGATCTATCAGCAGAAATTATAAATAAATTTAGCCTTAATTATATAGGCCTAGTCTGCAACTTAAACGGACAAGAATTTGTTGAGGACTTTGGAAAAACTCTTACATATAAAGAGTTCTATGATAATATAAGAAATGGTTCAATGCCTACCACTAGCCAAGTAAACAGCTACAGATTTTATGAGGAATTTGAAAAATTCGTTAAAGATGATGTACCTGTATTATACATTGGCTTCTCATCTGCTCTAAGTGGTACTTTTAATAGTGGATTAATAGCTAGAAATGAAATACTTGAAAAATACCCCAATGCAGATATATCTGTTGTTGACACGAAAGCAGCTTCTATGGGACATGGACTTCTAGTATATTATGCAGCAAAACTTAAAGAACAAGGCAAATCAAAGGATGAAGTAGTTCAATGGCTTGAAGAAAACAAATCAAGACTATGTCACTTATTTACAGTTGATGACCTTAATCATTTAAAAAGAGGTGGTAGAATATCTCCTACTGCAGCAGCTATAGGAAGCCTTCTAAATATAAAACCTGTTCTTTACGTAAATGATGATGGCGAGCTTAAAAACTTTTCAAAGGCTAAAGGAAGTAAAAGAGCTATTAAAATGCTTTTTGAAAAATTTGAGCAACATGTTGTGAATCCTGAAGAGCAAACTGTATTTATATCCCATAGTGACTATATAGATGGAGCAGAAAATTTAGCTGAAATGATAAAAGAGAAGTATAAGGTAAAAGAAATTGTAATCAACTATATCGGAACTGTAATAGGCAGCCATACTGGAGTTGGAACAATTGCTTTGTTCTTCTTAGGAGATCATAGAGAACCTTAAGTTTTTAACCTGAAGCAAAGTTAAACTTTAATATAAAAGACTAGCTAATTGTAAGCATATTACTTTTAGCTAGTCTTTTCACACATTTATATATTATGTTAAATAAAGTTGAACTTTGCTTTACTTCCTTCTCTTGCAGGTGTAATTTCTAGTCTAGCATCTATTCTTTCCTTTAATTCAGGAACATGTGATATTATGCCAACAAGTCTTCCCCCTTGTTGTAAATCAATTAAACACTGTATAGCATTATCTAGAGATTCTGGATCTAAAGTTCCAAATCCTTCATCAACAAACATCGTATCTAAATTTATTCCGCCAGCATATGCTTGAATTACATCTGCAAGGCCTAAAGCTAAACATAGAGAAGCCTTAAAACCTTCGCCTCCAGATAATGTTTTAACATGCCTTGCCTTTCCTGTGTAATTGTCAAACACTTCAAGCTCTAAGCCTTCTTGTTTTCTTCCCTTTCCCTTTTCTTCTTTTCTTCTTAATATAAATCTTCCACCAGCCATCTTGTAAAGTCTTGAGTTAGCAGCTTCTATTATTTCATCAAAATATGCAGCAAGTACATATCTTTCGAAAGTTACCCTTTCTGCATTATCTCCATTCACTACTCTAGCAAGTTCTGCTACCTTAGAATACTTCTCTTCCTGATCACTGATCAAATTAGTAAGTTCTTCTATTTTGTTGAACGCTTTAATATTGGTATTAATTCTAAATGATATCTTTTTCTCTTGTTCTCTAATTGTCTTTTCTCTATCTTTTAACACTATTAGCTCGTTATTAATATCATCTAACTTAACATAACTTAGATTTTCAATATCTTTTGCTGAAGCATCATATCTATCTTGTAACGACTTAAGATTCTCATTGTACTCCTTGAGTTGCTTCTCTAGGATTTTCATATCTTCCATAGTTAAGAAAGCTGCTTTGTAGTGTTCAAAATCCTTAAATCCACATTCAATTATCTTAGCATTTAACTTTTCTTGTATTATTACTATCTGACTTTCTATTTCCTTAGCATTATCCTTTTGAGTCTTTAGCTCCGCTTCTGCTGAAGCTTTATTGGTAGTTGCTTTATTAAAATCCTGTTGAGCTCTATTTAAAGAATTTATAATGTCTTCTATTAACTTTTCATTACTAATTATCCTATTTTGAAGAGCACTTAAAGATCTTATGCTCTCAGGTATTTCATTCTCGATACTAGTTAACAGTTCTTGTTCAGCTCTTATCTTACCAAATAGCTCTGTATATTCATTGTCAAGCCTTTCCTGATTACTTGATTCTGTCTCATATTCTTTATTTAATTTATCAATTTCAGCCTCAATTTTCTCTTTTAACAGTAAATTGTTTTTCAACTTTTCTATTTGCTTATTTAAAACGTCATATTCAGATGCTAAGGTTTTTCCTGCCTCCGCTATATTCTTAAGCTTATTATTTATATTTAAAATTAAGAAATCTTCTCCTAGAACTCCTTGAAGTTTTCCTTCCTGTTCCTTATATCTTTTCTCCAATTCAACCAATGAAGCATTTAAAGCTGATAATCTTTGCAGCTTATTTTGATATTCTTGATTTATCTTATCAAAGCTTTCCTTTAGCATTTTAAGTTCACTTTCAGTAGGAACTTCTTTAACTATTGTGGCGGGACTTGGATGCTCTGTTGAACCGCAAACAGGACAAGGCATTCCTTGCACAAGTTCCTTAGATAAAAGTCCTGCTTGACCTTTTTTAAATAACTCATCTAGATGCTCATATTCCTGTTTTTCTTTTTTAAACTTTGACTCTATACTTGCATAATCCTTCTTTTCAGTATCATATATTGAAAATGATTTACTATATTCCTGATAATATTTATATAGATTTCTGAGCTCTTCAATCTGTATTTTCTTATTTGTTAAATCAATTTCTCTAGAAGATAACTCTGTCTGCTCTTTTTGAAGTTGTCTAACTAAAAGACTTTTCTCTTCTATAGTTTTCTTGAAAATAATTAATTTTTGTTTTAAATCAGTTCTTAGCTTATCTTTAAACTTAATAGAATTATCCAATTCAATTAAGTTTTTCTTTTTAGCTTCATAATCTTTAACCTTTATTTCGTAACTTTTAAGGATTGATATGTCACTTAGAAGCTTATTCTTTTCTTCTTCTCTTTTAGCTACACTTTCTAGCTTTAACTTTGCATCTTCCATTATCTTTGTAATGTTCTCTAGGCTTAATATATTTTGCTTTATTACAATATCTTTTGATCTTTTATCTACTATTTTACCTTCAAGAACTTCCTCTACCTGTCTAACTTCAGCTGCACTTCTAGCTGACACAAGTGAGGCTTCCTTACTTATATATATATCTTTTTTATCCAATTCAATATTAAGTATTTCTTTAAGTGTTTTATTATTATCAAGTTTTTTATTTATCTCTTGTCCTTGAAACATTTCTTTTTGCAATTTATCTTGCTCTTTTATTGCTTCTTCTAAAGTAACTCTTATTTCAGCTACCTTATTTTCATCCTGCTCTACATTTAGCTTACTTTCAGATAATATTTCTATAATATTTAAATCTTCAGCATTAATTAAGGTAACAAGCTTATCATCATCACCGCAATCTATATTTCTTATGTAAGTTTTTCTTTCATTACTTACATTCATTATTTCTCCATAAAGCTTCTTTCTTTGAATATCCAATCTATTTTGAATCTCTAAAAAAGCTTCTGTACCAAATATCTTCCTAAATATAGCTTCTCTCTCTACACTTTCAGCCTCTAAAAGCTTTCTGAATTCCCCTTGAGGAAGCATCACAATCTGCTTAAATTGCTGTTTACTTATTCCAAGTATTTCGCTTATCTTTTCATCTACATTATTTACTTTAGTTATTACATTTCCGTTATGTAAAATAAGTTCAGCCTCAGCACCTTTTAGTGTATACCCTTCTCCTCTAGCCTTTCTTTTTAGTTGTTGAGGATATCTCTTTATTCTATAGACCTTTCCTCTAAGTTCAAACTCCAGTTCTACAAAGGTTACATTATCATCTAATGCAAAATCACTTCTAAGACTGTCCTTATCCCTGCTGCTTCCAGAAGCCTCACCATAAAGTGCAAAGCTTATAGCATCAAATATAGTTGTTTTACCTGCTCCAGTTGGACCAGTTATCAAGAATATATTTTTATCCTTTAATGCCTCAAAGTCTATAGTCTGCTCATCTGCATAAGGGCCAAAAGCACATATAGTTAATTTTATAGGTCTCATACTACTTTACCTCTCTTTCAACATCCCTTATGATGTCGGCTATTATACCAAACTTATCTTCATCTACTTCTTTTCCTGCAATTGCTTTATAGAATTCCTTAAAAAGCTCATCCTTACCCTTAGTTTTATACCCTAAGGACGCAGAAGTCTTGCTTCCTTCTCTTTGGGCAGAATTCTCTCTACTAAGTCCCATTATATTTGGGTACACTGCTCTAAGCTTAGATATAGGGTCTACTAATTCCCCTTCATCAGTAAGCACTGCAAATATATAATCCTCTGTATTTGTATCCTTATAAACCTCTGGATTTATTAATTCCTTTAAAGGTCCTTTTATAGTTCTCATATCTCTTCTAGGTTTGAAGTCCTTTATATCAACCTTAACTTCACCATCATTATTTATCTCTACTAAGGTTACGCCTTTTCTCTGACGTGCCTCTGAGAACGAGTACTTAAGTAAGGACCCAGAATATCTTATCCTATCTGAACCTACCTTTTGTGGTCCATGAAGATGCCCTAAAGCCGTATAGGTAAATCCATCAAATACTTCTCCACCTATAAGATCTGTTCCTCCTATATTCAGTGGTCTCTCTGAATCAGAAACCTCAAGTCCTGCTCTTTTCTTCTTTTCTTCTCCTAAATCATCTACCGCAACTTCTTCTATATCGCTCATGAAAGAAACATACCCATGTGCTACAATAACATTTCTTTCTCTTCCACTAACTTCTTTTCTTATCTCTTCTATTAGCTTTTTCATGGCATCTTCATGAGTTCTAACCGTTGTATCTTTGTACAATTCTCTTATAACTACTGGTTCTGCATAAGGTATCAAGAAAAAATTAACCTTCCCATGTCCATCTTCAAGCTCTACCTTCTTTATTCCCTCATTAAAATTACCTTGTATATAAAGTTTATTTTTAGTCAAAATTCCTGATGCAAAAGACACTCTTTCTGCGCTATCATGATTACCTGCTATAGCTATTATAGGAGTGTTAAGTTCTAATAATATCCTAGAAAACACCTTATCTAACAAAGATACAGCTTCCACAGAAGGTACTGATCTATCATATATGTCTCCAGCAATAACTAATGCATCCGGTTTTTCTTCTTCTATTATCTTTACAAGCTGCTCCAAAACAAATTCTTGGTCTTCTATCATACTTATTTCATTTACAATTTTACCGATATGCCAATCTCCTGTATGTATAAATTTCATATATATTCCACCTCAAAGTTATACTCTATTATCAAATTATATCGAAGCTTAATGATCATATCTTAACAATAGACAAATCAAAGCTTCATGGTTCATTAATCATTAATTTCTATACTAACCTTCTTATTCCTTCTACTTCACTTAAAGTATTTTTGTGTAAACCAGGGATTACCTGCCATATCTAAGTATGGACTAATTATTTAAAAAGCAGTCTAATAAAAAGGTTGCTGTAGTGATATTCTTCATTAATATTTAATCTTATATTTATATCATATATTATTTTATAGTTAAACTAAAAGAATATAGCGTTATTTAAAAGAAATAGCCTATACTTAAATCCAAGTACAGGCTATCTCTTATAATTTGTCATTTATAAAATAATATAAAATTGGAGGCTACATATTGTAATGCATTTAAATGTATGATTATAGTATTAGTGAAGTTTAAGCATATATATATATTCACCCATTACTAAAACTTATCTAAGTACTACCTTCTATATGATTTAACTAAGTATTATAACTACTATTATTTTTTTATTTATCTCTGTATCTATCTTATTTATCTATATAATTAATGCCCTTTTAACCTAAAACACAATCTATATGAAATACTATATATTTTTCTATAAAAAATGACGCTCAAATTCATCTGTGTATGAATCAAGCGCCATTGCTTATCCTTTATAGGAATTTATTATTCTCTTTGCAACATCGAGCATAGGCCTTTTGCTATTCATGCTCTCTTTCTGAATTCGTCTGTAGGCTTCATTTTCCTCGATGTTTTCTTTTTTCATTAATAGTTGTTTTGCTTTATCTATTATAAGTTTATCCCCCACTGGTCTAGTACTTCCTTCAGCCTTACCATGTTTACTATTAGCAATATCTTCAATAACATCATTTACAGTATGCAAAAAGCTACTAGGTTTAATTGGTTTTTGCATGCATACTATGCCCAATTGTGATGTCCATTTAGATATTATATTATATTGCTGTGAAGTACATAAAAGTATTACTTTGCTTATTGCTTCCCCTGAAATAACTTTTGCAACCTCTGCCCCATTTGTATCTGTAAGCTCATAATTTATTATAACTATATCTGGCTTTGTAAGTCGTGACTTTCTTATGAGCATACTCCCGGAAGTGCAGATGCCATCAACATTAAAACCCTTTTGAAGGAGAAGGCTTTTTATCTGTCCACCTGCTTTTAAAGTGCTTGTTCCTAATACAATCTTATAACCGTTAAGCATGCACTTCCCCCCATTTACTTCTAGAATTTACTCAAATATTGATCTATCTCCCACTGATGTACCTTTGCTCTATAGTCATCCCACTCTAAATTCTTTGCTTCCTTATATACTTGGAATGCATGATCACCTAAAGTATCTTTTACTAAGTCATCTTTACTAAATTCTACAATTGCATCATAAAGATTATCAGGAAGGCTATCTATACCATGTTCTTTTCTTTGTTCTTCAGTCATAGCAAATATATTAGCTTCGATATTCTTTGGTGGTGTAAGTTTTTTCTTTATTCCTTCCAATCCAGCTGCTAGGCAAAGTGCAAGTGCTAGATATGGATTACAAGATGGATCTGGACATCTAAGTTCAATTCTAGTTGATTTTCCTCTTGATATTGGTATTCTAACTAGAGGGCTTCTATTTTTAGGAGACCATGAAACATATATAGGTGCTTCATAATCTGGAACTAATCTTTTATAAGAGTTAACAAGTGGATTAGTAACTGCAACTATTCCTTTTATATGATTTAGAAGGCCAGCTATAAAACTATATGCATCCTCACTTATACCAAAATCATCTTTTTCATCAAAGAATGCATTAATTCCATTCTTTGATAATGACATGTTCATATGCATACCTGAACCGTTTATACCAAATATAGGTTTAGGCATGAAAGTTGCATGTAACCCATGTGATTGTGCTATAGTCTTAACCACTGATTTAAATGTCATTATATTATCTGCAGTCTTTAAAGCATTATCATACTTAAAATCAATCTCATGTTGACCTCTTGCAACTTCATGATGTGATGCTTCTATTTCAAACCCCATTTGTTCTAAAGCTATACACATATCCCTTCTAGCTTCTTCACCAAGATCTATATGTCCTAAATCGAAGTAACCTGCATTGTCATGAGTATTAGTAGTTGGTGAACCGTCATCATTTGTGTGGAATAAGAAGAATTCACATTCTGGTCCTACATTAAAGGTATAACCTAAATCTTTTGCTTCACTTATTACTTTCTTTAAAATATATCTTGGATCTCCTTCAAATGGCTTTCCATCACCTGTGTAAACATCACAAATAAGTCTTGCTATATTTCCGTCAGGTGTTGACCAAGGCATTAATTGAAAAGTATCCAAGTCTGGTGCTAAGTACATGTCTGCTTCTTCCATCCTAACAAATCCTTCAATTGATGATCCATCAAAAAAACATTCATTATTAAGAGCTTTGTTTAGCTGTCTAGAAGTTATAGCTACATTCTTCATAGTACCGAATATATCTGTGAATTGTAGTCTAATAAACCTAACATCATTTTCTTCAACAAGCCTGACTATATCTTCTTTTGAATAAGACATAAAAACCTCTCTCCTTTACCCTTGATAATAATAAAGACGCCTATATAGAGCCTAATTGACTCTTATATAGAACGTCTTTGTTCATCGTATTATTCCTTAGTTATATCATACTATTAATAATATTCTGTACTAATAGAGTTGTCAATATTTAAAATGTAAATACATGTAACTAAGTTTATTTTGAATATATATCTACCAGATTTAAAATAACCTCAACAGCTTTTTCTATTGATTCTACTACTGCATATTCATACTTTCCATGGAAGTTTTCTCCACCAGCAAATATATTCGGTGTAGGAAGCCCCATAAAGGATAGTCTAGCACCATCTGTACCACCTCTTATAGGTCTTACATTTGGCTTTATACCTGCTGCTTCCATAGCCTTTATAGCATTTTCAACTATATACATAACAGGCTCTATTTTTTCTTTCATGTTTTTATATTGGTCTTTGATTTCTACATTTATAGTTCCTTGACCATATTTATCATTTAAACATTTCTCTATTTGTCTTAACTTATTCTTTTTAGATTCATAGCCATCTTTAAAGAAATCTCTTATTATAAATCCCAAGTGAGTTTCTTCAACTTCACCTTTCATATCTGTAAGATGAATAAATCCTTCATAACCTTCTGTCTTTTCTGGAACTTCATCAGATGGAAGTAGATTTATGAATTCATTTGCAATAAGCATTGAGTTTATCATTTTGTTTTTAGCACTACCAGGATGAACATTTCTTCCTTTAATAGTAACTTTAGCTCCAGCTGCATTAAAGTTTTCATACTCTAATTCACCTATAGCCCCACCATCCATTGTATATGCAAGGTCAGCTCCAAAAAATTCTACATCAAAATGATCTGCACCTTCACCTATTTCTTCATCTGGAGTAAAACCTATTCTTATCTTTCCATGCTTTACTTCTGGATGATTTATAAGATATTCTGCTGCAGTTACTATCTCTGCAAGACCAGCTTTATCATCAGCGCCTAGAAGAGTAGTTCCATCAGTTGTTATTAAATTCTTCCCTTTATACTCTAACAAATCTGGGAATTCTTTTGGTGAAAGCACTATGTTGTTTTCAGCATTTAGTACTATATCCCCACCATCATAATTTTCTACAAATTTAGGCTTAACATCTTTACCTGTCATATCAGGAGATGTATCCATATGTGCTACAAAACCAATGGTAGGAACTTGCTTTTCTATATTTGAAGGTATAGTCGCATAAATATAACCAGTATCACTTAACACGACTTCCTCTAATCCTATTTCTTGTAATTCTTTAACTATCAATTTAGCTAGCTCTAATTGTCCCTTACTGCTTGGTGTAGTACCTGTTGTAGTGTCTGATTTTGTATCTACCTTTACATATCTTAGAAATCTGTCTATTACTTGTGACATATTAACGCCTCTTTTCTTATAGTTCAGTTAATTCCATATTATTATTATCATCTTTTATTGTCTTCAATACAACTCCCAGATATATTAATGCTCCTAAAATATATATCTTATAAAAATGAGGAACTTGAAGACTAAATGCACCTCTTACAATATCTACTACTGTAGGTAAAGTTAATGCATAAATTGCAAGCTTATATAAATTTCCAAACTCAACCTTAGCTTTAATAAATATATTTATAAGTATACCTATTACAGCTACTACTAAAGCTGAGAACATATGCCCTATGAACATTCCTATCATAAACAATGGTACTAATAAAAGCGAAAACCACTTCAGCTTGTCGATAAGATTTATAACACCATCTTTAGTTACTGTAATAGCTCCTAAATCTGAGTACTTTACATCTTGGTTTTGTCCATTCTGTTCATTTACTATGAATTTATCTTTAAACACATACACCATATTTGGGCTTTTACCTTTAATTGAAGACATGTCAAATTCACTAGCATTTTTAGTTGTATCAACAATAATCAAAGTATCATTATCCTTATAAGTAAATGGACTTGAAGATATATTCATAACTCCGTTCTCTAATTTAAAATCTACATTATTGTTATTTAATTCGCTTACTGCAGAACTTATTGCTTTTGTAGCAGTGTAAACTGTTTTTATACTATTAATGCCCCCTAAAAGTATTGACATTATTAAAAGATATAAAAAAGCTCTTCCTAAAGTTTCTCTGTTAAAGTTGATATAATACTTTACATCTACTATAGATTTTAAGAATTTTTTAAAAAAGTTATCTTTTTTTTGCATTAACTACTCCTCCACCTTATACCATTATATAGAAATTATACTATATTAATTGATTAAAAAGAAGAGTAGACCAATCTACTCTTCTATATTTTTAGTATTAGTTATCAATATGTTTCTTATAGCTAAAAACATATATACTGAGCTTATAATTAAGTAAATATAATTTATAAATACAATATTAAGAGCTAATACTCTTCTTATACAACTTATAATTACAGCTGTTGTAATAGCATATAAACTGAGTTTATATAAGTTTATATATTTTATTCCAGCTTTAAGCACCGAGTTTATTAGTGTACCTACAGCAGATACCATAAATGCTGTAAATAGATTTGAAAGAAAAAATAATACTGGAGCAGATGCAAGCATAATAAAAGCTCCTGCCTTAAAATCATACATCGCTTCAATAAATTCAGCCTTATTAAATTTTAAGAACTTTATTATACTATACCTAGTTTCATCTATACTACTAGATCCATTCTTTATATAAGCTTTATCCTTAAGAATTAGTACAGCTTTATCATAGTCTTCTATTTTTGATAAACCAGTCTTTCCTGTAGTATCTATTACTATATTATAATCATTTCTTTTTAGTAAGATTGGTTGTTTTCCATCTACTTCTAAAATTCCATTATTAAAAGTAAACTCCGGGAATTCATATACTACTTCATTATGTATTGTATCCATGAATTTATAATAATTATATGTAGGTCTGATATAGCTTATAAATCCAAAAATTATTGATATTGTAAATAGATAAATTATTGCACTAGCAAAACTCAATTCATTAAACTTTATATAAAACTTAGGTTTAGCCATTGCATTATATATCTTTATAAAAAAAGGCACATTCTTATCCATACTATCCCTCCTTATTGTATTTTAGCCATTGAAAAAATTTTTAGTACTGAATGTTGTTTATATTCATGCAAAGTTGGAAATAATCTAACTAAAATAGGAAGGAGGATGAAGTTTGAAGGAAAAAGAAGAAAAGGAAGAAAAACAGGAAAAGAAAAAAAAGAAACTTTCTTTATCAAAAACTATTACCATGCTTATATTAGCTTTTTTTTGCATAGCAATGTCTTATTCTTTTTATGCTTATAATGACATAATCACTGACTTTAAAATTGATTTTGATAAAAAGGATTATTCAACAGCAAATTCCCTTATGGTATCAAAAGGGAACTTTAATCCTGCAAAAAAGCTATTATTATATACTGATTTAAAAAACTATTTCTCAGCATATATAGATGACCTGATGTCTAGTTACAAAAATAATAGTTTATCAGATGAAGCTACACTAGCAGCTTTAAGTGAAGTAGAAAGATATGGTGTAGTTAATGATAAGATAAGCGAAGCTAAGAAGAATATCCCTCTCCTTAACGACTCCGCTAATAACTTTTCATTAGGCATGAAGTTATATAAAGATAAAAACTATCTAGACGCTTATAATGCTTTTGACAAAGTTAGTAATTTTGATGATAACTTTCTAAAAGCAGAGGAATATAAAAAAGAAGTAATTAATTCAATAAAAGAGGAAACACTAAGCTCAGCTGAGAAACTAGTTTCTGAAAATTATTTTTCTAAAGCTATCTCTTTACTAGAAGACAATGCTAAATATTATTCTAATGATAAGGATATATTAAGCAAAATTGATGAATATAAAGATGAAAAAAATAAATTTCTCAATAAAGATTCAACCAACAAGAATTCAGCTTCTGATTCCTCTAAGAATACGAGCTCAAATTCAAGCTCTAACGAATCAAAAGCTAATAATTTATCAAATGATTCTTCAAAGAACACCACAAATTCAAATAGCAATACGGACTCTACCACAAAGACTACCTCTGTTGCAGCAATGACAATTAATGCAAATACAATAAATTCACTTAACCTTACTTCTGATACATCTTATTTGGTTTATGTAAACTTATCAGCTCAAAAAACTTATGTTTTTAAGGGCAAAAAGAATGATTGGAGTTTGGTAAAAAATTATTCCTGTTCTACTGGAATAAAAGGAAGCGAAACCCCTTCAGGAGTGTATACTGTAAAAGAGAAAGGTGATTGGTTCTATTCAACTGATTACAAAGAAGGGGCTAAGTACTGGGTTCAATTTGATGGTAATTACTTATTTCACTCATTACCTTACAATGAATCCAAAACCAAAATAACAGATTATACATTAGGTAAAGCCGCTTCTCACGGCTGTATTAGGCTTAAAGTAGAAGATGCTAAATGGATATATGATAATATTACAAGAGGGTCAAAAGTAATAATAAACTAGGTAAAACAAAATGCCCCCTGTCAATTAGACAGAGGGCATTTAAAATTTTATCTAGTTTATTTTTAGTTTATTATTTATCTAAGTTATGATTATATATTCTCCTATTTTCAAGAGACCACAATCTCTCGGAGAATTCTTTCTCTTCCGTTTCACCTGTTACTCTTCTTATATCATACATTCTAGCATCAATTATATCTATATAATGCAGCATTTCAGCTTCTGCTATCATAGGCTTAACCGGACTTCCATACTCTGGCTCATAATGATGTGAAAGTATCATATGTTGTAGTAATACTATTACTTCTCTATCAGCTTTAAAACTTTCTCCTACAACTTCAACATCTTTTATTCCTTGAGTTATATGGCCAAGCAATGTACCCTCTAAACTATATTCACCCACTATACCAAGCTCATTAGAGTTCATTTCCTTCATCTTTGCAAGATCGTGTAGTATCACCCCAGCATAAAGTAGATCTTTATTTAAGAATGTATATATTGAGCTTAAGTTTTCTGCTACATTAAGCATTGTCATTATATGATAAAGTAACCCGCCTCTTATTGCATGATGATTTTTCTTCGCAGCTGGATAATACATTAATTTATTTTTAGAATCGTTAAATAAATACCCAACAATATTCTTTATATCTTCATTTTTCATTTTTTCTATATATTCTTTTATCTTATCAAACATGTATTCACTATCGAATGGAGCACTTTGAACATAGTCCTGAATATTTATATTATCTCCTTGCTCTATATTTCTTATCTTCTCAATCTTAAGTTGAAGATTTCCTTGCCAAGCAGACACCATTCCTCTTATTTTAACAATTGTATTTTCGTTAAATAAATTTTCATTTTCCTCATTAACTTCCCATAGCTTTCCTGCTATCTCACCAGTGCTATCCCCCAATGCAAAATCTAGGTACTTTTTGCCATTAGCATTTGCTGTTTTTAAACTTACTGATTTAATCAGGTAGAACCCTTCTACTCTTTCATTTTGTTCAAATTCACTTATCTTTCTTAATTCTATACCCAATACGCTTTACATCCTTTCGTCAATATACTATTAATAATTATATCTTTAGTTTACTATTCATAAACATAAACAAGTAAAATTTTTTATTTAAATGCTTATAATATATTATATACTTAAATTATACCTTAAGTTAGAACCATATACTGATCATAAGTTATACACTAATAATTATTATAGACCTATAAAAATTTACAGGAGGTTTTAATATGAATATACCAAAGGAAGTTCAGTTCATAATAGATAAATTTTATGAAAATGGTTTTGAAGCCTTTATTGTTGGTGGCTGTGTTAGAGATAACATACGAGGAATTACACCTAATGATTATGATATAACTACAAGTGCCTTTCCAGAGAAAATACAAAGTTTATTTGATAAAACAATTCCTACAGGAATACAGCATGGAACCATTACAGTTATTGTTCAAGGTAATAGCTTTGAAGTAACTACATATAGAATTGATGGAGAATATATAGATAATAGAAGACCTGAGTCGGTTGAGTTTGTATCTAATATAAAAGAAGACTTATCTAGAAGGGATTTTACTATAAATGCAATGGCATACAATAACATCTCAGGCCTAATTGATTATTTTGGTGGTCTTGATGATATAAATAATAAACTAATAAAAGCAGTTGGAGATCCTGATAAGAGATTCAATGAAGATGCTTTAAGGATGATGAGAGCGATCAGGTTCGCTTCTCAACTTGGTTTTGATATAGAAAAAGAGACTCTTTCATCAATTATGAAGAATAGTCATCTTATAAAAAATATAAGTTTTGAAAGAATACGAGATGAATTTATAAAAATAATAATGTCTGATAACCCTACTCTAGGACTTAAACTTTTAGCTGATACAAAAATACTTAAACATATAATTCCTGAACTAGATGCTTGCGTTGGTTTTGATCAGCATACCCCTTATCATGATAAAGATATATTCAATCATACTCTATCAGTTGTAGAAAAGGTACCAAAAAAAGTTCATCTAAGACTTGCAGCATTGTTTCATGATATAGCAAAACCAGTATGCTTTGCTCTAGATGAAAATAACATTGGCCATTTCTATGGGCATAATAATAAAGGTGAGTATCTTTCAAGAAAGATATTTAGACGTCTTAGAATTGATAATGTAACTTCTGATATGGCATGCACATTAGTAAAGGAACATATGAATGTGCTAGTAAATGCCACAGATGTAGCCTTAAAAAGGATGATAAATAGAGTTGGCAAGGATTTAGTTTATGACTTATTTAAGCTTCAAAGAGCTGATATATTATCCTCTGCGCCACCATTTTTATACCTTGAACATGTCGATAACATGGATAATAGAATTACTGAGATTTTAAACTCAAAAGCACCACTATCTTCAAAAGACTTGATCATAAACGGAAATGACTTAATTAACGAACTAAACTTAAAACCCGGAAAAGAATTAGGTAACTTATTAAATCATCTATTGGAAAAGGTTCTTAAAGACCCAACCTTAAATACTAGGGAGAATTTATTTAACTTAGCGAAAGATTATCTAATATATAACAAGTAATTTTAGTAATTGCAGAGGAGATTTTATTATGATTATTAATGCGTTTAACGGAGTATTTACCCTTGTAATTCTAATAACAGTTGGATTTTCCTTAGGTAAAAAAGGATGGTTTAATGATAATGCAGACAACTTAATGTCTAAACTAGTAATAAATATATCACTCCCTGCATTTATGATAGCTAACCTAAATACTAGCTTTACTAAAGAACAATTTATAGGTTCCTTAGGTGGATATATAGTTGCATTTTTATGTATAACTCTAACTTATCTAGTGGGATCTATTATATATAAGGTCTTTAACATCTCCAGCAACAGAAAAGGTGTTTTTAGGGCCTTATTTGGATTATCCAATACTATATTTGTAGGGCTACCAGTAAATATATCTATCTTTGGAGAAAAGGCTCTTCCTTATATATTGATATATTATATAATAAACACCTTGTTCTTTTGGTCCATAGCTGCCTATGATATAAGACAAGATGGTAAAAGTGTTAATAATAAGTTTCTTTCAAAAGAAAACTTAAAAAACATTATCTCCGCCCCTTTGGTTGCTTTCATATTTTCAACTATACTGATACTTCTACAAATTAAGCTACCTATTTTTATTTTAGATAGTTGTAAGTATCTAGGAAACTTAACTACTCCTTTATCTACAATATTTATAGGTTCTATACTCTCTAGTATGAATTATAGCGAAATGAAAGTGGACAAAGACTCTGTTTTAATTCTTATAGGTAGATTCATAATATCTCCAATAGCAGCTTTCATACTTCTAAGTTTCACTTCATTTCCGTTATTGATGAAACAGGTATTTATAGTAATGTCTGCTATGCCTGTTATGAATACAGTAGCTATTGTTGCCAGAGAGTATGATGGAGACTATAAGTTTGCTTCGGTATTAAATGCAACCTCACTTATAGCAAGTTTTGTCTTCATACCTATATATGTTTTTTTGTTTAAATACCTCTTATAAATCGCTTATTATGAACACCTGCACTTATCTATATAAATAAATCTTATATACGAAAAGTATTGTAATTATAATTGATATTATATACTGACTCTATTTCTTATATAGTAAAAGAAAAGAATATATAAATTTACATTGTGCAAACTTATATATTCTTATATTCGTATATTTTAGCTGTACCATCTCATTTTTAAATTTATATTTTCAAAGTATCCTTTCAGAACCCAGAAGGGTTTTGAAAATAGTTTTCAGATTGAAGTGGTACATATTCATTTAGTATTTAACCTCTTTATCTAATCCAAATAAGTAAAGATATTTTTCTTTAACTTTCTTTCCTGTTATCTTTTCTAGAGTATCTGAATAATAATTGAGTTGCACTTCATATCTATCCTTTATCAATTGTTCATTACCTTCCTCAACATAATCAGTTTTATAATCTACTAAAACTAATCCATCTTCTTCTTCAAAGAAACAATCAACAACTCCTTGCAGTCTTACTAGTTCATCTTTTGTCTCTTCCTTTGATAAAGATTTATCCACAAGGTATGCTGGTATCTCTGTAAAGAAAGGTAACTCTCTATAAAGCATACTACCATTTTCATAAGCTTCAATAATTCTTTTTCCTATATTACTTTGGAAAAACTTAAATATTTTACTTATGTTCACTACTTTAGCTTGCTCCTTAGTTAAAAATTCTCCTTGTACCATATCTTCAAGCTGGTCCTCAACCTCTTCTCTGCTTCTTAACTTTCCAAGTTCTATATGCTGCATAACAAAATGTACTACTGTACCTCGTTCAGCAGCCGATAATCCCTTTTCTTCTTGTAAGAACTGAGGTTTAATTATTCTATCACCTTTATATATAGTCTCAATCTCATTCTGATCCTCCTCATAAGCAGCACGTTTTAAATCTGATACTGATATATTTGCCGCGATACTGGTAGAACTCTTGAACTTATATTGAAAATCTAATCTTCTCTCTATATCTTCATTTATTTCACCACTATCTTTATATATAAAGAGTCTTCTTTCCTGTGATTCATCTTCAATTTCATCCACAGCTTTTAATTTTTCATCCACAATTACATCATTCTTGGACCAGTATTTTATATTCCATGTGGAAAAGTCACTTTTAATATAGTCCACAATTGTATTTCCACTTTTCCTTAATTCTTCACCATTCTTATGTTTTGCAAGTGCCATACCAATCCAATCCATATAACTCTTACCCTTTAAAACTTCTGAAGATAGTATCTTATCATCACTTAATGCAGCTGCAGAACACCATCTTTTAGTTACCTTCTCAAGATTTGAAACTGCTCCTGTTATTATAAGTTTTTCTTTTGCTCTAGTGAAAGCGACATATAGCACTCTCATCTCTTCAGAGAGGGCCTCAAGTTTGAATCTCATCTTTATTGCATGCTTAGGCAAAGAGGTGTAACTTATTCTTCTATCTACATCAATATATTCTGGACCAAAACCTAATTCATCATGAAATAGTATTTCTTTATTTAAATCCATAAGATTAAATTGTTTTCCACACCCTGACAAAAATACTACTGGGAATTCTAGACCCTTACTCTTATGAATACTCATAATCCTTACTACATCTTCATTTTCACCAAGTATTTTAGCACTTCCCATATCTCCTGAGGACTTTCTAAGTTTATTTATAAAGTTTATAAAATTAAATAGGCCTTTAAAGCTTGTTTTTTCATATTGTTTAGCTCTTTGAAATAATATTCTTAAATTAGCCTGCCTTTGCACTCCATTAGGCATAGCCCCTGCATATCCATAATATGAAGTATCCATATATAAATACCATATAAATTCATCAATTGGCATATAAAGAGCTTTGTCTCTCCATAACTTAAGCTTTTCAGCAAAATAAACACATTTTCTCTTAAGTTCATCATTAATAGTGATGTCTGAAGCTTCACTACTTAACGCACCTTCACTTATAGATTTTAATATTTCATAAAAATATTTTTCTTTATCTATCAACCTTAGCTCTCCTAATTCTTCAGATGAAAATAAGAATATAGGTGATCTTAAAACCGATAGTATATGAATATCTTGCATAGGATTATCTATTACTTGAAGAAGAGACATAATAGTTCTAATTTCAATAGTATCAAAATATCCTGTGCCAGTATCAGCATAAACAGGTATTCCACTTTGTCCTAACTCATCTACAAAAACTTCTGACCAGTTTTTTGTTGCTCTTAAAAGTATAACTATGTCTTTATATTTAAGCCTTCTATACTTATCTAAACTCCTATCCCAAACCATATACTTCTTACCATTAGAAGCATTCATCAGTTCATGTATCCTTTTAGCAACTATTCTTGCTTCAATCTGTATAGAATCTAAATCCTCTTCTGCTTCGCTGTTTTGAACATCTTCTTGCATATCACTTTCTACAACTTCAGCTTCTTCACTATCTTCCTTTTGAGCTGATTTATCTAAGATGTGTACTTCTATATCTCCAGCTATCTCTATATCCTGTGTATTAACTTCATTTTCTATATCATATACATTTTCTGCATCTAAATCTTTATAATCAGCACCAAGATTCAATGCCTCATTTTCATCATATTCAAGTTCACCAACTGATTTTGACATGAGCATATTGAATATATAGTTTACACCATCAATAACTTCTTTTCTGCTTCTGAAGTTCTTATAAAGCATTATCTTCATATCATGACTTCCATCTGTAGGATAACTATTGTATTTATTTAAAAACAACTCTGGCTTTGCATGCCTAAATCTATATATACTTTGTTTAACATCACCTACCATAAATACATTAGGATCTTCTTCCTCTTTTCTAGAAACCATGCTTATTATTGTCTCTTGAATGTTATTGGTATCTTGGTACTCATCAACTAATACTTCACTGAATTTCATTTTAAATTCTTTAGCTACGGAGGATGGCATTATTTGTCCATCTTCACCTTCTTCAGTAAGCACATTAAGACATAAATGTTCTAAATCATTGAAGTCTAAAATACCTCTATCCCTCTTCTTGCCTTTATATCTTTTATCAAATTCTAATACTAGGCCTACTAGTTCATTTATAAGAAAATACAATATCTTAAAATCCTTAACTGCTTCTTCAGGTGGTATTGAAAATATATCTTCTTTCATCTTATTCAGCTTTTTCTTAACGTCATCTCTTATATCTTTAACTCTCTGTTGAGCTTCTTCATCTGATACCTGATTCTTCTTTACAGACTTGAGCTTTGAAAAGCTTAAACCTTCTATTTTGTTATATACAGAACTTAATCCACCAGCAATTCCTTCTCTAATACTAATAATTTGATTTATATCATCTTCTATATTAGTTAAGTATGGTTCTAAACCTTCAGTTGTTTCAGAAAGCTCTTTAGCATTATGTAGTAACCTTTCAAAAGTTTCTAATTCTATTTCTACATTATTAATTAATATCTTAGCCCAGTGGCTGTTATTAAGCTCCTCTTCACTACATATATTTAGCTCTTCACATTTTTCTTTAAGCCAAGTTTCTGGCCATGGTTCACTCATAGAGAACTGATACAGGTCTAAAACCATCTGTTGAAGCTTGCTATCATCTTTTCCTTGGCCATATGAATCAACTAATTTTTTAAAACTATCATCATCTTGATCATATCTGTCTTCGAATAGTTCGCTTACAACTTCACTTCTTATTAGAGTACATTCTGTATCATCGCCTATTCTAAAATTAGGGTCTAGGTCTATGTGGTGAAAATTGTTTTTTATAACATCTAAGCAAAAGGAATGCATCGTAGTTATATTTGCTCTATTTAATAGTGCTAACTGTCTTTGTAAAACCTTTGAATTAGGAGAATGTTCTAAAGCCTTTGATATAGCATCACCTATTCTTTCTCTCATTTCTGCTGCCGCAGCTGAAGTAAAGGTAACTACTAAAAGGCTATCTATATCTACAGGCTCTTCACCTTCAGTTATCATTCTTATTATCCTCTCAACCAATACCGCAGTTTTACCTGACCCAGCTGCAGCTGCTACTAGTAAATTTCTTCTTCTGGTTGTTATAGCACTAAGTTGTTCTGCAGTCCATTTAGTTTCTCCCATTACCTTTCACCCCCTTGATGTTCTTCTACAGTGCTTGATATTTCTTTCCATAATTCTTCATCACTATGTTTTCTTATAAGCTTATGAGTATTATCTTTTAAGCTTATATCAAACTGACATATTGAAGAATAATTACAAAAATTACAATATGTAAACTTACCATCTTTTGATGGCTCTATCTTTATACGCCCGCTTAACATTTCTTCACATAGCTCTATCATCTTTTCATTAACATATTTTCTTAGCATGTTAAATTGCTCTTCTGTAACCACAGCACTTTGTTTTGTAAAATCTCCATCTTTCTTAAAAGCTGCAGGAATAATCAAAGAATAAGTTTCCATAGTCTTATCCATAGCTTTAACTAACTTTATGTCCTTAAGCATAAGTCCATCCATCTTTAGTTTCTTAAGAATCTGTTCCTTGATTTCATCGTCACTTAAATCCCTTTTAGATTTTATTATAGGATCATCAATTCTAAAATAAAGTATAGCCCCAGGTACTACTTGCTTATCTAAAAAGTACTTTGAGTTTTTAATCAATGCATCTAAATAAACTAATAACTGAATCTGAAGACCATAGTAAAGCTGATTAAGGTCAAATTCTTTACTTCCAGACTTATAATCTATTATCCTAATATAGGTCTCTCCTTCAAGTTCAACTGTATCTACTCTATCTATTCTACCTGTTAAATAAACCTCATCACCTGATGCCAGCTTAAGCTTTATTGGTTCACTGTCTTTATAGCTACCAAATTCAAACTCATTTCTGAATATATCAAATTTACTCCTTCTCATATGTTCAGATATTACTGTTACAGATTTAGTTAATATATTTTTAAATCTATCTGTAAAATACTTATATCTTTTTGAACTATTTAATATAGAAGCAGAACTTTCTCCTACTTGCTTATCTACTATTTCTGATATTATATTCTTACATTTTTCTTTATCAAGATCATTCCACTGTATTTTCTTATCTCTTATATGATTAGTAAATTCATCTAAAACGTTATGCATAAAGCTTCCAAGATCAGGTGGTGTAAATTCATATACCTTCCTATCCTTTGCTTTTAATCCATATTGAACATAATAGGCAAATGGACACTGAGCATATTTTTCTATTCTAGATACATTAAACAACAACTTATCATTACTAGAGTATATCTTTCTTATCTTATCTCTAGCTATATCCTGTTCTTGATTGGTATATTTGAGACCTTTAAAAATATTATCCGCTTTTTCCTTCCACTGAGGCTTTCTCTTGTACCATGAATAAACTTCTGACCAGTATGCTTCAACTTCCTTCTTATCAAAATCTCTTCTTAATGCACCAATAAGCTCATTAAAGGTTGGAACTGGAGCAACTACCTTTTCTAAAGTATCATTATTTTCTCTAAAGATATCACTTTCTTCTTTAACATTTGGAAATATCTTTTTAAGTCTAGGTATTATAATAGATGGTCTTAAAGATTTCCCCTCAAAATCTGCTAAAGGATAAGTTATCATTAGATAATTACTACACATAGTCAAGGTTGAATAAATCAGAAATTGCTCTTCAAAGGCTTTTGTTTTAGTATCTGAAGCAAGTTCTACACCTTGATCTCTTAAAAGCTCTCTATCCTGATCTGAAAGTATACCTTCATCCTTATTTGAAGCAGGAAATACACCATCATTTGTACCTACTATGTATAAGGCTTTTAACTCTCTGCTTCTTATTCTTGATATTTCACCTATATTAACCTGATCTAAAGCAACTGGAATCAAACCAATCTCGTACTTTTCAAAGCCCACATTAAGTATCTTAATAAAATCATTAGGATCTATTATTTCTTCTCCCATTACATCTACCGCTTGGTCTAGTACTTCCATAATTATCTCTATTACTTGTTCATACTCCTTTGCCTTATCACCAACACCTTTTTCTTCAAATACTCTAGATAAGCTCTCCATTCTTTCAATAATACCAAGTGATGCCATAAAGTCATATAGTGCTATGCAAATATCTCTCACTGTACACTTACCTTTGATATTAGAGTAGAAATCTATTAGCGGCTGCTTAACCTCATCTTTTATATCATTTATAAGAGATAGTCTTTGTTTTTCTTCACTTGACATCTCATCTTTATCTGCATGATATCTATCAACGGGATACTCCCACCAATCTTCAAACCACTTTCTTCCCCTTATGCCATTGGCCAAAACATAGTTCTCTAAAATATCTATATAATCACCATTAAGACCTGTAAGGCCAGTTTTCAGATATTTAAATACACTCTCGTAGGACCAGTTCCTTGATGATATTTCAAATATTGAAGTTATAAGTACTATGAGAGGATTGCTAACTATATCTCGTTTCTTATCCAGAAAATATGGAATATCATATTGATTTAATATTACCGAAGTTATCTTTTCATAATCCTCTAAGTTTCTACATACTACCGATATATCTTTATATCTATACCCTTGGTCTCTCACTAATCTTAATATGTCTTTTGCTACAACTTCTATTTCATCATAATTATTATTAGCCTTATATATTCTTATATCTCCATTAGACCACTTATAAGGTATAAATGGATATGTAAAAAAGTGTTTTTCTAAATGATTTAATTCGCGGCTTTCTTTAAATCTAAAATTTTCCCTACTATTCAAATCTAAATATCCATCATAAGGAACCCTATTTTCACCAGCTATTCTTATAAGCTTCTTTTCCGTATTCTTAATTACATTAAAAATATCAGTTTCATCTAATCCATGAGTCTCATCTAAGGTTAAAGCAAAATATACGTTATTTGCTTTTTGCATAAGCTTACCAAGAACTCTTAATTGTTGAGGTGTAAAGGTAGTAAACTCATCTACCCATATATCTGCTCCATCAAAAATATTACAATTATCAAGTTTATCTGATAACATATTCAATTCATCTTCTGAATCTATATAATTCTTGTGAAGTACTTCATTAAACTTATCAAATATTATAGATAAGTCATTTAATTTCATTTTTAATTCTTCATCATCTTCTCGCATAGCCTGCATTGTAACTTTTAATATTTCCGAGGTAATATTGTATTTTTTAAATTCTGTTATAGTTTTAGAAACTATATCTATAAATCCTTGCTGCTTTGAAGCTCTATAAAATACACTTAGTTTATCACTCACTTCTTCTAGCACCTTAAAAATGAGCATATTTCTTCCTGCTTCATTCATACGCTTATGAGTTATCCCTCCACAGAAGTTAAACACCCTATGAGCCATTCTTTTAAAACTTAACACCTCAGATTTTAGTACACTTTTCTCTCCAATATGCTTCAATAACCTTGTTTCTGTTTGGAAGGTAATTTGTTCTGGAACTAAAAGTATTAATTTATTTTCTTTTCCCTGTTCAATCTTATTTTTAATTTCTTCTATGCAATAGTAACTTTTACCGCTACCGGCTCTTCCGTATATAAACTTTATTCCCATAGACTATCTCCTATTTTTATCAATATAGTTTAATTATTGATATACCAAACTTAAGTTCTATTATAATTATAACCTATATATAAAACTTTTAGTTTAACTAACTAATTTATCCTATAACAAAAACATGGATAATTTTTATTACCCATGTTGAAAAGTTTCTTTATATTTTAATATTATTTTGTATCATTGCTCTTTATATTATCAAATTCTTCTTTTAATATTCCCATTATAAAAGTATCATGGTATTGACCTTGTGCAAAATATCTTTTTCTCTTCTTTCCTTCAATTATAAATCCGCACTTCTCATAGCAATTTATAGCTCTAGTATTATAATCAACAACTTCTAACTCAGCCCTTTGCGCTCCTCTATACATGAATAGGTATTCCAATAAAACATTTATAGAATCCTGTCCATATCCTCTTCCCCAGAATTGACTCCCAATAGTAATTCCAATGGAGTATATATTATTTGTATCTTCAAACTCTTTATATGTCAGATATCCAACCAATACTCCTTTTTCGTTTATTATGCTTAATGTTTTTCTAGATATATTCATTATTTCATCAAAATGCTGCATAACAGATTCTATTGAAGGGAGAATCATATTTCCACCATCAAACTTTCGAATCTCTTTATCAGTAGAATAATTATAAAATATATTTACGTCTCTTTTTTCCACTGATCTTAAATATATCTTCTTTCCTTTTAACAAACTTACACCTTCTTAAGCAAGCAATAATACTCTTTTATTATATACCCTGTAAATATTTGGTTCAATATATACACTTGTTTAGTCTATGAAAAGTTTTATAAGCACTTATATTATTTTATAATTAACTAATAATTCTGGACCTCCGATTATTTCTCTCCTAACTGTAAGAACACCATTTTCTAAAGACTTTATACTCCACTTAATTAGAGATATCTTTCCCTTTTCTATCTCAATAGAACTTACTGAATAAGGATGAATACAGCATCCATCGTTAAAATATGGTATTTCATCAGGCTGTGGCAGTCTTGATCTATGGGTATGACCAGCTACTATTGGTTGGTTATTTAACTTCACCCATTGTTGAAGTTTTTTATCTACTTTTTTTCTTTTAGTATTACTTCTGGCAGGACTGGTTCCATTCTTAAAACCTAAGTGACCTTCTAAAAACGACCAAACATATCTAACTATGAATGAAGCAAATGGCTCAAGATTATAATTTATCTTATCAACTTGGTGACCATGTATTACAAATAACCTTTTTAAATCTTCATAGTTTAATACTAATCCCTCGTATATCGGCAAATCATGAAATAGATTATACACATCATTTTCTTCTTCATTTCTATCTATTCTATCTATCATATGTTTAAATTTTTTAGTAGCCTTTATCTCATCATGATTCCCATATAACATATATAATCTATTATCATACTTAAACTTTAAAAGAAGCTTAAATATATCTGGATAGGTATTATATATGTCTTCTATATTTTTAACTTTCCACAATTCATCTCCGTCTCCAATTTCAATATAGGTAAAATTGTTTCTATAGTAATAGTTTAATGCTGTCATATATATATTAGCATTTGGCATAAGATCATCTTTATAAGTCCCATCCCCTCTATGACAATCACTAATAAATGCAATTTTATTATCTTTATTGAAGTAAATTTCTGGAGACTTACTCATTACCCTTGTCAATATATCTTTCTTCATACAAAAATCTTCATGTAATATTATTATGCTTTATCATTATATGCTTCAGTAAGTAAATGGATACTTTAATTTTAAAAACAGCTAATTCATAGCTTACTTTTTACAAACTTTAGGTATTAAAATATCTGTAAAAACAAAAAACACTCAGTTTTTCAACTGAGTGTTGCTGGCGGAGAAAGAGGGATTTGAACCCTCGCGCCGGTTACCCGACCTACGCCCTTAGCAGGGGCGCCTCTTCGGCCACTTGAGTATTTCTCCACATGCCCTACAAATTAATCTTTAGTTATTTAAATGGCGGAGAGAGTGGGATTCGAACCCACGGTACGGTCACCCGTACGCCGGTTTTCAAGACCGGTGCCTTAAACCAACTCGACCATCTCTCCATGTCAACGACAGTTTTTATTATATCAACTAAGAATTATTATGTCAACATAGTATTTGAATTTTTATTGGAACTTTTTATGAAATATATTTTTATAAAACTACATGTATTTAATTATACTGATCCAACATTATAATAGTATACTTAATTTTATAAATTCTATGTATTCAAATATAAATATAATAATATTCACTTATCTATAAATTTTACGTTATTATAATTTCATAAAAAATTACTGAAGTAAATTGCTTTAGTTTTTTGACATCTGCCCTTACAGATGTATATGAGAAAAACCTTGCTGTAGATATATTCTTGTTTTTACTTCCTAATTTACATTAAGTTTTAAACCTGTTAATAATAAAGAGTTCCTATATAAAAACTTAAGTTATACATGTTTGATAATCGCAGCTTCTGGGGATTTTCGGGCAAGTACAAATTAATAGTTGAGTTAGGAATCCTATATTTACCCAAAAATCTAACTGAATTATAAATAGCTAAAAATAAAAAAAACATTTAGTATAAACTAAATGCTTCTGGCGGAGAAAGAGGGATTTGAACCCTCGCGCCGGTTACCCGACCTACGCCCTTAGCAGGGGCGCCTCTTCGGCCACTTGAGTATTTCTCCATGTGTCCTACAAATTAAATTTTTATAAAAAAAAATGGCGGAGAGAGTGGGATTCGAACCCACGGTACGGTCACCCGTACGCCGGTTTTCAAGACCGGTGCCTTAAACCAACTCGACCATCTCTCCGTGTCACATTTGATATTATATCAAGCTATATATATTATGTCAACACAAAATACAAATTAATTTAAATAATTTTATAAGTTTTTTCTTATGAATATTATTTTTATTGAAAAAGTATTTTATTTAATAGTATATTTTTGATAATCTTTAAGGTAAATAAGAAAGATGTAGTTAAATATGAAATAACTCTACATTTAACCGCATCTTTCTTGTATAATATATTTGATAGTAATGAGCTACTAACATTTTCATGTTTAAAATAATTTATAATTTTTTAATGCACTGGGCTGAGTGATTTTAAATTTATATAAATTAATCTTTTAACTTGAATATCTGTACGCTACATATAAAACTAAATTGATTATAAGAAATATCTTGGGCTTTGACATTTCTATTAATACAAAATATTTTTAGTATGTGATACTTTTAGTAGCTCTTTACTTAACACATGGGCATATTTAAACAAAATAAAAAAGAGCCATCATCCCATATAGGGACGAAAAGCTCCGCGTTGCCACCCTAGTTGATAAAAAAATATAATCTTTTTATCCTCTCAATTTATATAACGGTATACCCGTACTACTCATCGTAGTCCCTCAAAGGTGGATTCATAATTACAAACTATCGATTTACACCAACCATCGACTCTCTAAAAATCTGATAATTACTACTAGCCTTATCAGCAGTTTATTTATATAATTTAATATATTATATTCCACTTATTGATATATTGTCAACATTTATTCTAATAAACATTAAATTTATTAATCTTTTGTTATATTTGCTGTACTTATTATATCTATTCCAGTATTCAATATATTTTTACATATTATATCTCCCATATACATTGGTGCTCCAACATATATTCTTGATAAAACCTTAGATAATTCTAGCCATAAACTTTTATCTATAGGTTCACTACTCTTAACTGAAACTAAATTATATTTACTCGACCCCTTAACCCTAACTACACTCGTAAATATCTCTTGATTCTCCAAAATAAATCCTCCACTAGATACCTTCAAATTCCTTTATTCTTGATACAAGAACCTTAGAATTTTTAGAGTCTTCAACTATTTCTGTTAATTTTTTATCTGTTTCTCTTGCGATTATATCTATTATTTTATCTATACAATATGCACCTTGGCAATTTCCAAAGGTAGCTCCCGTTCTTCTCTTAACACCCTCTACAGTTCTCGCACCTAAGGGTCTTCTTATTGAATCAATTATTTCACCTTCTGAAACTTGATTGCATAGACATACTATTTTCCCATATCTTTTATCTAAAGATATAATTTCATTCCTTTGCTCTTTACTCATATCTCTAAATCTATAAAATTCTCTTCTTTTATCTACAAAGTTTCTTTTTAATGTTGAGTTTAGATTATCTACAATAGTCTCACAAATCATCTTAGCTATAGATGGTGCAATAGTTATATGGGCATAATGATCTCCTGTAACCTTTATATACCCCTTCATTAATTGATCATCATCAATAAACATTACATCTTTTCTGTAGTCTTCATAAAATATACTATTTACATTATCCTTAGTGACAGATGGGAGTATCTCAGCTGCTTCCCTTAATATCTCATCAAAGTCCAGCAACTTTTCTGAGTTTATTCCAACCAGTGTACTGCCACTTAAGGTTGGTGTCTGAAAAGTGAATTTATCTTCAGAATTAATCTTCATAACTAAATTAGATAGATTATGTTCGAAGGTTTCATCCAATACTAAATAATGCATCTTACTTTCACTATCATTAATTATTGTTCTATTTAAATCAATTGTATAATTATCCCCTGGAATTGTATTTATAACCACTTTACAAGTAAACTTATTTTTATTTGTAGTTACCTTAAATCCCCTAGCCATTTTTTGAATATCTTGCACAACCTCTTCTAATCTAAAGTTAACTCCATTATCAAAAGCAACTTCTGCGTATGCTATTGCCAAATCATAAGGGCATATTACTGCAGTATTTTCAGAGTATAACGCTTTTTTAAACCCAACTCTAAGATTTGGTTCAATATCATAAACTCCTTGATCATCTATGAGATAAATATTGTCAATTCCCCTACTCTTTGCAGTCTTATACATATCTTCAATAATCTCTACACACTCATCAGTATCTGCTATCCTTAAAGATCCAATCCTCTTAAATGGAACATTAAACTTTTTGGTTATTTCAGCAAGTATTGAATTTCCCATATGCTCAAGGCTACTCATAAGATCATCTTTAGTTTCTGATCCATCATATATTACCGCTGTGTTAGCAAATGATATGTCATCAGCCACATCATAATCCTTCTCTATAACTGCTATATTTAAATTGTATTTTGATAACTCATAGGCAACAGCACATCCTATTATCCCACCACCTAATATCAAAACATCATAATCCATATTATCCTCCTAAGTGCTTATATTATTGGTGAACACTACATATTGTAGTAGTTCACCAATAAACTTAATTCACACCATATATTACTTTTTCATATTCTTAAGAATGTCACCTAATTGCTTTATATATTCTCCATAGGCAGACCAATCTCCTGCCTTCTGAGCATCTAAAGCCTTCTGGTATAACTCATTTGCTTTACTAATATCATCATTACTTACATTACCACTGTTGCCATTTTCAACATTACCCTTATTATTGTTTGTATTATTTTCTACAGGTCTATTTGACTGATTTGTGTAATTGAATAACTTTTGTAATGCCTTTTCTACCGTTTCGTCTCCAACTATTTTTTCTCCATCAGACAAAATTATCTTTCTCACTTCTGGCAGTGATTTTTGTACATCTGCCTTTAAGTATAGGGTCTCTAAATAGAACAATGAGTCGTTTATAGGTATTATAACTGTATCTCCATATTCTACTTTTGAACCTTTTCCTTCCCATAAACTTATTTCCTTAGATATATCTGGATCCGCTAATATCTTGTTCTTTAACAATGATGGACTCAAAATAGTTTTTTGTGGAGGAAACTTATACATTACTAACTTTCCATAATTCTCTCCATCCATTCTAGCACCTAAAAGTGATACCATGTTTTGTTTACCTTTCATATTAAAGTATTCAAACATGACCATCTCAAGATTCTTTTCTCCAGGTAACCTAGTCATAAGATATAATGATTCATTTACATCTTCTTTTCCTTCAACACTCAATATATTTGAGGATACTTCCCATAGATCATCTTGTGTAAAAAACACAGTTGGGTCAGTAACATGATATTTACCAAGTACATCACATTGAATATTAAATATATCATTTGGATATCTTAAGTGTTCTCTTATTTCTTTTGGAAGAGTATCTCCATCCTTAAATAATCCTTTAAAAATTTTAGAATAACTAGCAGCTATAGGATCGTTCTTATCAACAATATAAAAATTTGTATCTCCATTATAAGCATCTATTACAACCTTTACTGAATTACGAATATAATTAAATCCATTGTAGGGTTGGGAGTAAGGGTATTTATTTGAGGTAGTATAAGCATCAACTACCCAAAATATCCTTCCATCCTTTATTACACTATAAGCATCACTATCGTAACTTAAAAATGGGGCTATTTTCTTAACTCTATCCATTATATTTCTATTAAGAATTATCTTACTATCACCTTTTATATCACCTGACATTAGAATTCTAACATTACCTTGATTAACTGAAAATAATACCTTATTTAAAAAGTTCATTTTAATTCCAGCTTTTCCTTCATATCTATTTGTTTGTGTCTCTCCAGCCTTTGGATAATCAAATTCATCAATATCAGTATTTACTACAACATATTCATTTGAGCCTTCTCCAAAATAAATCCTAGGGTTATCTAACTTTATATCTGTTAAATTCTCTGTGGGTATATCTTTCATTACAAAATCCGGTTGTCCTTCAGAGGTAACTGAATTTACCTTACTCATAGTAATACCATATCCATGTGTATATCTTAGGTGCATGTTCTGCCAGGTGTTTATATTGCTATAATCTAGTTCTCTAGGTGCTACAAATACTTGAGTATATTTTCCGTTTATATTATATCTATCTGTATCACCATCATTAAATTTATAGTAGTTTTTCATAACTTGAACCTGATTATAAAAATTTAATACAGGACTTATAGAATTTACCTTCAGGTTTTCTATTATATCCGTATTATTTTGTAAAACCTTATCACTCAAGTTTTGCTTCGGTTCAAATTCATTTTCCTTAATCTTATCTATATTAAAAGCCTTTCTAGTAGCATTTATATTGTTACTTATATACTGCTTTTCAAAATCCATTTCATTTGACTTTACAATAAACTGCTGAAATACAGATGCAACTATAGGTTCACAAATAATCATTACAAATATAAGAGCTGCAACAGTAATAATGGGCTTAATTTTAGCTCTTAGAATACTAACAAATACTATTATTGCTGATACTAAGCTAACTATAGCTATAGCTCTATAAAATAATAAAGTTATTCTTATATCAGCATACCCTGCTCCAAAAACAGTTCCCCTAGCACTATATAATAAGTTATATGATTTTAAAACATAACCTCCTGATATCATAAACATTAATATTGCTGAAACTATAGCGAATTGCTTACCTGCAAAGTTTTTAAACACTTCACTTCCATTTGTTCTCCAATTACCTTTATCAGTAACATTTCTTTTTAACTTTACCACTAGATAGTATACAACTGTAATAGCAATTATTGTTATTATTAATGATAACAATACATTATACAATGACTGGATAAGTGGTAATTTAAATATATAAAAAGATATATCATGCCCAAATATAGGATCCTTATCATTGAAATTAACTGAGTTAGTAAATTGTAAAATTGTATACCAATAAGTTGATGCAGTATAGTATGATATTATAAGAGATAATATTAAGTTTCCTACAATACTAACTACTTTTATATATCTTTTCTTCTTTCCTTCAAGCTGAGTAAGCAAACTTTTAGTTAACGATTTTAAATAAAAATGTACTACAATAAAACAAACCGCAAATATAGGTACCATAAGTTTTAATATCGCTATAAGTTTAGTAAAATATACAGTGAGGTACCCTACTTCTCTAAACCACTGGATATTTACAATTAAGTTTGAAAAGGACAGAATTAGCATAACTATTATAACAACCGATGCTAATAACCAATAAATCTTTTTCATAAATTTCTTTGCCTCCAATATCCTAATTTATAAATTAGATATGATTATTCTGTTATCAAATATCTTTTATTTTTAAGTTCATTTAATATTAATAACATATTTTCTTCTGTTTCTGTAGATATTGTGTGTATATGTACCCCTCCAGTTAACGATGATAAAGGAGTTGCTTTCAGATTATTAAACTTATCTATAAAATTTGAAAGATCATTAAAGGTTCTTAATTTAAGCATAGCTCTTATTTCACCATATAACGGGTGTTCTACAACTACATCTTCTATAACACCACCATATCTTATAATAGTTGCTAATTCATCTTCCATTTCATCTATATGATGATTAACTGCTATTACCCTATTAATCCTATTAGCTGCATTTTTTTCAATTATATAACCATCTGGAGTAGCGATTATATTATTGCCTTCTGCTCTTAGTAATGCTATATCTTTAACAATTACCTGTCTTGTAACACCTAATTCTTTCGCGAAAGAAGATCCCTTTTGTGGTTCTGAACAATCTATCAATTTATTAATTATCATTTGTTTTCTTAATTTAGCTGTGAGCATATAAATCCTCCTATATCAATTTAGCTAATTTTTATTATCACTTTCTTTTACTATATTAAGCATAGCATTATCAGTGTATTTTTTATCATGATGATTTCCTATGACTTGAAGAAATTCTTCATTATAACCATAACTTCGAAGCATCTCAACTCCCTTTTTAGGATGATTATAGTATATATCTAATATTTTTATGTTATCATATTTTCTAATGCTTCCCTTGGTAAATTTATTCAGCAGGACAACAATAGATTTTTCTATAAAGTTTAAAGGTCTTTCACTCTTTCCAATATCATGAAGCAAAGCTGCTTTTGCTAATTGATATTCATCTAAGTTCTCCTTTATGTTTTCATATATTTCTAATGAATCCTTTGATACTCTTATGCAATGATGTTTATCACCAGTCTTTAGTTTATCAAAAAGCTTTTTTTCATGGTCTTCTAAATACTTATTTATATATTCTTCATCTAACTGCTTAAAATTACAGATTATAGCCCACCAAAATTGTTTTACTCTATAAAAAATCATAATTCTTCTCCATTTTATAATTTATATTACATCTTTTACTGAGTATTCTTCAGTAATAATTATAATATGCCAATTTTTATATGTATATAATAAGTAGATTTTCTTAATATAAATTTAAGTTTAAATACAAAAAAACCATGAACATTAAGTTCATGGTTTACTTTGGTGGAGATAAAGAGATTCGAACTCTTGACCCCCTGCGTGCAAGGCAGGTGCTCTCCCAACTGAGCTATACCCCCAAATATGGTGGACCTTCAGGGACTCGAACCCCGGACCTACCGGTTATGAGCCGGTTGCTCTAACCAACTGAGCTAAAGATCCTTACTAACCTGGCAACCACTTACTCTCCCACACAGTCGCCCATGCAGTACCATCAGCCGTCTAAGTCTTAACCTTCGTGTTCGGTATGGGTACGGGTGTAACCCTAAGACGCATCATTACCAGATATTCAGTTTGTAGTCATTAATTTGACCACAGTGAATATTATATCTAGACTTTTTCTTCTTGTCAACAAGAATTTTTTCTAAATATAAGAAAGATTATTCTTTCAAAATTGCACTTAAGTTTACTTTGTAATATCTTGTATTGGTCAAGCCCTCGACCTATTAGTATCGGTCAGCTGAACATGTTACCATGCTTACACCTCCGACCTATCAACCTCGTGTTCTTCGAGGGGTCTTACTAGCTTACGCTATGGGAAATCTAATCTTGAGGTGGGCTTCACGCTTAGATGCTTTCAGCGTTTATCCCTTCCCGACGTAGCTACCCAGCTATGCTCCTGGCGGAACAACTGGTGCACCAGAGGTCAGTCCATCCCGGTCCTCTCGTACTAAGGACAGCTCCTCTCAAATTTCCTACGCCCGCGACGGATAGGGACCGAACTGTCTCACGACGTTCTGAACCCAGCTCGCGTGCCGCTTTAATGGGCGAACAGCCCAACCCTTGGGACCTACTTCAGCCCCAGGATGCGACGAGCCGACATCGAGGTGCCAAACCTCCCCGTCGATGTGGACTCTTGGGGGAGATCAGCCTGTTATCCCCGAGGTAGCTTTTATCCGTTGAGCGATGGCCCTCCCACGAGGTACCACCGGATCACTAAGCCCGACTTTCGTCCCTGCTCCACTTGTGGGTGTCGCAGTCAGGCTCCCTTCTGCCTTTGCACTCTACGAACGATTTCCGACCGTTCTGAGGGAACCTTTGGGCGCCTCCGTTACTTTTTTGGAGGCGACCGCCCCAGTCAAACTGCCCACCTAACAATGTCCCGTCACCAGCTTCATGGTGCCCGGTTAGAATCCCAGTACTGTCAGGGTGGTATCCCAAGGACGACTCCACATCCCCTAACGAGGATGCTTCCAAGTCTCCCACCTATCCTGTACAGACAATACCGAAACTCAATGCTAAGCTACAGTAAAGCTCTACGGGGTCTTTCCGTCCAATCGCGGGTAGCAAGCATCTTCACTTGCACTACAACTTCGCCGGATTTACAGTTGAGACAGTGCCCAAGTCATTACGCCATTCGTGCGGGTCAGAACTTACCTGACAAGGAATTTCGCTACCTTAGGACCGTTATAGTTACGGCCGCCGTTTACTGGGGCTTAAGTTCACCGCTTCGCGTTACCGCTAACGATTCCCCTTAACCTTCCAGCACCGGGCAGGCGTCAGCCCCTATACATCAGCTTTCGCTTTAGCAGAGACCTGTGTTTTTGCTAAACAGTTGCTTGGGCCTATTCTCTGCGACCTACTCTCGTAGGCACCCCTTCTCCCGAAGTTACGGGGTCAATTTGCCGAGTTCCTTAACTGTAATTCTTCCGCCGGCCTTAGGATTCTCTCCTCACCTACCTGTGTCGGTTTGCGGTACGGGTACTACATTTCTCCCTAGAAGCTTTTCTTGGCAGCGTAGAATCAAGTACTTCAGCCTAAAAGGCCTTCCCCATCACACCTCAGCTAATACAGGCGGATTTGCCTACCTGTATACCTAAGTGCTTAGACTAGCATCCAATAGCTAGCACACTCTATCTTCCTGCGTCACTCCATCGGTAATAACGATTTGCAGTAGTATCGGAATATCAACCGATTGTCCATCACCTACGCCTTTCGGCCTCGGCTTAGGTCCCGACTAACCCTCAGCGGACGAGCCTTCCTGAGGAAACCTTAGGTTTTCGGCCACTAGGATTCTCACCTAGTTCTCGCTACTGATGCCAACATACTCACTCGTAATCAGTCCACCGCTCCTTACGGTACGACTTCAGCCCGATTACGACGCTCCCCTACCCCAGCAGATAAATCTGCTAGCCGTAGCTTCGGTGATAAGTTTGAGCCCCGAACATCTTCGGCGCAGGATCTCTCGACTAGTGAGCTATTACGCACTCTTTTAATGAGTGGCTGCTTCTAAGCCAACATCCTAGTTGTCTTAGAAATCCCACATCCTTTTCCACTTAACTTATACTTTGGGACCTTAGCTGACGATCTGGGCTGTTTCCCTTTTGACTACGGATCTTATCATTCGCAGTCTGACTGCCGGACTAATACTATATGGCATTCGGAGTTTGATAAGGTTCGGTAAGCGATATGCCCCCTAGCCCATTCAGTGCTCTACCTCCATTAGTCATATCCGACGCTAGCCCTAAAGCTATTTCGGGGAGAACCAGCTATCTCCGAGTTCGATTGGAATTTCTCCGCTATCCACAGCTCATCCCATGGTTTTTCAACACCAACGTGGTTCGGTCCTCCACGAAGTTTTACCTTCGCTTCAACCTGGCCATGGATAGGTCACCCGGTTTCGGGTCTACGGCATGCAACTAGTCGCCCTATTCAGACTCGGTTTCCCTTCGGCTCCGTACCTTAAGTACTTAACCTCGCTACATACCGTAACTCGTTGGCTCGTTCTACAAAAAGCACATCATCACACACATATGGTGCTATGATCGGTTGTAGGCACACGGTTTCAGGTTCTATTTCACTCCCCTCCCGGGGTTCTTTTCACCTTTCCCTCACGGTACTTCTTCACTATCGGTCATCAAGTAGTATTTAGCCTTGGGAGGTGGTCCTCCCTGCTTCCCACAAGGTTTCACGTGTCTCGTGGTACTCTGGAGCAGAACTATGGTCTTCTTGTTTCACTTACAGGACTATTACCTTCTACGGTGTATCTTTCCAGATATCTTCAATTACAATAGCCACCAATGTTATGTTCTGTCCGCAACCCCAAAGATAAATCTTTGGTTTGGGCTCTTCCGATTTCGCTCGCCGCTACTGACGGAATCGATTTTTCTTTCTCTTCCTCTAGGTACTTAGATGTTTCAGTTCCCTAGGTTTACCCTCCTATAGCTATGTATTCACTATAGGATACGTAGGGTTACCTACGTGAGTTTCCTCATTCGGAGATCTTTGGATCACAGGCTATTTGCGCCTACCCAAAGCTTATCGCAGCTTGTCACGTCCTTCTTCGGCTCTTGATGCCAAGGCATTCACCATGCGCCCTTTGTAGCTTGACCTATCAAATCAAATTTGAGTTACAAATTTGCTGATTTACTAAAATACTAGCGTGCATTTTAGCAATCAATTTATTACAAAGAATAGTAAATATCTTTACTTTAACTTATGTGCAATTTTCAAAGAACAATCTGAGATACTTGGTATCTCAAAATTAAACAGAGAGAGATTCTAACCAGAATTCGTATATATTAAGCCTGAAATGCATCAGTACTTAATAATTTCTCCATAGAAAGGAGGTGATCCAGCCGCAGGTTCTCCTACGGCTACCTTGTTACGACTTCACCCCAATCGCTGACCCTACCTTCGGCTGCTGCCTCCCTTACGGGTTAGCTCACAGACTTCGGGTATTGCCAACTCTCATGGTGTGACGGGCGGTGTGTACAAGGCCCGGGAACGTATTCACCGCGACATGCTGATTCGCGATTACTAGCAACTCCGGCTTCATGTAGGCGAGTTTCAGCCTACAATCCGAACTGGGACAAGTTTTTGAGATTTGCTCCACCTCACGGTCTTGCGTCTCTTTGTACTTGCCATTGTAGCACGTGTGTAGCCCTAGACATAAGGGGCATGATGATTTGACGTCATCCCCACCTTCCTCCCGGTTAACCCGGGCAGTCTCGCTAGAGTGCTCAACTAAATGGTAGCAACTAACAATAAGGGTTGCGCTCGTTGCGGGACTTAACCCAACATCTCACGACACGAGCTGACGACAACCATGCACCACCTGTCTTCCTGTCGGTACCAAAGGTACCGACTTCCCCGGTTAAGGGTAATTCAGGAGATGTCAAGTCTAGGTAAGGTTCTTCGCGTTGCTTCGAATTAAACCACATGCTCCGCTGCTTGTGCGGGCCCCCGTCAATTCCTTTGAGTTTTAATCTTGCGACCGTACTCCCCAGGCGGGATACTTATTGTGTTAACGGCGGCACGGAGGTGTTGAAACCCCCACACCTAGTATCCATCGTTTACGGCGTGGACTACCAGGGTATCTAATCCTGTTTGCTCCCCACGCTTTCGAGCCTCAGTGTCAGTTACAGTCCAGAAAGTCGCCTTCGCCACTGGTGTTCTTCCTAATCTCTACGCATTTCACCGCTACACTAGGAATTCCACTTTCCTCTCCTGCACTCTAGATATCCAGTTTGGAATGCAGCACCCAAGTTAAGCTCAGGTATTTCACATCCCACTTAAATATCCACCTACGCTCCCTTTACGCCCAGTAAATCCGGACAACGCTTGCCACCTACGTATTACCGCGGCTGCTGGCACGTAGTTAGCCGTGGCTTCCTCCTTGGGTACCGTCATTATCGTCCCCAAAGACAGAGCTTTACAACCCGAAGGCCTTCATCACTCACGCGGCGTTGCTGCATCAGGGTTTCCCCCATTGTGCAATATTCCCCACTGCTGCCTCCCGTAGGAGTCTGGACCGTATCTCAGTTCCAATGTGGCCGATCACCCTCTCAGGTCGGCTACGCATCGTCGCCTTGGTGAGCCATTACCTCACCAACTAGCTAATGCGCCGCGGGTCCATCTTATAGCGGATTGCTCCTTTGATTTTCATTTCATGCGAAACGAAAATGTTATGCGGTATTAATCTTCCTTTCGGAAGGCTATCCCCCTCTATAAGGCAGGTTACCCACGTGTTACTCACCCGTCCGCCGCTAAGAAAGTTCCGAAGAACTTTCTCCGCTCGACTTGCATGTGTTAGGCACGCCGCCAGCGTTCGTCCTGAGCCAGGATCAAACTCTCAATTTAAAGTTTAATCATAGCTTACTTACTTAGTAAGTCTTTTTTCAAAAGAATTGCTGGTTTAGTTTAAGTCTAATTTTAGACTTTGTTTATCTTCTCTGTTTAATTTTCAAAGACCAAGTTTTTGTTATCGCTCATTTGCGACTTCTTTATCTTATCACTTGCAAACTTTCTTGTCAACATTTTTTTAATGTTTTTTTGTTTGCTTACGATTTTGCATCGCTGTGACGATGTTTATCTTACCATTTTAAAAGTTCATTCTTATATTATTACAAAGTGATTACAAAAGACTAATATGCTTTTTCTATTTATTTCTCTTATTTACTAACTATATCCTATATTGACACACCTGGTTATGTTTTCATGAAATAAACACTTTTTAAATCTAATTAACCTTTATATAAAGCTTAATAACTAAATTTATCTTATATAAAGTTTATTCAAATCTGGAGATTAGTTTATAAAATATATATGAGATTAAACTTATATAAGCGTAATTTTTATTATAAATAGAATTTAAATTTAAATAGTTTTAATGATGAATAGTTTACTATACTATCTTTGCATTAAGATTAAATATAAAGCTTAATTCCTAAACTGAATATAAACTCTAAATAATTCTACGGACTTTTCTTCTTGTGCACTTCAACTAAAAACTATTAAACATGAATGTTAAAATTTAAAAAAAGATAAAAAGATAACTTTTTAAAAATTTACGCCTAAAATGCGGGTTAAAATAGACCTTAGTAAAAAGTAAAAAGGACTATCTTAATAATAATTCTATAAGATAGTCCTTAAATATACTTTTGTTGTATTAAATCTTATTCTTCATCATCAGTATTTTGATCTTGTTCTGCTCTCTCAAGCAACTCATTTAAACTATTATCTTCACTAGATACTACTGGAACTTCTTCTAGCTCCACAGCTACATCACTTCCATCAGCATCATCATCTGAAGACTTTTCAGTGTATGGTATTTTTGCTACAGCAACTACCTTTTCCTCTTCTCCGGTTCTCATAAGAGTAACACCCATTGCAGATCTACTTGTAACTGATATATCAGAAACATTAATTCTTATTGCAACACCACTACTATTTATAAGCATTAATTCATCATCAATCTTACATATAGTAGCACCAACTACTTTACCAGTCTTCTCTGCTAGTTTATAAGTTATTAATCCCATTCCACCTCTGTTTTGAACCTTATATTCAGATACAGGTGTTCTTTTACCAAATCCATTTTCACTTATCACTAGAACATCTTCTTCATCAACTGCTATATCCATACAAACAGCCATATCATCTTCTCTTAGATTCATAGCCTTTACACCTGAAGCTGTTCTTCCCATCGGTCTTACATCTTTTTCATTGAATCTTATTGCATAACCGTTTTGGGTGATTATCATTATATTAGCATCTCCATAAGTTACTTTTGCCTTTAGAAGCTCATCCTCTTCTCTTAAACTTATAGCAATCAAACCATTCTTTCTTATATTTTGGAATTCACTAAGTGGTGTCTTTTTAACTAAGCCCTTCTTAGTTGCCATAAATAAGAATCCCTCTTGGTTCATATCCTTTATAGTCAAGACAGTGTAAATTCTTTCATCTTGCTCTAAAGGTAATATATTTATAAGATTTGTTCCCTTAGCAGCTCTTCCTGCATCAGGTATCTCATAAGCTTTAAGTTTAAATACTTTACCTCTGTTAGTAAAGAATAATAAATTCGTATGAGTTGAAGTTATGAATACATGCTCCACAAAGTCATCTTCTTTTGTAGTCATCGCCTGTATTCCCTTTCCCCCTCTTCTTTGAGCAGAGTAAGTATCTGCTAATATTCTCTTAATATAACCACTATGAGTTAATGTAATAACAACTTCTTGTTCTTGAATTAGATCTTCATAGTCTATTTCATTCTGATTCTTAGTAATTTCAGTTCTTCTTTCGTCAGAATATCTAGCTTTTATTTCAAGAAGTTCTTCTTTTATAACACTTAGAAGTTTTTCTTCACTTCCTAGTATCTCGTTCAAGTAATTAATAAGTTTCATTATTTCGTTGTACTCTTCTTCAATCTTATCTCGCTCTAAGCCAGTAAGTCTTCTAAGTCTCATATCTAAAATTGCTTGAGTTTGAACATCACTTAATCCAAACTTTTCTTTTAATTCATTCCTAGCAATTTCAGTAGTTTTAGAATTTCTTATTATGCTTATAACTTCATCTATGTGATCAAGTGCTATTCTTAAACCTTCTAAAACATGAGCTCTTTCTTGAGCCTTGTTTAATTCAAATACTGTTCTTCTCGTAATAACTTGTTTTTGGAATTCTATATAGTGAACCAGTACTTGTTTTAGATTTAAAACTTGAGGTTCATTATCTACTAGAGCTAACATTATAACTCCAAAAGTGTCTTGCATCTTAGTATGTTTGTATAATAAATTAAGAACTACATTTGGATTCGCATCTCTTTTAAGTTCTATTACTATTCTCATACCATCTCTGTCTGATTCGTCTCTTAGGTCAGAGATACCATTTATCTTTTTATCTTTTACTAAGTCAGCAATATTCTCTATTAACTTAGCTTTATTAACTTGATAAGGTAACTCAGTTACAATAATCTTATGTCTGCCTTTTTCTTCTTCTATGGCAGCTTTAGCTCTTACAACAACTTTTCCTTTACCAGTTTCATAAGCTTCCCTTATTCCTGATAAACCCATTATAGTTCCTGCAGTAGGAAAATCTGGACCTTTTATATGTCCCATAAGCTCAAGTACAGAGCTTTCTGGGTTATCTATAAGCATTATGGTACCATCTATAACTTCACCTAGATTATGAGGAGGTATGTTAGTAGCCATACCAACTGCTATACCTGATGACCCATTTACCAATAGGTTAGGGAATCTAGATGGAATAACAATAGGTTCTTGTTCTTCACCATCAAAGTTATCCATAAAATCAACTGTATTCTTATTTATATCCCTTAACATTTCAACTGCTATCTTATTCATTTTTGCTTCTGTGTATCTCATAGCAGCTGCTGAATCTCCGTCTACAGAACCGAAGTTTCCATGGCCATCTACAAGCATATATCTCATGGAGAAATCTTGTGCCATTCTTACAAGAGCATCATAAACTGATGAATCACCATGTGGGTGGTACTTACCTAAAACTTCTCCGACAATTCTTGCACACTTTCTGTAACCTTTGTCTGGTGCTAAACCAAGTTCATGCATAGAATAAAGAATTCTTCTATGAACTGGTTTTAAACCATCTCTTACATCTGGAAGTGCTCTACCTACTATAACACTCATAGCATAGTCTATATAACACTTCTTCATTTCGTTTTTTATGTCAACTGGAAGAACTTTTCCCTCGTTATAATTCATGTACTTCACCTCTTTTAGTACTAAACATCTAAATTGCTTACATACTTAGCATTTTGTTGGATAAACTCTCTTCTTGGATCAACCTTATCACCCATAAGTATTGTAAATATCTCATCTGCAGCCATTGCATCTTCAATTGAAACCTTAAGAAGAATTCTTCTATCAGGATCCATAGTTGTATCCCAAAGCTGACTAGCATTCATTTCACCAAGACCTTTGTATCTTTGTATACCTACAGAATTATCCTTACCACCAATCTCCACTAATTTATCCTCTAATTCCTTATCAGAATATACATAATAGTCTTTTTTGGCTTTAGAGATTTTAAAAAGTGGTGGTTGAGCTATATATACATGACCTTGATCTACAAGTTCTCTCATGTATCTGTAGAAGAATGTTAATAGCAATGTTCTTATATGAGCACCATCAACGTCAGCATCTGTCATTATTATTATTCTATTGTATCTCAACTTCTCAACATCAAAATCTTTTCCTATACCTCCACCAAAAGCAGTTACCATGGAACGTATAGTATCAGACCCTAATATCTTATCTAATCTTTGCTTTTCAACATTCATTATCTTACCTCTTAAAGGTAAAATAGCCTGGAACCTTCTATTTCTTCCTTGCTTAGCAGACCCCCCTGCAGAATCTCCCTCAACTATGTATATTTCACACTCTAACGGATCCTTAGATGAGCAATCTGCAAGTTTACCTGGCAAAGTTGATCTTTCAAGAACTGACTTTCTTGTAAGTTCTCTTGCCTTTCTAGCTGCTTCTCTTGCCCTTTGAGCAAGTAATGATTTTTCTATAATAACTTTTCCAACTGCAGGATTCTCCTCCAGGAACTCACTTATACCTTCTCCAGCTATACTATCAACTACACTTCTAACTTCACTATTTCCAAGCTTAGTTTTAGTTTGACCTTCAAATTGTGGTTCAGATATCTTAATCGATACAACAGCAGTTAAACCTTCTCTTATATCATCACCAGATAAGTTCTTTTCATTTTCCTTAAGATGACCAAACTTTTTACCGTAATCATTGAATACTCTTGTTAAAGCAGCTTTAAAACCTACAAGATGAGTTCCTCCCTCAACAGTATCAATATTGTTTGCGAAAGAAAACATATTTTCATTATATCCATCATGATATTGTAAAGATACTTCTACAGCTATGCCGTCTTTAACACCTTCAACATATATCGGCTCATCATGTAGCACTTCTTTATTTCTGTTTAGATAGCTTACAAATGATTTTATACCACCTTCATAAAAGTAGTTTTCACTCTTTCCGTCTCTTTCATCTGTAAGTTGTATATTTATGCCCTTGTTTAAGAACGCTAACTCTCTTAATCTTTGAGATAAAATTTCAAAATCATATACAGTTTCCTCAAAAATTTCATGATCAGGCTTGAAGTGAGTTTTTGTTCCCTGACCGTCATCTTCACCTATCTTAGTAAGCTCACTTGTAACATTTCCCTTTGAGTAAGTTTGCCTCCATACGCTTCCTTCTCTGGTTACAGTAACTTCACATAGTTCAGATAAAGCATTAACTACGGATGCACCTACTCCATGTAGTCCACCTGATACTTTGTATCCTCCACCGCCAAATTTGCCACCAGCGTGAAGAACTGTCATAATTACCTCAACAGTAGATTTTCCCATCTTAGGATGTATCCCTACAGGCATACCCCTTCCATCATCAATTACTGTTATTGAATTATCTTCATGTATATAAACTTCTATATTTTTGCAATAACCAGCAAGAGCTTCGTCTATACTATTGTCTACAATTTCATACACAAGGTGATGAAGACCTCTTGAACTAGTACTACCGATATACATTCCTGGTCTCTTTCTAACTGCTTCAAGACCTTCTAGTACTTGAATTTGACTTTCATCATAAGTCTGTTTATTTTGTTCCACCACTCAATTCCTCCTAAAATTTAATAAACTAAGTAATACAAAATTAGATATCGGACGATTTATGGCGTATAATCTATATCCGTTCTTTTTGTAAGTGTAGATGAGGATATTGGAGAAAGATATATCTTACTTTTTTTATCCACTTCAGCAATTACAAAAGATTTGGGTTTGTCATTAGTTATCCTTTCTACGAACCCATCTTCTTCTGCCATCCTTAAGAATTGGCTAGTATCACTACTATACATAGTAGTTTGTATATCAAAAATACCAATAACATCTTTGATTGGAACCACAACATTTTCCCCTAAGTGTAAAAACAATTAAAACTCCTCCTCTATGTTAGAATTACACCATCCTGAACCTTAAAAACCCTAGCTTTTTCATCTAAGTACTCAGTCAAATCTTCTATTCCTGTACAAGTTATAACAGTCTGTATCTGTCCTATAGAAGTTAAAACATATCTTTTTCTATTAAAGTCAAGCTCAGAAAGCACATCATCTAAAAGCAAAACTGGGTATTCTCCAGTTATATCTTTTATAATTCTTAGTGATGCAAATTTTATTGATAACACAGCTGTTCTTTGTTGCCCTTGAGATCCATAACTTTTAGCATCTATATCATTAATCAAGATTAAGAAATCATCTCTATGTGGTCCAATAGAAGTAAGTCTTTTTTCTATATCCTTACTTCTATTTTTCTCTAAACCCTCTAAAAAGGATTTTTTAATATCATCTAAATTTTTAATACTAGATAAATATTTAAATTCTATTATTTCCTTGCCAGATGTTATTTCGTTATGTACAATCTTGCCATGCTCGTTGAGCTTATCTATATACTTAATTCTTTCTTTAACTATGTATTCTGCGAATTCACTAAGTTGTAAATCATATATGTCTAGCATAGATACATCTACTTTTTTTTGCTTTAAAACAGTATTTCTCTCATTTAATATCTTGTTGTATTGAACTAAACTATAGTAATACTTTTTATTTAATTGAGAAAGCTCCATATCTAAAAATTTTCTTCTTATTCCAGGACTTTCTTTTACAATCTTTAAGTCTTCAGGTGAAAACATAACAACATTAAAGATACCTACTAATTCTCCAATTTTATTTATTTTAATTGAATTAACCTTAATAGCTTTTTTACCATCTTTGAATATATTGATATCAATTCTTTTATCTATTCTCTCTTTACCTACACTTAAGCTTATAAACGATTTTTCTGAATCCCAATTAACAAGTTCCTTATCTCTATTGGTCCTGTGCGATTTAGCAAAGCCACAATAATACATAGCCTCTAATATGTTCGTTTTTCCTTGAGCATTATCTCCCATAAAAACATTAACATTTCTTCCTAGATCAATAGTTATATTTCTATAATTTCTGTACTCAAGTAACATAATCTTTTTTATATACATATAAGCACCTATTTAATTATACCACATTTATTAATAGCATATCTTATTTAAATATTACTAAATTATTTTATAGTCTTCATTATCAAATGTAACCACATCGTTTATTCTAAGTTTTTTTCCTCTTTGAAGACACACCTCTCCATTTACAAGTACATCGCCTTCTTGAACATAAATTTTAGCCTCTGCTCCAGTTGAAGCAGCTCCACACCACTTTAAAAATGCATCCAATTTTATAAATTCGGTATCAATTCTAATTTCATTCATTATATTGTTAAAATTTTAACCACAGCATATTTTCATTGTGATTTCTCACAAATGAATATGTTATAGAAAAAACCTACTCCTTATTTTTTATTTAACCAATCTTACTGGTACTACTAAGTATTTACTATTTTCATTAATTTTATTTTTTATAACACAAGGAGAGACACTACTAGTAAGTTCAAGTATAACTTCATCTTCTTCCATGTTTTTAAGAACATCTAATAGGTATTTTGAATTAAATGCAATTTGTATCCCTTCACCTTGCATATTTACAGATATCTCTTCTCTTACTTTTCCCAATTGAGAATTAGATGTTATCACCATGGCATCATCTTGGATATCTAATTTAATTAAATTGCTATTTCCTTCCTTTGCCATTAAAGATGCTCTTTCTATACTATTTTGTAAAGATTGTTTCTTTACAGTAACACACATTTTATATTCTTGAGGAAGAATTGAATTATATTGAATAAACTCTCCTTCAAGTAATCTGGATATTATCTTAGTCTGACCTAAGTTAAATAATATATGATTTGCAGTAAATGTTATGTTAACTAAGTCTTCAGTATCTTCTAGTATCTTAGCAACTTCATTTAATGTTTTTCCTGGAATTACCGCATTTATAGTATTTTGCGAATCAATAGCTTCTCTTCTTAGTGCTAATCTATATCCATCTAATGCAACTAAATTTAAATAATTATCCTTAACTTCAAACAATATTCCTTGCAGTATTGGTCTTATTTCATCTTGTGCAATTGCAAAAGATGTGCCTTTTATCATATTTTTTAATTGGTTTTGAGGAACTGAAAAAATCATATTTTCATTAATATTTGGTAAACTAGGGAAATCATCAGAACTCATATAAATTAAGTTAAATACTGATTTTTGGCAAGTTATCTGAATTACACTATTATCAAGTGTTTCTATCTTAACCTCATCATTAGGTAATTTTCTAATTATTTCTCCAAATATTTTAGCATCTACAACAATTGAACCTTTTTCTATAATATCAGCTTCAAGCTTTGTTTCGATACTTACATCTTTATCAGATCCAATAAGAGTTATAGTACTACTATTTGCATTAATATAAACACCTTCTAATATAGGCATTGTTGATCTTCCTGTTATAGCCTTTTGAACTATTGAAATAGAATCTTGTAGTTTACTTTTATCACATATAAAAATCAAAGTGAAAACCTCCTTAATTAATTAACAAGTAATGATGTATAGATATATATAAATAAATAATTAATTACAGTAATAATAGTAGTAGGGGCTGGGGATTTGTTGAAAAGTACTTCTAGCCCTTAAAGTAAGCCAAAAAACAGTAAAAAAATACTGTGGATAAGTTGTTATGGATTTTATAACTTATCCACATTATTCACGGAGCAGCATTAAAATTTAAGTTATCCACAGTATATTATAAAGTTATTATGTACAGATGTTAATTATTTTTGAGTAAGCTTTTTTGTTATGTCATTTACTGTATTTTGAAGAACTTCATCAGACTTTAAGCCGCCTGATATCTTTTCGTATGCATGTATTACAGTTGTATGATCCCTTCCTCCAAATTCTTCACCTATTTTAGGAAGAGACATATCTGTCAATTTTCTTGAAAGGTACATTGCGATTTGTCTAGGATAAGCTACATTTCTAGTTCTTCTCTGAGATTTTAAATCTTCTACTCTTAAATTAAAGTAATTTGAAACTGTTTCTTGAATCAATTCTATAGTAATATGATTTCCTTGTTTGTTAGATATAATGTCTTTTAATGCTTCTGAAGCGAGATCAACAGTTATTTCTCTATTTGTTAATGAAGAATAAGCAACTATTCTTATAAGTGCACCTTCAAGTTCCCTTATATTTGACTTGATTTTTGTAGCTATATAGACCATAACTTCATTTGCTACGTTTAATTTTTCAACATCAGCTTTCTTTTTTAATATTGCCATTCTTGTTTCAAAATCTGGTGCTTGAGTATCTGCTATAAGGCCCCATTCAAATCTTGATCTTAATCTATCTTCTAATGTAGGAATTTCTTTTGGTGGTCTATCTGAAGATAAGATAATTTGCTTGTTAGCTTCATGAAGTGTGTTAAATGTATGGAAAAACTCTTCTTGAGTTCGTTCTTTTCCTGCGATGAATTGAATATCATCTATTAGAAGAACATCTACATTTCTATATTTATTCCTAAACTCTTCATTTGTGTCGTCTTTGATTGCATTTATTAATTCATTAGTAAATTTTTCAGAAGACACATAAACTACTTTAGCTTTAGGATTATTCTTCAGAATATAATGGCCAATAGCATGCATTAAGTGCGTCTTTCCAAGACCAACTCCTCCATATATAAATAAAGGGTTATAAGCTTTGGCTGGAGATTCCGCTACTGCAAGAGATGCTGCATGGGCAAATCTATTACTATTACCTATTACGAATGAATCGAAAGTATATTTAGGATTTAAAGTAGCAGACATTTCATCATTAACGCTAACCACAGTATTATTAGAAGCTTCTTCTTTACTTGGTGTAGCTGAAATAGGTTTATCTTCTTGAAGCTCAGACTGGATTAGGAATTCAATATTATATTTTTTAGAAGAAACAAGTTTGATTGCCTGCACGAAAAGAGTTTTGTAACGCTTCTCTATTATATCTTTTGTGAAATCATTTGGGACACTAAACTTTATTGAATCAGAATCCATAGATATAGGTTCGCAACTCTTTATCCAAGTATTAAAACTTACCTCAGACATCTCACCCTTCATTATATTCAATGTTTTTTCCCACATTTGGTTTAGTTGGGCATCCATTTCCTATCCTCCAGTCAAAAAATTTTTTATTAGCAATTTCTAATAATAACAGTTTATTCACAAAAATATATACACCCTATTAAGATGATTGACTATGTAAATAAAATTATTCACATGTTGATAACTATGTTAATAATTTTAATCATAAAAACTTATCAACATATGTTAATTTATATTAAATAACACTATCAACAACAGTATAATAATAGAAAAAGGGCTAAAAATATATAATGTATAAACCACTTATATACACAAATGAGTAAGTTATACACAGACTTATCAACAGTTGTGGATAAGTATTAGCGGGTTAACAATTTATACACAGCCACCTCTTAATCATATCATAAAGAAATAAGCCTGTTCAATAACTTATCCACAAAAAATATATGGTATTATAAAATTATCAACAGCAATTGATTTTCTTGACATAAGAACACTTGAAATATATAATTAAAAAGTAAATCTTAAAATCAATAAGATTCAGTGACAGAATAGTTTTTTACTATAAAACATAATTAACTGAAGGGGGTGTATTATAGATGTTCATGACATACCAACCTAAAAAGAAACAAAGAAAAAGAGAACATGGCTTCAGAAAGAGAATGGCTACTGCATCAGGTAGAACTGTTCTTAAGAGAAGAAGACAAAAAGGTAGAAAGAGATTGACAGCATAAGGGCCGCTTTAGTGGCCTTTTTCTGCAACTGCAGAAAAAAAGGAGAATATCGAAGCTATGGCAGATCAAAAACTAAGAAAGAACATGGAATTTAGAAATGTGTATAGACGAGGTAAATCCTTTGCTAATGATTTGCTTGTATTATATATATATAATAATAGAAGAAACAGAGATGAAAAAGGTATACCATACAATAGGGTAGGAATTTCTGTTAGTAAAAAAGTCGGAATTAGCGTAATTAGAAGTCGAGCTAAGAGATTAATAAGTGAAAGTTATAGATTGAATAATGAGAATATAAAAAGAGGAAATGATTTAGTGTTCATTGCAAGGGTAGCCATCAATGAAAAAACTTATTGGGATGTCCAAAAAGCTATGATCAACTTATTTAATAAGGCAGGTTTAATAAAAAATGAAAAGGATTTTAATTCTAATAATAAGATTCTATAGAAAGTTTATTTCACCTTTAAAAAGACCTTCTTGTATATATTACCCTACTTGTTCTCAATATGCAATTGAAGCGATACAAAAGTATGGATCCTTAAAAGGTGGATTCATGGCTATAAAAAGAATATTAAGATGCCATCCATTTCACGAAGGTGGATATGACCCCGTGAAGTAAGAGAGTGTAGGAGGTTAGAATTTTGTTACAACCAATAGTTAATTTCTTAACTAATATTTTTACAGCATTACATAGTTTCGTACTTAACATAGGTATTACACATGTAGGTACATCATATGTTTTAGCTATTTTTATATTAACTCTAATTGTTAGGTTAATATTATTACCTCTAAACATAAAACAGATTAGATCTCAAGCTAAGATGCAAGAGGTTCAACCAATAGTTCAAGAGATGCAAAAGAAATATAAAAATGATCCTCAAAAAGCACAAATGGAAATGATGAAGATCTATAAAGAGAATAATGTAAGTCCCTTTAGCGGATGTTTACCATTATTAATTCAAATGCCTATTTTGTTTGCTTTATATGGAGTATTTACTAGTATAAATGTACAGGGTGCTTCTTTCTTATGGATACCTAATTTATATGCGAAAGATCCATTCTATATATTACCTATCCTATCTGCTGCAACAACATATTTATCCTCATATTTAACAACAAAAACAACAGCCAATACTAGCCAGCAAGGCGGTATGAATATGGGTTCTATGAATATAGGTATGTCGCTTATGATGGGATTTATGGCACTAAACTTTAGATCAGCATTAGTTCTTTATTGGATAATGGGTAACTTAATTCAATTAGTTCAGACTTATTTTTTAGTTATAAGACCAGCTAATAAGAAGAAAGCATTAGCAAGTTAATATATATATTGTATTTTAATACTAAGCTTTTAGTATAATAAGGTGGGTGACTAGGGTATGCAGAAAACTTTAGAAATTACAGGAAAAACTGTAGAGGAAGCTCTAAAGAATGCTCTAAAGGAATTGAATGTTACAGAAGATAAAGTTGAGTATAACATTGTTGATGAGGGGAGCAGAGGTTTATTTAATTTTATAGGTAGTAAACCAGCTAAGATTCTTGTTACAGTTAAGCGTGATTATGTTCTTGAGGCAAAGACATTTTTAAGAAGTGTTTTAGATTCAATGGATATAAAAGCTGAAATAAGAATAAAAGAAGATGATAATGTTTTAAATATCAATCTTTTAGGACCTAAAATGGGAGTTATAATTGGCTATAGGGGGGAGACATTAGATTCCCTACAATATCTTGTTAGTCTAGTTGTTAATAAAGGACATGATATCCCATATAAGAGAGTAGTTCTAGATACAGAAAATTATAGGGTTAAAAGAGAAGAAACATTAAAACGCTTAGCAGATAAAACAGCCTATAAGGTTAGGAAGTCTGGCAGACCATTTAAACTTGAACCTATGAATCCATATGAGAGAAGAGTAATTCATTCTGCTCTTCAAGGCAACCAAACTGTATATACATACAGTGAGGGAGAGGAACCATATAGAAGAATAGTAGTTGATATAAGAAGAGAAAAATAGGAAAGCCATTTAGGCTTTCTTTTTGATTTACTTTTTTTTAATATGTTTTGACTAATAAAGTTTATTTTTGTAAAATGAATATTAGTTTTAAAGATATGCTAGTTCAAATAAGACGTAAATAAAAGTTCTTAACTTTATAAGAAGTTTTATTTATAAATTTTTATAAAGTTAAGAATTTATAGTATTTATAAAGGTTTTATTGATTTTATTAGTTGCCCTAAAGCAATAGAATCTGATAATTTTATAAAAAGTTAATAAGTCTTGGTAAAACGGATAAATTAGAGGAGATACTATAATTATAAATTTAATAATGAGGAGGACAGCATGAAAGAATTTGATACAATTGCTGCTGTTGCAACTGCACTTGGTGAGGGTGGGATTTCTATTATAAGAATTTCTGGTAATAAATCACTAGATATAGTATCTAAGATTTTTAGAGGAAAAAGTAATTTAAGTATATTAGAAATGAAGCCTTATACAATGAGGTACGGTAATATAGTAGATTCAAAACAAGAAATAGTAGACGAAGTAATTATAAGCTACATGAAGGGGCCTAAGAGTTTTACTGCTGAGGACACTGTAGAGATTAATTGTCATGGTGGAGTAACGTCAACTAATAGGGTATTGCAAGAAGTTATAAAATCTGGAGCAAGACTTGCTGAACCTGGGGAATTCACAAAAAGGGCATTTTTAAATGGTAGAATTGATTTAACTCAAGCAGAAGCAGTTATAGATATAATACGAGCTAAAACAGATTTATCTATGAAATCAGCTATGATCCAGAGTCAGGGGTTGCTTTCCCGGGAAATAAATTCTTTAAGAGAAAAATTACTAAATGTGTTGGCACTTATTGAATTTGCCGTGGATTTTACTGAAGACGATGAGGAACCAGATGCAACTATACCTATAAGGGTTGGTGAAAATCTTCAACTAGTAATAAATGAAGTTGATAGGTTATTATCAAGTGCAGATGAGGGTAAGATTATAAGAGAAGGGTTAAGTATGGTTATAGTTGGAAAACCCAATGTAGGAAAGTCTTCCCTTTTAAACACTCTTTTAAGAGAAAAAAGAGCTATTGTTACTAATATACCTGGAACCACTAGAGATGTAATTGAAGAATATATTAATTTAGATGGAATTCCTATTAGAATTATTGACACTGCAGGCATAAGAGAAACTGAAGATGAAGTAGAAAGAATCGGAGTACAAAGATCAAAAGAGAAGATAGATGAAGCTGATATCATAGTATTTATGGTTGATGCAAGCAGAGGTTTGGATAGCGAAGATAGAGAAATATTAGACTTCATAAAAGATAAAAAGTATATAACTCTATGTAATAAGATTGATTTAGATAAGAACATAGAAGCTAATGACTTAGATGTTCTTAGTAATTCAATAGAAGTATCTACAGTAACAGGCTATGGAATTGATTCTTTAAAAGATAAGATAAAGGATATGTTTTTTAAGGGTCATATAGATAGTGAAAGTGTAATTATAACTAATACTAGACATAAGCAGGCGCTTTATAGAGCTAAAGAAAATTGTGAAGTGGCTTTAAATCAAGTTAGAAACAATGAATATCTAGACTTGATTTCTATATACGTCACCACTGGTTTAAGAGCTCTTGGAGAGATTACCGGATCAGAACTTGAAGAAGATTTAGTAAATAAAATCTTCTCTGATTTCTGTGTTGGAAAATAGGAGATGGAAATGAAGTATTTAGCTGGTGAATATGATGTGATTATTATAGGTGCAGGCCATGCTGGTTGTGAAGCAGCGCTTGCTTCCGCTAGAATAGGATGCAAAACCTTAATTTGTACTATGAATCTTGATAGCATAGCATTAATGCCATGTAATCCTAATATTGGAGGTACTGCAAAGGGTCATCTAGTAAGAGAAGTTGATGCGTTAGGCGGTGAAATGGGAATAAATATAGACAATACATTTATTCAATCTAGAATGCTTAACACATCTAAGGGACCTGCAGTTCATTCACTTAGAGCTCAAGCTGATAAAAAGAAGTATCAGCAAAGAATGAAGAGTATTCTAGAAGATCAAGAGAACTTATACATAAAGCAAATTGAAGTTGTAGAAATAGATGTAGAAGATAATAAAGTTATCGGAGTTCAAACCAAGAATGGTGCTTATTTCAAGACTAGAGCTGTAGTTGTTTGTACCGGTACTTACCTAAAGTCTAGAATTATTATTGGTGATGTAAGTTATAATGGTGGTCCAAATGGGCTCTTTCCAGCCAACGAATTATCTAAAAGTTTACTAGATTTAGGGATTACACTAAGAAGATTTAAAACAGGAACTCCTGCAAGAATAAATAAGAGATCTGTAGACTTTACAAAAATGGTTGAGCAACCAGGTGATACAAGAATTGTTCCATTTTCTTTCATGAGTGATGATATTAATAGAGAACAAGTTTCCTGTTGGCTTACATATACAAATAGTCAGACTCACGACATAATAAAAGACAATATACACAGATCACCAATGTATAATGGTTCTATAGAAGGTGTTGGACCAAGATATTGTCCTTCTATTGAAGATAAGGTTATGAGGTTCCAAGATAAACATCAACATCAAATATTTATAGAACCAGAAGGTGAAGATACTGCCGAGATGTATGTAGGTGGAATGAGTTCCTCTTTACCAGAAGATGTTCAAGTACAGATGCTTAAAACTATTAGCGGACTTGAGAATGTAGAAATGATGAGAACTGCATATGCAATTGAATATGATTGTATAGATCCAACTCAACTTAAGCCATCTTTAGAGTTTAAAAATATACAAGGCCTTTTTGGAGCTGGGCAGTTAAATGGTAGCTCTGGATATGAAGAAGCTGCATCTCAAGGAATAGTAGCTGGAATAAATGCAGCTCTTAAGGTTAAGGAAAAAGATCCTATGATTTTAACTAGAAGTGATGGATATATAGGTGTTTTGATAGATGACTTAGTGACAAAAGGAACAAGTGAGCCTTATAGAATGATGACATCAAGAGCTGAGTATAGGTTATTATTAAGACAAGATAATGCTGATTTAAGATTGACTGAAATAGGGTATAATGTTGGATTAGTCACAGAAGAAAGATATAAAAGATATACTGAAAGAAAAAATAATATAGATTCTGAGTTAGAGAGACTAAAAAAGTTACAAATAACTAATAAGCAGGAAGTGAATCAATTTATCGAGTCATTAGGGTCAGCAGAGCTTAAAAAACCTATAAGCATGTATGAGCTTATAAAAAGACCTGAATTAGATTACTTTTCAGTTGCAGAATTAGATAAAGAAAGACCAAGTTTACCGTATGATATAGGCGAACAAGTTAATATAATCTCTAAATATGAAGGATATATAGAAAAGCAACTAGAGCAGGTTGAACAGTTTAAAAAATTTGAAAATAGGCAAATACCTGAAGATATTGACTATAGCAATGTTAATAGCTTAAGAATTGAAGCTGTACAAAAGTTATCTAAGATACGTCCAATAAGTATAGGGCAGGCTTCTAGAATATCTGGTGTTTCTCCTGCAGATATATCAGTCTTACTTATACATTTAGAAAGCCTTTATAGGAGAAATAATAAGGCGGAGGAAATTTAGTATGATATACTATAGCATTTTAGAAAAAGCATGTACTTCTGTTGGTGTAGAATTCAATGAAGAAAAATATGAAAAGTTTATGATTTATATGAGACTACTAAAAGAGTGGAATGAGAAGATAAACCTTACAGCTATAACGGAAGATGATCAAATTGTAAAGAAACATTTTGTTGATTCGATAAAAGCATTTAATTCTCCATTGTTTAAAAGTGCTTCATCTCTAATTGATGTTGGCACTGGAGCTGGTTTTCCAGGAATACCTATAGCAATAATCAGAGACGAATTAAATGTTACTTTACTGGATTCTTTAAATAAAAGAGTAAATTTTCTAAATGAAGTTGCACAACAGCTTCATTTAAATAATGTAAAGACTATACATTCGAGAGCAGAAGATGGAGCAAGAAATAAGGAGTTAAGAGAAAAGTTTGATATAGCTACATCTAGGGCAGTAGCAAATATGTGTGTGCTTTCAGAATTCTGCATACCTTATGTTAAAGTTGATGGACATTTTATAGCTCTTAAGGGACCTTCAATTGAGGATGAACTAAACGAGTCTAGAAATGCGGTGGCAACTTTAGGTGGAAAGTTAGTTGAAGTGATACAAGTAAATATTGAAGATACGGATTTAAAACATAATTTAGTTGTTGTCAAAAAAATTAAAGAAACACCAAAAACTTATCCAAGAAAAGCTGGAAGTATATCGAAAAAACCTATAAAATAGTAGTATGTGTTTTTTTATAATATTAAATTGATTAATATAAAGTATATTGTCGGACTGTTTTTATATATAAAAAGAAGGATATTTGTATTTTATAGAGAATTTGTTAAATAATGGGATAACGTGTATTTTAACTTTTTTCGTAAGGATGGATGGGAAATGCATAAAGAAATTGTTCATGTCAATATTGATAAAATAATTCCTAATACTTATCAACCAAGAAAGTTTTTTAATGAAGAAGCTCTTGGGGAATTGTCACAATCTATTAGAGAACATGGTATAATTCAACCACTTACTGTTAGAGTAAGAGGTGAAATTTTTGAACTAGTTGCAGGTGAAAGACGATGGAGAGCAGCAAGGCTTGCTAACCTTGAAGAAGTGCCATGTACTGTTGTAGATATAACAGATTCTGAGTCAGCTGAAATTGCACTACTTGAGAATCTACAAAGAGAAGATTTAAATTTTTTAGAAGAAGCTGAAGCGTATTATAACTTGATTCAAGACCATCATTTTACTCAAGAACAATTAGCTGAGAGATTAGGGAAAAAACAATCAACGATTGCAAATAAACTAAGACTTCTTAAGTTAGGAAACGAAGTAAGAAATATTTGTATATCTAATAATTTAACAGAAAGACATGCAAGAGCATTACTGTCTTTACCTAACGAAGAACTACAGCTAAAAATAATAAATAAAGTCATAAAACAAGGTCTTAATGTTAAGAATACCGAAGATTTGATTAATAAGGAACTTTTAAAATTAGCTGGTGAAAGTCTATCAAAAGAAGGTAAGAAAAGGATGACAGGTGTTTTTTCTGCAAAAATATATGTTAATTCTATAAAACAAGTGTTTGATAAATTTAAGATACCTGCTGAGTATAAATCAAAAGATTGTGGCGAATATGTCCAAATAACCGTAAACATACCTAAAAATGCATCAAAATAATGTAGTTGGATTAGAAGAGGCTGTTGTGAAATAAACTAATTTAGTTTATAAGCATCAGCCTTTTTCATGTATAGAGAAAAATAGGTATTTCAACTAATATGATTCAGATAATTTATTTAATTTGGTAGTTTTTTTATAAATGTTTCACGTGAAACAATAAAATTAATAATTAATTACTTTAATTATTCTTGATTAAAATATATAATGTTTATATAAAGGAAAGGAGGTGGATGACTCGTAAGTTATAATAACTTAGAGTTGAATATGAAAAAGATATGTATATTTAACCAAAAGGGTGGGGTAGGCAAAACTACAACGAATATAAATCTCTGTTCATACATAGCAATGTTGGGGTATAAGGTTTTAGCTATCGATATAGATCCACAAGGAAATACTACAAGTGGGCTTGGGATTGATAAGAGAAAATTAGAAAAATCAATGTATGATGTAATAACTAATGATGTATCATTAAGAGAGATAATTAAACAAAGTGAGTTAGTTTCAAACTTATACATAGCACCAGCTAAAATGGAGTTAGCAGGAGCAGAAGTTGAAATTATAGAAAAAGAAAAACGGGAATTAATTTTACAAGAGAAGATAAGAGAAGTAGAAGATGATTTTGACTTCATTTTTATAGATTGTCCTCCTTCTTTAGGTTTTCTAACAATAAATTCCCTCACTTCATGTGATTCAGTATTAATCCCAATTCAGTGTGAGTTTTATGCTCTAGAAGGAGTTGGACAACTTATAAACACTATACAATTGGTAAAGAAATCATTAAACAAGAATCTTGAAATTGAAGGTGTCATAATGACAATGTATGATTCAAGAACTAATTTAAGTAATGAAGTTTATAAAGAAGTTGAGAAATATTTTAAAGATAAAGTATACAAAGTAACAATACCGAGAAACATAAGATTAGCAGAAGCACCTTCATTTGGCCTTCCTATAATGCTATATGATGAAAAATGCAAAGGTGCTGAGGCATATGAACAACTAACTAATGAATTTATCGAACGTCAAAAGGGGTGATGTAGATGAACAAGAAATTTGGATTGGGTAAAGGGTTGAGTGCTTTAATTCCTGAGGATGATAATGATACTAGTGAAGAAATGGTTAATAAATCAGCTACTCTGATCCCATTAAATAATATTAAAGCTAATGAGAGTCAACCAAGAAGATACTTCGATAATGATAAGATTAATGAGTTATCAGAGTCTATAAAAAATCATGGTATAATTCAACCACTAATATTGAAAAAAGAAAATGAAACTTACACTATAATAGCGGGTGAAAGACGTTGGAGAGCTGCAAAGCAGCTTATGCTAAAAGAAGTTCCTGCAATAGTTATGGATATTGATGATAAAGAAATATTGGAGATTTCCTTAATAGAAAATATACAAAGAGAAGATCTTAATGCAATTGAAGAAGCACAGGCATATGAAAGGCTTTTACATGAATTTTCATTAACGCAGGAAAAACTTAGTGAAAGAATTGGGAAGTCTAGAACTGCAATAGCTAATACTATTAGATTACTTAATTTAGATAAAAGAGTTCAAAGTTATATAATAGAAGGTGTATTAAGTGAGGGACATGGAAGGGCTATATTAGCTTTAAGTGATAAAGATAAACAATATGAAATAGCTCAAAAAGCGATAGATGAAAGTCTTTCTGTAAGAGATGTAGAAAAACTAATAAAAACATACTTGAGTAAATTTGATAAGGTTGAAGAAAAAAAAGATGAAGAAATTTTAAAACCTTATTATAAGGATATACAAGAGCAGTTACAAAATTACTTTGGTACTAAGGTGAATATTAACTCAAAGAAAAATAAAGGTAAGATCGAGATAGAATATTATTCTGAAGAGGACTTACAAAGAATATTAGAAATTATAAATATATAAAGTGTTTCACGTGAAACATTTATTATCATTTTAGAAAGGGACTTAGAAATGGATACTATAATAAGTAACATACAAGATTTTATGCCATATATAGTTATTGCGTTTTCAGCAATCATATTGTTATTGCTTATCTTAATAATTGTTCTATTCAGATCTTTATCAAAGGTTGAAAAGAAGTATAGAAAACTAATGAGAGGCGTTAATAATAAGAATTTGGAAGAACATGTTATAAGTTATTTAGATAAAATTGATGAAGCAAATAAAACTTCAGAAGCTGCTCTCGAACACTGCTCAGTGATTGAGGAAAGAATGAAAGGCTGTGTCCAAAAGGTTTCTATGATAAGATATAAAGCTTTTGAAGATGTAGGAAGTGATTTAAGTTTCTCTATTGCTATTTTAGATGATAATAATGATGGAATAATTTTAACTGGAATATACAGTAGGAATGACAGTACAACATATGCAAAACCAGTAGATAAAGGAATATCAAGATATGATTTATCTGAAGAGGAACTAACTGTATTAAATCAAGCAATTAATCGTGTAAATATACATTAACTAATAATATTATATTGTATAGAATAAATTTCTATAATAATAAAAGGTGGTACTAATTTAATTAGTACCACCTTTTATTATTTAAAACGTTAAGAATAAAAACAAGTTGTAATGGTAAACTATCATTTAAGGAGGGATAAATATGAACTTGTATATATCTGATGAATTAAAAAGTCTAAAATCTCAATTAGAAAAACGAGGTTATAATATAGTAACATGCAATGATCAGTACGATGCTATAATTTGCAACTTAAAAGAAGTTGATCTTTCACATTTACCATCTTGTAAAAGTTACAAATCAGAAGGTATAGTCATAATAGATAGTGGAAGTAAAAACGTGGATGATATTGAGAATATACTTATAAATAGAGTGTATTCAGCTATTTTATAGTAATTATTTAGAAAGTATACTTTCTATTTCAGCCTCAACAGGGTTCTTTTTAAATCCAATAGATTTTAATATACAATGATGTATACCACGAGATATAGCATCTGCAATTGTCATAACAGTGTACAGTCTAGTATTTTGTAGTACCATAAACTCTAAGCTACCGGAAATGTTTACTACACCTAGTATACTGATATCTCCTACAGGTGGAAGATTCTTATTAACAGCAATCCCAGGAAGCAAAGGCTTTTTATCAATATATATTTTGCCTACATTATCTAAATCACCAAGACAAGCATCTATAGCGATAATAAAAGGGTTATTGAATTTACAGTTAATTTCATCTAAGGTTGAATTAAGGTTTTTTGCGTGAACAGGTTCTTTTAAGTTGCCATAGATGTATACTTCACTTTGAATCATATATTTTAATTTTTCTCCAACAAGAGGCCCTAAAGAATCACCTGTAGACCTATCGGTGCCTATACATATAAAAACAATAGGTCTTTTTTGCTTAAGGATTGGAGTAAGCTCATCATATAAATAATCTCTTATAAGAAATGGAGATCTAATATTTGTAGAATCTATTGTGAATTTATTTGACATTAAAACACCTCCCATATTGGAATTATTACCAATAAGGAAGGTGCATATACTATAGAACGTCTACTTTTTTTAAAATTTCATAAAATACAACTAAAAACATACAAAAGATTATACCACTTATTCCAGCTACCTGTATACCTATAAAAATAGCAGCTAAAACTGCTAAAGGGTTAAGACCTAATGAAGAAGACATTATCTTTGGTTCTATTATCTGTCTTACTACAAAAACTATTGCATAAAGTATTAGTATGCCTATTCCATTTATATAATTTCTTGATGCTATATTCATTAAAGCCAGAGGAAAATAAATCATTGGCATACCTACTACAGGGAGTAAGTCTAAAACTGCACAAAGAATACTAAGAACTAAACTGTATTGAACTTTAAATATAGTAAAACCGATAAAAGTAAAGATAAAAGTAATAAATATTATAAATAGATAAGATAGTAAGTAATTCTTAAGCATTTTTCTTACATGATTTAATATAGTTATTAATTTGTCGCTATTGTTAGGTATTACATTGGTTAAAGATAAAGTATTTGAAGTAGAGACCTTTTTAGTAAAGAAATATGTTGTGATAAGAGTAAAAATTACAACCATGCCAATGTACGGTACATAACCTAAAATTGTTAGAGTTCCTTGTACTACGGAAGATCCAGCGCCTATTGTAAGATTTACTATCTTAGTAGCATAAGAAGATAGATTTTTTTCTATAGTATCAACAATAGTTGGATCAATATTTAAATTATTAAGGTAATTTTGTAATGACATAAAGTAGTTATATATGTCAGAAGAATTATTTGATATAAGTTTCTGAAGGTATTTTATTAATCCGATTAATTCACTAACTAAGGATGTAAGTATTATAACATTTAAGGATATTATTGTTCCGAAAAATACCAATGTACTTAAGATGGATGCTATCCATGATTTTAACTTAAGTTTTTCTATCATAAATCTAGTCGGTGATCTAAGTATTAGAGCAAATATTATTGCTAACACAAAAGGAAGTGTATATTTAAGTGTAGAAAAAAATAAGTAAAAGAATAGAGTATAGACCGCAAAAAAAATGGCTAATCGCTCAAGGCGTTGTTGAATATCTTGCATTAATAACCTCCTAAAATATTTTTTATAGCTTTATAAAGAGTTTCTGCATCTTCTAAGCTGTTAAAAAAACCAAGGCTTAGTCTTATGGTTCCTGTTGGATAAGTGCCGATGGTTTTATGAGCAAGTGGAGCACAATGAAGCCCAGTTCTCGTGATTATTCCATATTGTTTGTCCAAAATAAATGATATCTCAGATGGATCTCTATTTAAGATATTAAATGAAATAGTGGAAGTTCTCTCTTTTTCAATATCTTTAAAACCATACACAGTAATTTGGTTAAAGTCATTTAGTATTTCTAAAGTTCTCTTAGTTAGGGTTAACTCTTTATATTCAATTGTATCTAAACCAACACTTTGTATAAATTCAAGTCCTGATTTTAGGCCAACAATTCCAGGTAAATTAAGTGTTCCACATTCAAATTTATCTGGTAAATAATCTGGGTAAATTAAGGAACTAGACATACTGCCAGTACCACCAGTAAATGTTGGTAGAGTAGCTGCATTTAATTCATCACTAATTAAGAATCCACCGATTCCTTGAGGTCCTAATAAGCCCTTATGTCCAGTAAAAGCAAGAGCATCGCAGTTTAATAATTTAAAATCAACTGGTATGGCTCCGGCAGATTGGGCAGAATCCACAATGAAAAATATATTGCTCCCTTTACATATTTTCCCAATTATTTCTAGAGGTTGTATTGAGCCCACTACATTTGAGGCGTGAGAAAGTACTATAAGCCTTGTATTTTCTTTTATTAGACTTTTAATATCAGTTTCATTAACAATCCCGTTTGCATCACATTGTACTATATCTAACTCGATTTTACCTTGGTTTTTTAACATAGTTAGTGGCCTTAGTACAGAATTATGTTCCATAGATGAAGTTATAACGTGCCAACCCTCTTTTATAGCACCTAAAAGTAACATATTTAAAGAATGAGTTATATTTTGTGTAAATATAACATTCTCTGTTTTATCGAAATTAAAAAAATTGCATAGAGCTTCTCTACATTCATAAACCAACTCACTGCTCTTCAAAGAGGAAGTTGATGCACCTCTTCCGGCATTGCCTCCGTTATATACTATAAAATCATAAATTGATTTGCTTACAGTGTCTGGTTTTGGAAAGCTAGTAGAAGCATTATCAAAATAAATACTCATAATAATCATCCTTTGCTGTAAATATATAAATTAATTAATTACAATCTTAGAAGGTAATTAATTGATTTGTTATAATAATTGTTATTAAATAATACTAATATAATTTTGAATAAACTTCAATAATATGTATTATTGAATGAATAAAAAACAACAGTATAATATACATTAAGTATATGAATATTCTTGTATAGATAAGATTTATAACTTAAGTACCTATAAGATTATCTTAAATACTTCAATTCTAAAAAACTCTAAGTAAAAATAGCATTATAAAAGTATTATAAAATTAATATATTTAAATATTAAGTCTGCCTATGGTAATTTCCTAAAAATGCAGAAAAAAATAATTTAATTAGATATAATAAATATTATAGTTGAACATAAACACAAATTCACTATTATTTATATCTTTAACAGTAAAATAGGATTTAAACATATTGATTAAGCAATATTATTAGATTAATATTAATATGCTTATATTCTATGCCTACAAAATTATATAAATAGAGGAGGGGAATGCTTTATATTAATAAAGCTAATATTTTTATGAAAGAATACATAATGGTTTTTAAGAATACACATGATGCTATTGGAGCAGAAAAATTTATTAAGAGTAATGAATTAGAAGTAGTTGTAATGCCTACTCCAACATATATAACCCAGAGCTGCGGGATATGCATAAGGCTTAATGATAATGTGCTCAACAAAATTGAAAATGAGCTAAATAACAAGATTAATTTTAAAAGCATATATTTAATAGGAAACGAAGGTTTGAAGTTATATAAATAATGAGGTGATTATATATGTCAGCTATGGATACACTTTTCTCTATAGATTATGATAAAGGAACGCTAAATTTAGCGAATATGGCAATAAAGTTTGAAGTAATAAACAATATACTATGGAAAACATTTACTATTATAGTTATAATATTTATCATGTACATCTCAATAAGAATAGGAAATGCAATAATTGATAAGTTTGTAAGGAAGCAGATTGAAAGTGAACATAGATTCACAATGGATGAAAAAAAGGCTAGCACTATCGGTGAATTATTAAAGAGCATATTAAAGTATACAGTATACTTTTTCGGAATAGTAGGTATCTTATCAGGTTTGTTTAATGGAATATCTCTTACTTTTGCAAGTATAGGTGGAGTTGCAGTTGGTTTCGGTGCTCAGAGCATCGTAAAAGACCTAATAAACGGCGTATTTATATTATTTGAAGATCAGTATGCCGTAAGTGAATACGTCACTATAGGGTCATTTAGCGGCATTGTAGAAAGTATAGGGATAAGAACTACTCAGCTTAGAGATTTCTCAGGTGATATACATCTTATACCTAACGGAACAATAAGTACAGTAACTAACCACTCACGAGGAAACATGAGGGTTATGCTTGAGATAGAAATTGACTATGAAGAAAATGTAGATAGAGCTATCGATACGATAAATCAAGTATGTGATACCTACTCAAGGGATAATAATGATTTAATTGATAAACCACAGGTAGTGGGAGTAACATCGCTAAGTCAAACTGGAATAGTTATAAGAGTGTCGGGATCAGCTAAGCCAATGATGCAGTGGGCTGTTGAGAGAGACCTAAGAAAAGCGATAAAGATAGAATTTGATAGACGAGGAATAAAAATTCCGCATCTTAATGTTCAAAATGTTGTAACTAATAAATTAAGAGAACAGCAATAATAATCATTAACAATATATAGTGGAGGAAACAATTATATGCAAGTATTTAACTTAGGTGATGTAGTAGAGATGAGAAAACAACACCCTTGTGGAAGCTATGAATGGGAAATTATTAGATTAGGTGCAGATATAAAAATAAAATGTTTAGGTTGTGAAAGAATAGTTATGCTTTCTAGACAAAAGTTTCAAAAGGGAATAAAAAAAGTAGTAAAATCAAATGAGATATCTTAATTGGTATAAAAAAACTTGCAAAGATTTATAACTAATGATATAATTTTTCATTGTGGATCCCTGCAATGCTATGCATTGCCGTTAGTCCAAAGGGAGGAGGTGAATGTGATGAGAAAGTACGAAACTATATTTATATTACATCCAACATTTGAAGAAGAGGCTGTTAAGGCTTCAATAGAAAAATTTAAAGGTGTAATTGAAAATGGTGGCGGAACTATCGATAACGTTGATTTTTGGGGTAAGAGAAAGCTTGCTTACGAAATATCAAAAGTTAATGATGGTTACTACACTTTAATAAACTTTACAGCTGGTCCAGAATTACCAAGAGAGTTAGACAGAATATTCAGAATCACTGATGGCGTTTTAAGACACATAATAGTAAAGGAAGAAAAGTAAGAGGTGGTATAAGAAATGAATAGAGTTATTCTTATAGGTAGACTTACAAAAGATCCTGAGCTTAGATTTACACCTGGAGCAGGAACTGCGGTTACTACTCTGACTCTTGCCGTTGACAAGTTTAATCGTCAATCAGGTCAAAGAGAAGCAGACTTCATATCTGTAGTGGTATGGGGAAAGCAAGCTGAATCTACTGCCAATTACATGAGTAAAGGTAGCCAAATGGCTATAAGTGGTAGAATTCAAACTAGAAGTTATGACGCCAAAGATGGTTCAAAAAGATATGTCACTGAAGTAGTTGCTGATGAGGTTCAATTCCTTGGAAAAGGAGCTGGAAACTCACAATCAGGAAACAATAGTTTTGGTGGCGGTTCTGAATATGGAGCTCCGTCAAATGATCCATTTGGTGGTATGAGCTTTGATGAGGATATGACTCCCGTAGATGATGGAGATATCCCATTCTAATTCTAAAAGGTAAGGAGGGAAAGTCGTGAGAGATAATAATAATGGTGGAATGAAGAGAAATGGCGGAAAAATGAGAAGATCCAAGAGAAAAGTTTGTGGATTTTGCGTTGAAAAAGCTACTTCTATAGATTATAAAGACATCAATAAGTTAAGAAAGTATGTAACTGAAAGAGGAAAGATACTTCCAAGAAGAATTTCAGGAACATGTGCTAAGCACCAAAGACAATTAACTGATGCTATAAAGAGATCAAGAAACATAGCATTATTACCATTTACTACTGAATAAGTAGTTAAATCCCACAATGAAAATTGTGGGATTTTATTTTTTACTGTTAATGAAAGTATAAAACTCTAAAGTAACTTTAACTTAGAGGTTTCATTTGTTTTTTTAATATTTTATAGCTATAGTAAAAAATAAAATTTATTATCATGTTAAGTTTTCTTAATATAAACTATGAAATTAGAATCACAAAAAATCACTAATGAAAAAATTAGTGATTTTTTTATCTTTAATAAATTAATAAAGTAGTAATATGATTAGGCAGTTTAAAAAATTATCACTTTAGATAGTCTTATTATAACTATTTGAAAAATACGTTTAAACTAGATTTCAGGTTGAGGTGTTTTATCTTTATATAAATACCAATATTCTAATTGAAAACAGTAAAACATACATCTAATTAGAGAATAATATACAGATAACTTAGAAAAAAGCATATAAATCATGTATTTTAGATATATTTGGTTGAAATACCATGAGAAAAAAATTAAAATATATATTATATATGAAAGGTTAGGAATATGAGGTTGATATGATGAAAAAAGATAATTTCAATATTATGTCTGATATAAAAATTATAGAAGATTTAAAAGCACAGCTGCTATGTATAATAGCAGAATTCTTTAGGCTATTAACTAAAGGAAGTAATGTTGCCCATGATGCTATATTAGAATGTATTTCCGGGGCAATAATAATTTTATATCTATTGGCAGACAAATTAGGTTATTCATTTATTGAAGTAGATGAAGATATGAAGAAAAAAATTAAGATTGGTATTGTAGAGGGGGATAATATAGAAAAGGATGGTAAAAACTTAAGTAGATTGCATAGCCATCTTAAAGAAAGAAATTAACCTTTGGAGGAAAACAATGAAAGAAAATAAGTATACGGCAAGATCTACGGTAGAAGCAGGACTAATGTCAGTAATTGTATTTATAATCCTTATGATTACTACATATGTTCCGTTAATAGGAATGGCTGGCTTCTTTGTGTTACCAGTGCCAATAACATTATTATATTTAAGGCATAATAAGGTAGTTGCTATATTATCTGTTATAGTTAGTACTATTTTAATTAGTATGTTTTATAATCCTTTATTAGCGATAGCTTCAGCGATTTTATATGGGGTATCTGGTTTATCATTAGGTTTTTGTATCTCAAGGGGATTTAAATCAACGCTTACTTTAGTTATAACTAGTATAGCTAATTTTATTGGTATTATTATAAACGTATATCTAACAGTATTTTTGGTAACAAATATAAGCCTAGTGCAAATGATTCAACAGATGATAGATCAAATGAAAATGGCAAGTGACATATATAAAAATGCTGGAATTGATATGAGCACAAACCCTGCATATCAACAAATACAACAACTTAATGTAAATACTGTCTTATTCATGATTCCCGCGGTATTAATTACTTGTACCGTAATAATATCATTATTAAATTATATAATAGCAAAAAAGATGCTAAAGAGATTTGGACACAAATTTGATCCAATAAGGAATTTTATGAATTGGTATCTAGATAATAGAGTTGGAGCACTCATGATTTCTATTGTCTGCTTAGGAATAATCTTAAAGTCTAGAGGCTTTATGATTGGGGACTATATACTTACTAGTTCAATGACCATCTTGCAGTTTACATTAATAATTATAGGAACATCTATTGTATACTACTATTTAAAGACTAAACTTAACGTGAAAAATGGAATTGCTATTGCTATATGTATATTTATAGCTTTTTCAGGGGTTTCAAGCGTAGCATTTTATATTGGGCTAGTAGATTTGGTATTCGATATTAGAGGGTTAGATCCAAATAGCCTTGGAAATGCCTTGAGGAAAAAATTTATAAAAAAGTAGCCTTAAAATTATTTTTAAGGGGGAGATCAAGATATGAATAATTCTAAGACAACTAAATCAGGTTATATGATTTCAATAATTATTTGTATAATACTATCTCTGATTATGTTATTTCAAGGCTATATGTATTTTGCTTATATTCTCTTACTAATAACAATAGCATTAACTATTTATCGTTTAAATTATAGTATAAAATCAGAAATTAAAGATCAAGATTCTTATGATGAAACAGTAGAATCTAAAGAAATTAATGTTACGTATATAGTTGAAGATTTTGTAAGAGAAACTATGATGCTACAGATATATCCATTAGTGATTATAAAAGAAAATGGAGAAGTGATTTGGCATAATAAAATATTTGAAGATAGCTTTGAATCAATTAATTATAATGGAGAAGTTATTTCATCCATAGTAAGGGGATTAGAGCTTGATGAAATAATGAAATTGTCTAATGGGATTTCCTATAAAGTAAAATTGAATAAGCGAATATATGAAATTTATTCAAGGAGCTTAAAGATAGACGACAATGAAAATATACACTTAGTTTACTTTAACGATATAACTAATATAACAGAAGCCACTAAAGAAAGTGTAATGCTTATAGAAGTTGATAATTTGAGTGAAGTTGTAAAGATGACAGAAGAGAATAATGGACCATTTCTTATAGCAGAGGTAGAGAAAAATATAAATTTATATGCTCAAGCCCTTAATGCTATGATAAGAAAATATGATAATAATAAATATGTGCTTGCGGTTCCTGATTATAATATAGATTCTCAAATTGCCACAAAGTTTGATATACTAGATAAAGTAAGAGAAATAAATTTAGGTAATAAGATGGAAGTCACACTAAGCATTGGAGTTGGAAGGGGAGGAAACTCACCAGCCCAAAATCATGCATACGCAATTACTGCAAAAGAACTAGCACTTGGAAGAGGTGGAGATCAGGCTGTAGTAAAGAAAGGAGAGAAACTTTCTTTCTTTGGTGGTAATAAAAAAGAGCTAGAAAAAAGAACAAGGGTAAGAGCTAGAGTTGTTGGGCATGCATTAAAAGATTTAATATATGAAAGTAGTAAAGTTTATATAATGGGACATAAGAATCCTGATATGGATTGCTTTGGTGCAGCAGTAGGAATTGCTGCAGTGATACGTCAATTAGGAAAGCAATGCAATATTGTTCTTAATAACGATAACAGAGCTATTGAAGGTTTCCTAGACAAGATAAGGCAAATAAAAGATTATGAAGATGTATTTATTAATTCAGAATCTGCAGTAAATAGCATAGATGATGATACCTTGCTTATAATTGTTGATGTGCATAGCAGGGGTTATGTTCTAGATAAAAATATATATGAAAAAAGTAAGAAAATTGTTATAATTGATCATCATAGGAGAAGTCCTGATTTTATAGAAGGAGCTCTTCTAACTTATATTGAAGTATACGCATCATCAACATCAGAGTTAGTTACCGAGATTGTTCAATATATGCTTGAAAAACCAAAGTTGCACCAGCTTGAGGCTGAAGCACTTCTTGCAGGTATAGCTATGGATACAAAGAATTTTGTGTTTAAAACAGGTGTAAGAACTTTTGAAGCTGCATCTTTTCTTAGAAGAGTTGGAGCGGATACAGTTGATATAAAGAGATTCTTTAGTAATGATTTAAAGAGTTATATCCAAAAAGCAGAAACTATAAGATCTGCTGAAGTGGTAAATAATATAGCAATTGCCGTATGTCCACCAAATGTAACACAAACTGTAATAGCTGCACAAGTTGCGGATGATTTACTAAATATTACAGGTATTCAAGCCTCCTTTGTTTTTGTTAAAATAGATAGAGACATTCACATAAGTGGAAGATCCTTAGGTGATGTTAATGTTCAAGTTATTTTAGAATCCCTTGGAGGCGGCGGTCACATGACTATGGCAGGTGCTAAGCTAACGGATGTAGCTATAGAGGATGCGAAAAAAATCTTACAAAAGGCTATATCAGAAAATTTAAGGGAAGGTGAATAAAATGAAAGTTATATTATTACAAGATGTTAAGAAGTTAGGTAAGAAAGGTGATGTTATAGAGGCATCAGATGGATATGCTAGAAACTACTTATTTCCTAGGAATCTAGCAGAACAAGCAAATGATTCAAATCTTCACGTATTAAATGCTAAGAAAGAAACAGAAAGAAGAAAGAAACTTGCTGAAATAGAAGAGGCTCAAAAGTTAGCTGATGAACTTAAAAATAAAGAAATAAAAATTGTAGCAAAAACAGGCGATAGTGGAAGACTATTTGGAGCTATAACTAGCAAAGATGTAGCTGAATTAATTAAAAAACAATACAATGTGACAATAGATAAGAAAAAAATAGTCATGGAAACATTGAAGCTAGCTGGAACTTATGATATAGAAGTAAAATTATATCCAGAAGTTAGCACTAAGATGAAGGTTGTTGTTGCTCCACAATAATAAGGAGGAGTCATAGTTTGAAATCACAAAATGATATAGATGTTTTACAAGATATATTTAAGAGCGGAATGAATTTAGAATCACAAGTTAGTGTCCTTTTTGAGGTTGCAAAGAATGTTCTCGATGAAGGGGCTGTTAGAGCAAGAACTGTAAGACATAAATTAAATAAATACGTTAAATCAAAGAATGTTTACGATAGATTATATGCATTAAATAAGATAGTTTCAGATGGTAAGGGATTAAAATCCGTACCATCTGAAGCCAATCTACATGAGGCTTTAGAAGATACATATGGATGGCTTTCAGAAGAATTAGCAAGGAAGTATATTCAAAGTAGAATTGAAGAACAAGTTCAAGATGCTATCATGGAAAAACAAGATAAGTATATCGATGAGATGAAGCTTGGAATTATAAGAAAACAAAAAGGCCCTGAAAATGCAAAAACTTTAAAGAAGTATGCTCAATTTGAAACCTTGGATGCAAAGGTGCCTAACAAGAATATAATGAGCTTAGTTAGACCATCTTCGTTTGATGAAGTTATTGGACAAGAAAGAGCTATAAAATCATTAATTTCTAAATTAGCTTCACCATATCCTCAGCATATTATATTGTACGGGCCTCCAGGAGTAGGTAAAACAACTGCAGCTAGACTAGCATTAGAAGAAGCTAAAAAACTTAGCTTTACACCATTTAATGATAAGTCTAACTTTGTTGAGGTTGATGGTACAACTTTAAGATGGGATCCAAGAGAAATAACAAATCCATTATTAGGTTCAGTACATGACCCTATATACCAAGGAAGTAAAAGAGATTTGGCTGAAGTAGGAGTTCCAGAGCCAAAGCCAGGCCTAGTAACAGATGCACATGGAGGAGTTTTATTCATAGACGAAATAGGAGAATTAGATGATATCCTTCAAAATAAACTTTTAAAAGTTTTAGAAGATAAGAGAGTAGAATTCTCTTCATCATACTATGATCCCGATGATGAAAATACTCCAAAGTATATAAAGTATCTATTTGAGAATGGAGCACCAGCAGACTTTGTACTTATTGGAGCAACAACAAGAGATCCTGGTGATATAAATCCAGCCTTAAGATCAAGATGTACAGAAGTTTATTTTGAACCTCTTACTGTTTCAGATATTAAGGTTATAATAACAGATGCTGCTGATAAGCTTCAAGTTGCACTTGAAGAAGGTGTAGATGAATTAATATCAAGATATACTATCGAAGGTAGAAAAGCTGTAAATATACTCGCTGATGCTTATGGATATGCGTTATATAACTTTAAGGATAATGTTCCTGAAAAAGTGACTGTTACATTAAAGGATGTAGAGGAAGTAATATCTATAGGGAGATATATACCTTATGAAAGAGTTGATAGTGATACAAAATCAGAAGTAGGACATATATATGGTTTAGGTGTATCGGGATTCCTTGGATCTACTATAGAGATTGAAGCGACTGTTTTTGAGGCCAAGGACAAAGGATCTGGACAAGTTAGGTTTAATGAAACAGCTGGTTCTATGGCAAAGGATTCAGTTTTTAATGCTGCATCAGTTATAAGAAAGATAACTGATAAAGATATTAAAGATTACGACATACATGTAAATGTAATTGGTGGAGGAAATATTGATGGTCCTTCAGCAGGAGCTGCTATAACTGTATGTATAATTAGTGCTTTGCTTAACAAGCCTATAAGACAAGATATAGCTGTTACTGGAGAGATATCACTTAGAGGTAAAGTTAAGCCTGTAGGTGGAATATTTGAAAAGGTATATGGAGCTAGAAGAAAAGGAATAAAGCTAGTGGTAGTTCCTAAAGACAATGAAAAAGAAGTACCTCTAGGTTTAAAGGATATAGAAGTAAAAGCTGTTGAAACTATAGAATCACTTATGGAAATAGTTTTTGAGGTATAATAAAGCTATGAGGCTGTCCATAATGTATAATGATGCATTATGTGCAGTCTCATTTTTACTAATAAAAGAAGTATTTATTTTCATAAATGTATTGATTAATTATTAAAACAAATTCATAATATTATATGCAAATATAATGGAGAAGGAGCGAATCATATGGATAATACACCTATCATGAGGAGTTTACCACAGAGCATAGAAGCTGAACAATCAGTACTTGGCTCTATGATAATCGATAGGCAAGCAATAGCTCAGGCTGCAGAAGCATTAACACCTGATGACTTTTATAGAGAAGCTCATAAGGTTATTTTTTTAAGCATATCTGAGATGATTCAAAAAGATCAACCTATTGATTTGGTAACTCTATTAGAATATTTGAAGGCCACAGACAGGTTAGAAAAAGCAGGGGGTATGACTTACGTAACTGAAATAAGTGGTTCCGTACCAACTACTGCTAACTTGAGTTCTTATATAAAAATAGTGTCTGAGAAGGCTACATTAAGAAAATTAATAAGGTCTTCCACCGAGACAATAGAAGATTGCTATAATAGTCAGGATAATGTTGAAAAGGTAGTAGACTCAGCTGAAAAGAGAGTCTTCGAAATAGGCGAGAAAAGGAATACTGGAGACTTTGAATCCCTAAGTGCCATACTTGAAAGAGGTTTTGCAGAAATTGAAAGACTTTTTAATGACAAGGGTGCTTTAACTGGAGTAGCCTCTGGGTTTGTTGATCTAGATTCTAAAACCTCAGGTTTCCAGAGAGGAGACATGGTTCTAATAGCAGCAAGACCTTCAATGGGAAAAACTACGTTTGCTCTTAATATATGTGAACATGCTGCGCTTAGAGAAGGGAAAAGCGTAGTTATATTTTCTTTAGAAATGCCTAAGGAGCAATTAGCTTACAAGCTTTTGTGCTCTGAAGCAAATGTAGATATGGTTAGTCTTAGGACAGGTAATTTAGAAGATAAGGATTGGGAGAATATAGCTAGAGCAGCTGGCCCGTTATCTTCAGCTAAGATATATATAGATGATACAGCTGGTGTAACTGTAATGGAAATGAGGTCTAAGTGTAGAAGGCTTAAGATGGAGTATGGTATAGATTTAATAATGATAGACTATCTTCAGCTTATGAGTGGTAGTAGCTCATCAGATGGAAATAGACAACAGGAAGTTTCTGAAATATCAAGAAGTATAAAAGCATTAGCTAAAGAGATGCAATGTCCTGTTATAGCGTTATCCCAGTTATCTCGTGCACCTGAACAAAGAGCAGATCATAGACCGATGTTATCTGACCTTAGAGAATCTGGTTCAATAGAACAGGATGCTGACTTAGTTATGTTTTTATATAGAGATGAATATTATAACAAAGAAACTGATGATAAAAATGTTGGTGAATGTATAATTGCGAAACACAGAAATGGTGAAGTTGGTACAGTTAAACTTGCATGGCTTGGTCAATACAGTAAGTTTGGTAATCTGGATGTAGTTCATTAATTAATGCTTAATATTTTTATTGCAAATATAATAAATTATATAAGAAATAAAAACGAGAGGTGAATAACAATTATGGAATGTGACGGGCATAGTTGCTTAAAACACATTGAAAAATTGAATACTAAGAAGTAGAAGGAAGCAACTATATTTAATCATTTTATATTGTTTGATATACTTTCCTTCTACATGGTGAGGAGGAAAAGTAAAATGAAAACTTTCGGTAAAGAAGATATAAAGGAAATGATACTAACTCAATCTCTTGAAAGTTTAGAGAAACTTTTGGAAGAGGTGCATCCAGTAGATATATTGGATGTACTGAGGGAGCTTGAGGATGAAAAGTACTCTATATTAAAGAAACTTCCTAACTGGCTTGTTGCAGATATATTTGAAGAGATGGATGAAGATGAGCAGCAAGAAGCGTTAAATCTTTTTTCAGAACTAGATCAATTTAAGATATTAAATGAAATGAGTTCTGATGAGATAACAGATCTTTTAGGAAATCTAGAGCCTGATAAAGTAGATAGATTCTTAGGTAATATAGATAAAGAAGATGCTGAAGAAGTTAAAGAACTGCTTACTTATGAGGAAGATACAGCTGGTGGTATAATGGCCACTGAATTTATAGCAATAAAAGAGAATATGACGGTAAAAGAGACTTTAAGTTATTTACAAACTACTGGAATAGAAGCAGAGACTGTTTATTATTTATATGTTCTAGATAGTAGCGGAATACTAACCGGCATATTGTCATTAAGAGATTTAGTAATATCATCTTTCGATACTAAAATCAGTAGTATAATGACAACTAGTGTAAAGAGTGTTCCTGTACATATGGATCAAGAGGAAGTTGCTAACATATTTCAAAAGTATGGATTTCAGGCAATGCCTGTAATTGATGATTTAGGTGAAATGTTAGGGGTAGTAACTTTTGATGATATCATAGATATAGTAAGGCAAGAGGATAATGAGGATATATATCGTCTTGGAGGGCTTAGTGAAGGTGAAGCTGTAGATGGTTCAGTGATGGATTCAGTAAGAAGTAGGCTTCCTTGGCTTCTAGTAAATCTAATTACAGCTATAATAGCGGGCGCTACGGTAGGATTGTTTAGTTCCACAATAGATAAATTAGTAATACTAGCAACATTCAATCCAATAATAGCTGGTATGGGTGGCAATGCAGGGACTCAGAGCTTAACTCTAATAGTAAGGGGAATAGCTTTAGGTGAATTAAACAAAGAAAATGCAAAAAGGGTATTCCTAAAAGAAATTATTGCTGGACTGTTTAATGGAATAGCAATTGGAATAGTTGTGGCTATACTAGGTTTGATATGGGCAAATAAGCCAGTATTTGGATTAGTGGTTGGAGTTGCTATGATACTAAATATGTCTTTGGCTACAGTAGTGGGGTATCTTGTACCAGTAATTCTTAAAAAGTTAAATATAGATCCTGCACTTGCTTCAGCAGTTTTTGTTACAACATTTACAGATGTATGTGGTTTCTTCTTCTTCTTAGGATTAGCCACAATGTTTTTGAAATACTTAATGTAGATGGTTTAGACTGTGAATTAATATATATTAATTATTTGCATAAGCTAGTTAAAGTGTAGGATGACTAACCAATTAATTTCAACACGGTACCTTAACAGTCATACATCAAAAATGATTAAGCTGGATAAATTTTAAATATACATTAAAAGACAATTAGTATATGGGATGTTCTTGAAACAAGGAACATTTCAATAATATATTAATTGTCTTTTTTACTTTATAAGAAAATCTCTTAAGCAATTTTTTATTTAAGTTATTACAATAGTGTGAAATTTGGTTTATTATAACTTTGACTTTGGTTATAATTAAAGATAGATTATAGAGTTCCTAACTCAACTATTAATTTATACATGCACGAAAATCCCCAGAAGCCGAGATTTTCGAACAAGTAGAAATTAAGTTTCGATACAGGAACTCTTTAGTTAAATCATATATAGAAAATTAAGGCTTTATTGGTACTAATAGTAGAACTTTAAGAAGCAGATCCTAAGATTTATTGTTATATTAAAGATGTACCACTTCGCTCCGAAATCTATTTTTAGAACTCTCACGGATTCTGGTGAGAGAATTTAAAAATATAAGTTTTATTACGAAGTGGTACATCCATATAAATAATTATTAAAATAAAACTTTATGAGAATTGGGTATAGAATAATTTATTGTGTGAGGTTAATATGGAAAGATACATTATGTCATTAGATCAGGGAACCACTAGTTCTAGATGCATTCTTTTTAATAAGGAGGGTAACATATTATCAATAGGACAAATGGAAATTTCTCAGATATATCCAAAGGCAGGATGGGTTGAGCATGATCCTATGGAGATATGGTCTACTCAATATAGTGTGGCAATTGAAGCTATGGCTAAGGTTGGAATTCAAGCATCTCAGATATCAGCCATAGGAATCACAAATCAAAGAGAGACCACAATAGTTTGGGATAAAACTACTGGAGTACCTATTTATAATGCTATAGTTTGGCAGTGCAAGAGAACAGCTGAATATTGTGATGAAATCAAAGCTAAAGGTTATGAAAACAAAATAATGACTAAGACTGGGCTTAGGGTAGACTCTTATTTTTCTGCTTCTAAGATTGCTTGGATATTAGACAATGTAGAAGGTGCTAGGGAGAAGGCTGAAGATGGAAATCTACTTTTTGGAACGGTAGATAGCTGGCTTATATGGAAATTAACCAATGGAAGAGTTCATGTTACTGATTATTCCAATGCATCTAGAACATTATTATATAATATACATGATTTATGTTGGGATAAAGAATTATTGGAGATTTTCAACATACCAGAAAGTATGATGCCAGAAGTTAAGAATTCAAGTGGATTATTTGCTACTACTAATAGTAGATTGTTTGGTGATGAAATTCCTATATGTGGTGTAGCCGGAGATCAACAAGCTGCTTTGTTTGGACAAACATGTTATGAGCAAGGAGCAGTTAAGAATACTTATGGTACTGGATGCTTTATGCTGATGAATACTGGGGATAATCCCGTAAAATCAGATAAGGGACTATTAACTACAATTGCCTGGGGAATAGGTGGTAATATAACTTATGCATTAGAAGGAAGTGTATTTGTAGCTGGAGCTGCTGTACAATGGCTTAGAGATGAGATGAGGATGATTGATACATCGAAGGAATCGGAAGAATATGCATGGCTAGTAGAAGATACAAATGGAGTTTATTTTATACCAGCTTTTGTAGGACTTGGTGCTCCTTATTGGGATCAATATGCTAGAGGAATGATAACAGGGTTAACTAGAGGAGCAAAGAAAGAACATATAGTAAGAGCTGTTTTAGAATCTATAGCATATCAAACCTATGATATTCTAAGGGCTATGGAAGATGATTCTGATATAAAGTTAACGAGCTTAAAGGTTGATGGTGGAGCCGCAGCTAATAACTTTTTAATGCAGTTTCAAGCTGATTTAATAAATACGAGAGTATATAGACCTAAAGTTATAGAAACTACAGCACTTGGAGCTGCATATCTTGCAGGATTAGCAGTAGGATATTGGAAGGATATTGAAGACATAAAGACCAACTGGAGTGTAGGTAAAGAATTTAATCCTTGCATGAGTGAAGATAGAAGAAATAGCTTTTTGTCAGGATGGAATAAGGCTGTAAAAAAGGCTTTAAGCGATGAAAGAAAAGATAGTTAATTAATTGAAGTGCGATGAAATTTTATATATTTTAATGAGGTGAATTTAATTGAAAAAAGTTTTGGGATTTATAGGTTGTGGAAACATGGGAGCGGCTATGGTTGGAGGTATAATTGCATCAGGAATTGTAACAAATGATAATATTATAGCCTCTACCAAGACTAAGCAATCAGCAGAAGCTCTTGAACGAAAGTTTGGAATAAAAACTACTCAAGATAATAAGAAAATAGCTTCTGAGGCTGATATAATATTTTTAGCAGTTAAACCATTTATGTATGATGCAGTAATTGAAGAGATAAGGGATATCATAAGTACTGATACCATAGTTGTTACTATTGCAGCTGGTGTAGAACTTGAAAAAGTTAAGAGCACTTTTAAAAGAGATGTAAAGTTAATTAAAACTATGCCCAATACACCTGCCTTAGTTGGCGAAGCAATGAGTGCTATCTGTCCTTCAAGTAATATATCTGAAGAAGAGCTTGATTATGTAATAAATATATTCAATTCTTTTGGAAAGACTGAAATACTTGATGAGAAAGACTTTCACGGATTTATAGCCCTTTGTGGATCTTCTCCAGCATATGTATTTATGTTTATAGAGGCAATGGCAGATGCAGCGGTTAAAATGGGGATTCAAAGAAAGAAAGCATATAAATTAGCTGCACAGTCTGTATTAGGCTCAGCCAAAATGGTATTAGATACTGAAAAGCATCCTGGAGAACTTAAGGATATGGTTTGTTCGCCAAGAGGTACTACAATAGAAGCTGTAATAGAGTTAGAAAATGGTGGAATGAGATCATCTATAATAAAAGCTATGGAAAAGTGTGAAGAGAAATCTAAAAATATGTAATAAATAGTGAATTTAGAGAAGTAAGTACTTAAAGCAATAAGTATTTACTTCTTTTTTTATAATTTTAGGTACTGTTAAAATACCGTGTTGAAATTAAATAGTTTTAAACACAAGCTGATTTTAAAGTAAATTTTGCGAATTCAAGATTAGTTAATAAATAGAAGTAAATGATAAAAATTATCATTTACAATATCATGTATATGAGTTATTATATTTAGGAAAATGATTATGATTAAATAATTATTATTTATTAAGGTGGATTTATATAATCATATAGAAAGATTTCAAATTGTTAATGAGGTGATTGTTTTGAATAAATATAGAATATTGCTGTATTACAAATTTATAAATATAGAGAATAGTGAAGAATTCTCAAAGGAACATTTGAAGTTATGTAAAGATATAGGCCTTAAAGGAAGAATATTAATTGCTGATGAGGGAATAAATGGAACAGTTTCAGGTACAGTAGAGCAAACAGAAAAATATATTAATCAATTAAAGCGAGACGACAGGTTTATAGATATGATCTTTAAAATTGATGAAGCAAATGATCATGCCTTTAAAAAGATGTATGTAAGACACAAGAAAAGTATAATAACTTTACTTCCAGAGGATGATGTAAATCCAAATAAAAAGGTTGGAAAGTATCTGAAGCCAAAAGAATTTTATCAAATGCTTCAAAGAGATGATGTAGTAATAGTGGACGGAAGAAATGATTATGAGTATGATATAGGTCACTTTAGAGGCGCTATAAGACCAAATGTAAGTAACTTCAAGGAGTTCCCGAAATGGATAGATGATAATCTGTCTAAGTATAAGAATAAGAAGGTACTTACCTATTGTACAGGTGGAATAAGGTGTGAGAAGTTAACAGGAGTACTTTTAGACCACGGGTTTGATGATGTATACCACCTTGAAGGTGGAATAGTGACCTACGGTAAAGATCCTGAAGTAAGAGGAAGGTTATGGGATGGAAAGTGTTATGTTTTCGATGAAAGAATCTCTGTAAAGATAAATAATACAGATGAAGATATAGTTATATCTAAATGCACTCACTGCGGAGAAGAGTCGGATAGGTATATTAATTGTACTAATGATGATTGTCATAAGCAGCATATATGCTGTGAGAAATGTGAAAAGGAACAAGAAGGTTTTTGTTCTCATAACTGTAGACAATATATACTAGAACACCCTGAGAGAGATGCACGTTTAAGACTTAAAGAAAAAGCTAATATGTATAAGAGATATAATCAGAATCATGAAAAAGCCAAGGAGATTATTAATAAATTAGATAAAAATTATTCAGCTTAAAATGATATAACTATAGTTAAAAAATTAATATAAACAGTAAAAAAAATTTAAAATATCTATTGACAGAAATAAAAAAAAGGTATAAACTTTAGATAGTGATAATCATTCTCAAAGAAACTTTTAAATAAGATAGATGCTTTTACTGGGCAAAATAATTGCACCTAACTTATATACTAGTAGAGACTGGTTTTCGAAGGCAAACACACACATAGCATTAACCAAATAGACTCCTCTTAATATTATTTGATGACTGCGGAGAGGCTATCCAAGACAGGATAGTCTCTTTTGCATTTAAGGAATACATATTTTTTTATTGGAGAAACTTTTTATTATATGTGATTGGCTAATCTAAACTTTATATTATTGAAAAATCTTTTTTATTATGACTAGAAGATTTTATTCTGAAGTTTCTGTAATTAGATCATTCACATTCATAATAATATAAAAGGAGTTGATAGTATGAGTGGTGAAAAATCTGTAAATGAGGGCTTATCTGATAAGAGCTCGCAATCTAGATCATCCAAAACTGGATATAAGAATAGAGGAAATAGTGGATTAAATCCAGAAAATAAAAGTACCAAAAATAAGAGATAATATATTGGGGCAGATGTTTATGACACTGCCTCAAATTTATTCTTTATATAGGTTGTGAGGGGGTATAGGTGTAAAAAACATATACTCTATAAACTGCTAAATGTTAATTAAGTATTAAGTCAGCTGTAGTGATTATAGAAGTTTAAATCTAGCAACTATATTTATGATATAATATAAAAAAATAGGAGGTGGGTTTAATGGGTGGAATTACTACAGACAATATAATTTTATTATTAGTAGCCCTAATACTTTTATATTTAGTGTTTAAGTTTATAAAAGGTATAATAAAAACTATAATAACCATTATTTTAATTCTTACTTTAGGTGTAAGTGCATACAATATACTTATTGCAAAAAAATCTGTTGGTGATGAAATTAATAGATATAAGATTGACTATGCATATTTTAATGATGTAAGAGATATATCGTCTGAAGCTAAACAAACAGTTGATGATATAGAAAACAATAAGAATATTGTTCAAAATATAAACAAGCTTTCGGAATTAAGAAATAAAGCACAAGCTTTAAAGCATAGCAGCGATCTAGACGCTTTCCACAGCAAGTATATAAATACTTTTGATGGTATTATAATAGGTTGCAAAGGATATAGTACTGCTAAGCAAGTTGATGAACAAACTAAGAAGATTGATGAACTTAAGAAAGATTTAAATATGAGCATTAAGGATATAGTTTCAGCAAGATAAAGGATATAGAACTTTAAAATAGTTTTAGAAAATTTAATAAAAAAGGTTATTTATAATTTAAAAATTCAAATTATAAATAACCTTTTTTATTACAAAGATATAAAAAAATATTTTTTTAATTATAAAATCTTTAATTAATGCTAAATATAGTTAGTAGAAATATAGGAAAATATATAATTTTGAATATAATATACGAATTATAAAATAAATGTGATAAAAAATATTCGTAACTTCCATTGACCTAATATATTTACTTTGATACTATGTTAGGTGGGAATTTAATTATATTAAATTTATTGATATTAAAATTTATATAAGTTTTAGGCTTATTAGTAATGACAATAATGAATGAGTGTAACCAAGCAAACTGATGTATTTAAGGAGGAAGGGTTATGTCAGCATTTATAGTTTTAGGAGCTCAATGGGGCGATGAAGGAAAAGGAAAGATGACTGATTACTTAGCTGAAGAAGCTGATGTTATAGTTAGATTTCAAGGTGGAAATAATGCAGGTCATACAGTAGAAGTTGAAGATAAGCAATATAAGTTGCATTTGATACCATCAGGTGTACTTTATGATTCAAAATTGAACATAATAGGAAATGGTGTTGTTGTAGATCCAAAGGCTTTATTTGAAGAAATTGATTACCTTGAAGATTTAGGAGTAAAAGTAACTCCAGAAAAGCTTATGATTAGCGATAGAGCTCATCTTATAATGCCATATCATAGAGTATTAGATAGATTAAAGGAACAAGCAAGAGGAAAGAATGATATAGGAACTACTGGTAAGGGTATAGGTCCATGTTATACTGATAAGTATGAAAGAAGTGGAATAAGAATCTGTGACTTACTACATAAAGATGTGTTTACAGAAAAGTTAAAAATAAATGTTGAAGCAAAAAATGAGTATATAACTAATGTTCTTAATGGAGAAGCACTAAGTTTTGAAGAGATATACAATGATTATATAGCTTATGCAGAAAGATTAAGACCATATATACAAGATACATCAGTAAAAGTTTATGATGCTATAAAGAGTAATAAGCAAGTTTTATTTGAAGGTGCTCAAGGAATGCTGCTTGACATAGATTATGGAACTTACCCATATGTAACATCATCAAATACTACTTCTGGTGGAGTGTCTAATGGTGTAGGTATTGGACCTACAATGATTACTAATGCTGTTGGTATTGCGAAAGCATACACAACAAGAGTTGGTAAGGGTCCATTCCCAACAGAATTGGAAAATGAAACAGGAGAATGGATAAGAGAAAAAGGACATGAATTCGGAGTAACTACTGGTAGAGCTAGAAGATGTGGTTGGTTGGATTTAGTTATATTAAAGACAACAGTAAGAGTATGTGGATTAACCTCTTTAGCTGTTACAAAGATTGATACTTTAGCTGGACTAGAGAAAATAAAGGTTTGTGTTGGATATAAGTTTAACGGTTCTATTATTGATTACTTCCCAGCAAGTCTTGAAGATTTAGCTAAATGCGAACCTGTTTATGAAGAATTTGATGGATGGGATGAATCTGTAGCTGATGCTAGAAGCTATGAGGAACTTCCTGAAAATGCTAAGAAGTACCTAACTAGAATAGAAGAAATAACTGATACAAAGATATCAATAGTTTCTGTGGGACCTAGAAGAGACCAAACTATGAGAGTTAGAGAACTATAAGATAATTAATATTTTTATATTGAAAAAGGACCTATTTATAAAGTAGGTTCTTTTTTACTGTATAGGAAAATATAAAATTTTTATGCCAGTTAAGCCTAGATATTTTAATGCTTTTGGAGTTTTTTATTGTTATACGGTAAAAAAAGTGAAATTTATTCGTATGCCAAATTTTCCTCATATACATTCTGAATGACAGATGCGCAAAAAAAGCTTGCCGAAGAAGATCACCTCAGCGACTTTTTTACTATATAAAAATATTAAGATTTTATTTTATTGTAACTTAGGTTACTGAAAAAAAGATTTTTTTTATGTAAAATAGACTCATAGGTAGTGAAAAACAGCTTGAAAAATATACTAGATAAGTTTGCATTTAAATCCGACCATTTTGGTTGAATTTATATAAATAATCTAGTATAATAATTAAAGTAAGCTTGTAACATAAAATTATTTAAAAGTGAGGTTGATAGTAATGGTTACTAAGGACATGACAATAGGTGAAGTAGTTAGAACATATCCACAAAAAGCAGAAGTTTTGATGAGCTTTGGAATGGGTTGTGTTGGATGTCCATCAGCTCAAGCAGAAACTATTGAAGAAGCTGCTTTAGTACATGGATTAAACCTTGATGAATTAGTAGTTGCATTAAATAAGTAATAAATAAGAACTTTTAAGGACGTCTTTGTTAAGACGTCCTTGTTTTTGATGTTTAGAAAAACGTAAAAATTTTAAACTAGTTAAATCTAGGAATCTAAATGGCTTTAAAAGTTTTTTATTATATATCATAATAATAGGTCATAAAACGCCAGTATGGTATAATATTTAACATTGATGTTAAAATTATACTATATGAGTAGTGATGGAGGGTTTATGCTTAAAAAATTTGAAAAAGAATACGAAATAAATTATCACGATGTAGCATGGAATCTAAAGGCGTCTATTTCCACTATAGTGAATTTCCTATGTGATATAGGATTTAGGCAATCTGAAAGCCTTGGAGCAGGAATTAAGGCCATGATGAAAGATAAGCAGTCATGGGTATTTTATAAATATGATATAGAAGTCTACAGATATCCAGATATAGAAGAAAAGATAAAAGTAATTACTGAACCAATAGGTTTTAGAAAGTTTTATGCTTACAGAAAATATATTGTTTTGGATGTTGATGGGAATGTAATTATTGAGGGAAAAAGTATATTTTTCTTTGTTGACTTAGAAAAGAGGCGAGCAATAAGAATACCTGATCAGCAGTATAAGGTATATGGAGTAGAGGGTGACTTAAATTATTCAATAAATATTGATGACGTTAAGCCAATTAAAGAATATGATTTTATAAAGACTTTTAGAGTAAGGTACGGGGATATAGATTCTAATCTTCATGTTAATAATGTAAAATACATAGAATGGGCAGTAGAGAGTCTACCAATTGGTATTGTTAAAGAAAATAGCATTAAAAGAATAGTTGTTAACTTCTTAAAAGAAACAACTTTTGGACATGAGATAACTTCTTCTTGTAGCATAAATAACCTAGAGGATAGTGTAGAAAGCGTTCATAAGATAGAAGATGAAGAAGGAAAAATCCTAGCTACGGTAAGATGTGTTTGGGAATAAAATAAATGGATAAAAAATCGCTAATATATTCACATTAGCGATTTTTTATTTTAATTGGATGCACTTTTTCCAGCTAATACACCTGAGCTCCAAGCCCATTGCAAGTTAAAACCACCACAATCTCCATCTACATCTAAGATTTCTCCACAGAAATATAGGTTAGGAACAATTTTTGATTGAAGTGTCTTAGAATCTACCTCTTTGGTATTAACACCTCCAGCTGTTACTTGAGCACTATCAAAACCATTAGTACCAATGCACTTGAAAGACCAGTTTTTTAATAAATTAATTATATTATTCTTTTCCTTCCAGTCTAGGCTATAACAAGGTTTATGGATATCTTGTATTCCAGCTTCTTTTAATAAGATTGGAATTAGCTTCTTATTTATTACGCCTATAAATGATTCCATTAGGGTTCTATGTGATACCATAGCCCAATGTGATTCAAAAAAGTTATGTATATCTTCAATAGACTTTTCAGGCATCATATCTACAGAAATCACCACTTCTTTATTTTTTGAAAGAGAGTAGGACGCTATCCTAGAAAGCTGTAAAATTGGAGGTCCTGATATGCCATAGTCTGTAAAAAGTATTTCTCCGAATTCTTTTCGTAACGGAAGTCCATTTACTACTACTTCACTAAATCCATCGAACTTTATGCCAGAAAGAGCTTTTAAACTTCTATGCTCTAGCTTAAGCTGTATTAACGCTGGAATTGGCTCGATTATACTATGACCCAAATGATAAGCCAAGTTATATGCTGAACCATCTGATCCGGTTTTATGTGCTGATTTTCCTCCACAAGCTAATATAACTTTTCCACAGCTTATAGTACCTAAAGATAAATCTGATGTGGATAACTTAAAAATATCATCATTGTGGACAATATTTTTTACTTTGAAAGAATTATACACAGGTATATTTCTATCTTCTATAGCAAATCTTAATATATCCACAACTGAAGAAGCTTGAAGTGATTGTGGATACATCTTTCCTTTTTCTAATTCTATTATAGGTAAACCCAGCAATAGAAATAGATTTTTTGTGTCTTCCACTGAAAAGTTATTTAAACAATAATTAAAAAAGTTTGGGTTTTCACTATGATAATTTTCAAATGGAAAACCAATTAGCGAATTACTTATATTGCAACGGCCATTACCAGTGGTTAAGATTTTTTTGCCAACCCTATCAGTACCTTCTATAATTGCCACGTCTGCGCCATAGTCTTTTGCTGTAATAGCTGCTAATAGACCTGATGCACCACCACCTACTACCACTATATCATGATGTATATTACTCATTTGCTTACAATCTCCTTTTAACTAATATTATGAATATCTAAAAATGTACAATTTTAATGAAAAATCTATTCTTAAAACTATAATAGTTTGTGAGTATAAGTTTAAAAGGGTTTTTACATAGGCTAAGTTTTTTTGTAAAAAACCTATAATTATATTTTTAACATAAAAGTTTGTTAAATAACAATTAAATATAAACAATAATTAATTGATTATTATATCTTTTTGTTATAAACCCAATGCAAATTAAAAAAAATTAAAAATCTGATGAAATAATAAGTTTAATGTTAACTAAATATCTAAATTGTGTATATGTTATGTAATTATTATCATAGTAATATATAATTTTAAAACTCACATACTATAGTAGATAGGTATGCAAGATTACAACTAATATATTTTTATAGTTTAATCTCTATTTAGCTTAAATTAGTATATCTATATATTATAAGCATATAAAGGAGTGTATGATATGAGTGCAAAAGATTTAATGGAATATGACAACTGGATTGTTGTGGGTGATGTAGAAAATAATGAAAAATATGCTTCTAAAATATTAGCAAAATTTAGTGCTAATGGATATAATGTCAGCGGAGTAAATCCTAGGGCAAATGTTAAGGATGCGTATAAGAGTATAAAAGAAGTTCCTTATCATATTGATGCAGTAGATTTGTGTATAAATCCAAAGAGTGGTATAGAGCTTGTAAAAGAAGCAGATGAACTTGGAATAAAACATATCTTAATACAACCAGGAGCAGAAAGTGAAGAAATATTAAGCTACTGCAAGGAACATGGCATAGAAGCTGTTGAAGGTTGTGCGTTAGTAGAATTAGGATAAGTATATAAAGATATTTATAAGGGAATTCTATTTTTACAATGAGTAAAGTATGAGGAGGGATATCCATGGATGATAATAAATACAGACAAAAAGATAGACCTAAAAGTAATGCAGAACTCAGAAAAATGTTTCCAAAAGAAGGCGCTTATATAGGTGACAAGAATAAAGGTAAGGGTGATTACCAGGATAGACATAAAGATCATAGCGGACAATATTAAATCATATTTAAAGGTGGCTAATAAAATATATATCAATTATATAAAGGTTATTTTAATTCTAGGAATATAATTTCAAAGAAGGATAAGCTATAAAAGTTTCTATAAATTGATATGGCTATATAAAAAATATAGCCACCTTTATTATCTAAAAATAGAAGTAAAAGTTGCTATATTATATATAAAAATAAGCTTTGGAAAGCAATTAGAAGCTATTATTTGATAACCTCAAATAACTAAATTTTAAAGATAAATTTAAATTTTTTTAAAAAAGTGTTGACACTGAGTCTTATTTTTTGTAATATATCTATTGTTGGGTCGTAAAGACGACATAAATTTAAAACATAAAATTTAATTTGGCTCCTTGGTCAAGCGGTCAAGACACCACCCTTTCACGGTGGTAACAGGGGTTCGATTCCCCTAGGAGTCACCATTATCATATTTTTGGGCGCATAGCTCAGCTGGGAGAGCATCTGCCTTACAAGCAGAGGGTCACAGGTTCGATCCCTGTTGTGCCCACCAAAAATATGGCTCAGTAGCTCAGTTGGTTAGAGTGCCGGCCTGTCACGCCGGAGGTCGAGGGTTCGAGCCCCTTCTGAGTCGCCATTTTAAATGCTGGCATGGCTCAACGGTAGAGCAGCTGACTTGTAATCAGCAGGTTGTAGGTTCGATTCCTATTGCCAGCTCCACTAAAAAACAAAATATTTGGCTCCTTGGTCAAGCGGTCAAGACACCACCCTTTCACGGTGGTAACAGGGGTTCGATTCCCCTAGGAGTCACCATTATCATATTTTTGGGCGCATAGCTCAGCTGGGAGAGCATCTGCCTTACAAGCAGAGGGTCACAGGTTCGATCCCTGTTGTGCCCACCAAGAATATGGCTCAGTAGCTCAGTTGGTTAGAGTGCCGGCCTGTCACGCCGGAGGTCGAGGGTTCGAGCCCCTTCTGAGTCGCCATTTTAAATGCTGGCATGGCTCAACGGTAGAGCAGCTGACTTGTAATCAGCAGGTTGTAGGTTCGATTCCTATTGCCAGCTCCACTAAAAAACAAAATATTTGGCTCCTTGGTCAAGCGGTCAAGACACCACCCTTTCACGGTGGTAACAGGGGTTCGATTCCCCTAGGAGTCACCATTATCATATTTTTGGGCGCATAGCTCAGCTGGGAGAGCATCTGCCTTACAAGCAGAGGGTCACAGGTTCGATCCCTGTTGTGCCCACCAAAAATATGGCTCAGTAGCTCAGTTGGTTAGAGTGCCGGCCTGTCACGCCGGAGGTCGAGGGTTCGAGCCCCTTCTGAGTCGCCAATTTGATGCTGGCATGGCTCAACGGTAGAGCAGCTGACTTGTAATCAGCAGGTTGTAGGTTCGATTCCTATTGCCAGCTCCAAGATAAAGACATCTTACGATAGTAAGATGTCTTTTTTGTCGTATACAAATAAAACATCAGAAAAAACTTCACAAAGCATAAAAAATAAATCCTTATTCCTACATAAAGATGAAACACTTCAATTTGAAAATATAAATTAGATTATGAAGTGATTTATATGTTTAGTAAAATAGATAAAATTTATAGCAATTATTATAGTTAAATAATACTTTACGTAAAAAATAGTAAATAAATGCGATAGATTTAGTAAAAAGACTACTATGTAAAAGATTACTTGTAAGAAAAATACATTAAATATGTAATGATATCAGATAATTTTATTGATATCAACAATTAATAAAAAAATATTTGTGTGAAAATACAAAAAATTATATTGACAGTATAACTAAATTTTACTAAAATAAATTTGTAAACAATTACAAACGGGTATGAATTGAGAATAGTTTATGGGGGGATCATTTATGAACAAAAAAGTATTATTATTAACTATTACAGCAGCACTTTCGCTAACTTTAGCTGGATGCTCATCAACAAAGACTGAGACAAGCAAGGATAGTGGACTACCAAAGGTCGGAGTTACAATATATAAATATGACGATAACTTTATGTCATATGTAAGAAGATCAATTGATACAGGTGCTAATGGAAAAGCTACATTATCAATGAATGACTCACAAAATGACCAATCAAAGCAAAATGAGCAAGTTGATACTTTGATTTCTAAGGGAGTAAAATCATTAGCAATCAACTTAGTAGATCCAAAGGCTGCTCCAACTATAATTGACAAAGCAAAGAAAGCAAACCTACCAGTAGTATTCTTTAATAAAGAACCAGAAGCAGCTGCATTAAAGAGCTACGATAAAGCTTGGTATGTTGGAACTAAATCAGCAGAATCAGGTATACTACAAGGTGATTTAGTAGTAGATCAATGGACAAAGAATAAGGATAAATGGGACAAGAATAAGGATGGAAAGATTCAATACGTATTATTAAAAGGTGAGCCAGGACATCCAGATGCAGAAGCTCGTACTAAATATGTTGTTGATGAAATAAAGAAAAAAGGTATAGATGTTGAAGAATTAGCTATAGATACTGCTATGTGGGATACTGCAAAGGCTACTGACAAGATGGATGCATGGATATCAAAATTCGGTGACAAGATAGAGTTTGTTATAGCTAATAATGATGCGATGGCTTTAGGTGCTTATGCATCACTAGAAAAAGCAGGATATTTCAAAGATGCTAACAAATTTATGCCAATAGTTGGTGTTGATGCTATACCAGAAGCATTAACAAAGATAAATGAAGGTAAGATGGTTGGTTCAGTACTTAATGATGCTAAGAACCAAGGTCAAGCAACTCTTGACTTGGCTATAAATGCAGCAAATGGAAAGAACCCTACTGATGGAACAAAGTGGCAATTAGATGATAATAAAGCAGTTCGTGTTCCTTATATTATCGTAACTAAAGATAATATATCTGTAGGACAGGATGCTTACAAATAAAAACACCATGTATGAGGCACACATAAGGTGTGTCTCATACTTATTTCAGTAATGAATTATATGGAGGTGTAAACCATGAGCAATGCGGTTGAAGCAGGATCAAAGCAAGAATTTATTCTAGAGATGAGAAATATAGTAAAAGAATTTCCTGGTGTTAAAGCATTAGCGGGAGTAAATTTAAACGTTAGACCAGGAACGGTACATGCATTGATGGGCGAAAATGGAGCAGGAAAGTCAACTCTAATGAAATGCCTCTTTGGTATTTATCATCCTAATGAAGGAGAAATATTTTTTAATGGTCAAAGGGTTCAATTTCAAAACTCTAAACAAGCTTTAGATAATGGAGTTTCGATGGTTCATCAGGAATTAAATCAGGTTAGACAGCGTAATATAATGGACAACATTTGGCTTGGCAGATATCCTCACAAAGGACCTTTTATAGATGAGAATAAGATGTATGAGGATACAAAGAAGATATTTGATGAATTAGAGATAGACGTTGATCCTAGAAGTAAAGTAAATACTTTATCAGTATCTCAAATGCAGATGGTTGAAATAGCTAAGGCAGTATCTTATGATTCAAAAATTATAGTTATGGATGAGCCTACATCATCACTAACTGAAAAGGAAGTAAACCACTTATTTAAAATAATTAATAAATTAAGAGAAAAGAATGTTGCTATCATATATATATCACATAAAATGGAAGAAATTTTAAAGATCTCTGATGAGGTTACCATAATGAGAGATGGTCAATGGATTTCAACAGAGCATGCTAGGGATCTAACAATGGATTTAATCATAAAAATGATGGTAGGTAGAGATCTATCGAATCGTTTCCCTGAAAAAGTGAACAAGCCAGGTAAAGTAATACTAGAAGTTAATAACTTAGTTGCACAAACGCAACCATCATTAAGAGATATAAGTTTTAATCTTAGAGAAGGAGAAATCCTAGGGGTTGCTGGGCTTGTTGGAGCAAAAAGAACAGAACTTATAGAAAGTTTATTTGGGATGAGAAAGATTGAATCAGGAAAGATAACTCTTCATGGAAAAGAGATAAGTAATAAATCTCCTCAGAAGGCCATGCAAAACGGATTTGCATTAGTTACTGAAGAAAGACGTGTTACAGGTATATTTGATAGACTTCCTATAAGCTTCAACTCTATAATAGCAAATGTTGATAGCTATATAAACAAGTTTGGAATATTATCAGACAAGAACATAGAAAAAGATACTCAGTGGGTAATAGATTCCATGAGAGTAAAAACACCTTCGCAGAAGACACATATAGGAAAACTATCTGGAGGAAATCAACAAAAGGTAATAATAGGACGTTGGTTGCTTACAAAACCAGAAATACTAATGCTAGATGAACCAACTAGAGGTATTGACGTTGGTGCTAAATTTGAAATATATCAGTTAATGAATGAACTAGCTAAAGAAGGAAAAGGAATTATAATGGTATCCTCTGAAATGCCAGAACTACTAGGAGTAACAGATAGAATTTTAGTAATGAGTAATGGAAGACTTGCAGGTATAGTCGAAACAAAAAATACATCACAAGAAGAAATTATGCGTTTATCAGCAATGTACTTATAGGGTAGGGGGAATTGAATATGGAAAAACAAAAATTTTCTTTAAAAGGTAAGTTTGACAAGACTTGGTTAATGAATAATGTTATTTATATAGTTCTAATTGCATTATTGGTAGTTATAGTAGCTATATCTCCTGATTTTTTAAGCATAAATAATTTTCGTAATATATTAGCTCAAGCATCTACTCGTATTATAATAGCTTTAGGTGTTGGTGGTATATTAATTACGCAAGGTACAGATTTATCAGCAGGACGTATGGTAGGTTTATCAGCAGTTCTTTCTGCATCAATGCTTCAAGCAACTGATTATGCGTATCGTATGTATCCTCATCTACAAAAACTACCGGTAGTAGTGCCTATATTAATAGCTATGCTAGCATGCGGTATAATAGGTCTTTTAAATGGTGTTGTAGTTTCAATTTTTCAAGTTCCACCTTTTATAGCGACTTTGGGTATGATGATCATAGTTTATGGACTTAACTCAATATACTTTGACCGTCCTCCATACGGAGCTCAACCAATAGGTGGTTTGGACAAGGATTTCTCTAATTTTGTTTTAGGTAGTATTGGTACAGGGACAAAATTTGAAATACCTTATTTGATTATATATGCTATCATAGTAACACTTATAGTATGGATCTTATGGAACAAGACTAGATTTGGTAAGAACATGTATGCAATCGGTGGTAATCCCGAAGCTGCAACAGTTTCTGGTGTTAATGTAGTTAAGTATCTATTATTAATATACTTCTTAGCAGGAGCTCTTTATGGATTTGCAGGATCTCTAGAAGCAGGACGTGTTGGTAGTGCTACAAATAATACTGGTAATATGTATGAACTTGATGCTATAGCAGCCTGCGTTGTTGGTGGTGTTTCTACAGCAGGTGGTATAGGTACAGTTCCAGGTATAATAACAGGAGTATTAATATTCCAAGTTATTAACTATGGACTAGCATTTATAGGTGTTAATCCTTATTACCAATACATCGTAAAAGGATTAATTATAGTAAGTGCAGTTGCAATTGATATCAGAAAATATATAAAGAAAAAGTAATATTCTATAAATAAAAGAAGCAGTGATATTAGAATCATTGCTTCTTTCATTCTTTAAAAAATTATAATGTGTACCTATTAATTTATCTAGCTAAGTTTTTCTTAACTCGTATATCTTCGGAGTAGAATTTGAACAGTTTAAAGTTTCCAAAAAGACGAGAAGTTATTCTCTCTGCATAGTACTTAGTCAATGTTTGTAGCGACAAATTTGTTGAGATGAGCATTTTCTTTTTATTTAATAACTTTTTGTTTAGTAGTGTGAATAGTTCTGTAACAGAAAACTCAGTTATCTGCTCTGCGCCTAAATCATCAATTATAAGTAAGTCGCAATTAATTAAAAGGTCTTCCACAGATAGATTGTTATTGAATCTAATTTCCTTTAAGTCTTTGATAAGTTCGTCAGAAGTTCTATACACTACTAGGAAGCCTTGGTCTAGTAGCTCCTTTGCAATACAGTTAGAAAGGAATGTCTTACCTGTTCCTGATGTACCATAAAATAATAAGTTATCATCCTTTTTAGAAAAATTAGGGAGATAATCAGCTGTAATTGAATTAAGTATAGTCTCCATGTTTTTTCTAGGAGAAAACTTTTCATCTCCAATCCTATGAGAAGGATAATAGTTTAAGTTAAAAGTATCAAAGTTTTCCTCTTTTATAGCGTTCTCAAGTCCAGAGGCTTTGTATTGAAGTTTAACTAATTTTTGTTTATAGCATGAGCATCTTTCTGTTACAATATAACCAGTATCTTTACATTTACTACATCTATAATGCAAATTTAAGTATTCTGGATTATATCCATGGGACACTAGCAATTCGTATTTTCTAGCTCTTAATTCAGTTATTGCATCTTTTAATTGGTCGAAGCTTTGTTCAGATTCATCTTTTGATTTTAATGCATTTATAGATAGTCTTATACACATTTTACCTATTTCATTATCTAAATCTAATATTTCAGGGTGTTCATTTTTTATTATTTCTCTACGTTTCTTTAAAGCAGCAGCTTCTTCTTCTCTTATTTTTGCATAAATATCTGTCAGTTGACCTTTATATTCGTTAATCATTATTATCCCATCCTAATAACTTTCTTTCTAATGAATCATAATCGTAAGTTCTTTGTTCATAATCTGTAAATTTCAAATTACTTTTTTTGCCGTTATCATAATTGTTAGATCTATTGTTACTAGTTTTTGAAGGTAAGTTTTTAGTTGCTACATCTTCAAGGGTTTTTATACCGTCATTATTCCAGCGGGTTAATATTCCATCAATGTATCTAAAGTCAGCTCTATTTAACCTCTCAAAACATATTTCACAAGCCTTTAGTATAACTTCATTAGAAAAGTTGTATGTAAACATCCATTTCTCCATAAGTTCCTCTTGAGGCTTCATGACTTCTGCATTTTTTATCCCTAGATAAGCTAGTATTTTTCTTATTTTTACCCACTTATCTTCACTTCTAGTAATATAAGCATGAACATCCTCTATATTTTTTATTCCGCTATCATGCCAAGCTAATGCAACCTTTTCTATATATCTAGAGTCAGCCTTTCCTTTAGATACACAGTATTCTATAAGCATTAATATCATTTCTGATGAGAAAGAAAAATCGTTTTGCAACCCAAGATATGTTGACATTTCCTTAGGGGATAGTGGTCTAGCTAGCAGCCTTTCAACTTCCTTAAGCATATCTTTAGTATTGTTTTTATTTAATTCATCTAATAAGTTAAGTGTAGATTCAGTATTTTCATCACCGCTTAATTCCATAAACTTTATATTGAAATTATTCATCTTGTCTATAGGAACCAATTGTATTATACCTTCATCATGCCAATAGTTTAAGGCATTCATTATATCTGATTCTAAAAGATTTAAGTTAGAAGCTATAATGGATGAGCTAACTCCTAATTCACCTGAAATACTATACTTTAGCATCATTAGGTAAACTTTCACAAATTCACCTCTTGCTTTTGGCATATATTTTTCTAGAAAAATATTGCTTACAGGAGTAAATTGTACAGGAGAATTTTTAAGCATAAATGTACTCATAGGGCAATAACCCTCCATTCAATGTAGTTTGTATGCCGTTATCATTATGAAATGATAAACTTTGATGTAATTATATTATAACAGAGGGGAAAGGTTCTCTCAATAATGATAGCCTGCCAATTAATAACTAATACTAGTTTGCTCGTTATGGTATTAAATGATACATAAAGCCATGCATAAGAAAGCTAACTATAGGAGATATTAAAAAAGAATGTTGATTTTTTATCATTAATAATATATTACAAGAAAGGTAGAAGGTATATAAAATGGGTAGTAGAGATATTAAACTTTTCTTAATAAAAGCAATAATTTTATTAGCAGTACCATCTGCGATTTATATAAATGTACTTAATAAAATAGATTACTATTGCTTTTATGAAAATGGAGTATATATTGCTTGTGTAAATGATAAGGAGGAAGCAAAGGAAGCCTTCAATCAGGTAAAAGGTGATATAAACAAGAGGTTTGGCACTACTATAGAGAAATCTAATAATATATCTTTTAAAAAATCAAGTGGAAATGTAGTATCTGAATATACACTAAATGAACTAAAAGAGAACATAGTTAAAAATTTAAATTTAAATATAACTGCATTTAGATTTGTTATAGGAAAAAATAATATAGGATATATAGCTAATAAAGAAGAAGGCAAACAGATATTAGAGAAGGTAGCAGATAGATACATCGATATAGGTAAGATAGATAAAAGCGATATAGTATCAGTAAGCATTGATACTAATAGTGAGTATATAGAAGAAAAGACATCTGTATCAAATGTTTTGCCTACAGATGAGGTAGTAAATAAAATAATTGAAACAGATAAGGATAGTGAAGAACCATTAGTAAAAGTTGAAGTAAAGACAAAAGACAAGACCATGATAGATGTAGAACCAGCTACGATAATAAATTCAAGCGAAGATTTATTTATTGGTGAATCTAAGGTGGATAAAGGCACTAATGGGAAGAATGAAGTAGAAGAAGAAAGTACATATATAAATGGTAAGAAAATCAATACAGAGAAAATAAGTGAGAAGATTGTAGTGAAACCAATAGATACTGTTATACATACAGGAATAAAAAATCCTATACCATCTGGAATAGCTTTTTTATCAAAGCCTTCAAGAGGTAGTATTAGTTCAAATTTTGGAGCTAGGTGGGGGGAAGTACACCACGGGATAGATATAGCTTCAAATGTAGGAGACCCAATAGGTGCTGCACTAGACGGTACGGTAAAAGAAACTTCATATAATAGTGTATATGGCAATATGATAGTAGTTGATCATGGGGGTGGTATAGAAACTATATATGGGCACTGCAGTAAGGTATTAGTGAAGCCTGGTCAGAAAATAAAAAGAGGAGATATAATAGGTAAAGTAGGAACTACGGGAAGAAGTACTGGACCACATCTTCACTTTGAGTTAAGGGTTAATGGAACTGCTATAAACCCTAATAAGTACATAAAGTAGTAAAAAAGTCGCTGAAGTGGCCTTCTTCAGTGAGTTTTTTTACGCATCTGCCTTTCCGAATGTATATGAGGGAAATTTGGCAGGCGAATAAGTTTTATTTTTTACTGTATTGCCATATAAAACTTCTAAAAACATTGAAATGATTAGGTTTATATAACTCAAAAGTTTTAAATTTTCCTTTGCAGTAAAAAAGCACTAAGCTTTTTAAATACTTAGTGCTTTTAATTATGTCAATAATTTATCTAGATTTAATGTTCCATCACCTTCAGCATATCTTGGAAGTTCGTGCGAGTCTGCAGATATTTGTAATAATGATCTAATATCATTAAAGGTAAGTGATGGATTTTTCTCTAGTACTAAGGCACATACACCACAAACATATGCCGCAGAACATGATGTTCCAGAATATGTTGTATAAGGTTCTGTGAGTTTTGATGGATATATTTTTAATCCATTTCTTTCGGAGATATAGTTTTTATCACAGTTTAAGGATTGAATATTTACGCAACCTGCAGAAACCTCTGGTTTCTGTAATTTGCCTACAGGACCAGCTGACGAATAAGAATAAGGTTTAATAGTTTTAGATGTATCTAAGCCTCCTATAGTTAAGCAATTACTTAATGTAGCTAACCCTCTTATTGAATATTCTTTGTTTGGATTACTACCAGAAGGAACTATTGGAATTAAATTTTTAGATATTGCCAATCCTAAGAGTTTATCAAATTGTTCTAAATAAAATATGTTATCATTTGCTAGTTCAAATGGAAGCAGAATTAGTCTTATGTTTTCATCTTCAGCCGATGCTATTAAAGAATTAATAGCAAAAAGTATGTCTGAAACATATCCTTTTCCAGTACTATTAAAAGCTTTATAACAATAAAGATTAGCTTTATCAGCAATACCTTTATATAAACCGTCTGAATTACCTCCGCTTCCGCACAATATTCCACTTATAAAGGTTCCATGGCCATTATCATCGTATGGGTACTTAAAGTCATTTATAAGGTCGACAAAAACCCGTATCTTATTCATTGGGCTTAGAAGATCAGGGTGAGGGAATACACCGCTATCTACTAGTCCTACACCTATTCCTCGTCCTGTGAATTTATATCTTCCACTTAAGTTTACGTTGTTCGCTGAAGCTACACTAGTTCCACATAGTAAACAATATCCATCTAAACTGACATATTCAACTTCAGGATATTCAATAAGTCTATCTATAGCTCTAGGAGACACTTCAGCTGTTATAAGGCTTAGCCAATCGATCTTATTTATGATAGTACCTTTAAATGAGGATATTCTTTTTAAGATAGTATCGCTAAAAGATTTATATTTTATAATAACTCTATATTTTTTAAAATATTCTTTTGACATATAATATCTCAGAGAAGTATCAAGCTTGCTTTTTAAAGAAAACATTATACACTCCTTTAATATTGTTAAAAGATTTCTCGTATCATAACTGTCTATAAGACTTACAAAATAGTTTAAATTATGAATTTGAAAATCTCATACAATATATTATATGTAGGAGTGTAAATTTGCTATACGATACATAGGATATAGTTTAAAAATTATATAAGATTCTAAAAATCTATACATTGACCCACGTTAATTATTTTTATATTTGTATCATTTAAAGAAACTAATCTATCATAAGTCTCTTTGAAGTCTTCTAAGGATAACATAAAGGTCTTGTAATGAATTGGTACCATCTTACAACAATTCATCATCTTAAACATTTTATAGCTCTCTTCAGGTGTGCAATGCATTTGTGAAAATCTATCAGGCTTATAGCAACCTACAGGCATTAAAGCTATATTAGCATCTAGGTTCTTAAATTCCTCTGTAAATGCAGTATCTCCAGCGTAAAAAACATGTTTATTGCCTGAATTTATTAAATAAGAGTTAGAATAACTATTTTTCCCTATATAGAATCTTCTGCCATCATGTTTTGCTTCAAATGCCTTTACAGATATATTGGCATCAGAGTAAATTTCACCAGGGCTTATAGTAAAAATTCTTTTAAAACCTATAAGCTTTAATATATATTTATACCCTTTAGGGCAGAGAACAACAGCATCTTTATTTAGTTTTCTTAGAGATGGAAAGTTTATATGATCAGTATGACCGTGAGATAATAATATGTAGTCAGTTTTTAGATAGTTAATGTCGTCTGGAACTTTTACTTGTCTTTTTATGTGACCTAAAAATGAGTTAAATAATGGATCGGTTATAATTATATTATTGTTTATGTTTATTAGTGAAGTTGCATGACCTAACCAACGTACAGAGTTTTCTTTAATCTGCTCTTTATGAGCTTCCTCCATTGGTTTAGAATAGGTTTTTATATTTTTCCAAGCCATTTTAGATAAAAATATTAAATTAGAAAATATCATAATAAGTATCCTACCTTTTTTATCTTTTCCATTTAAATATTATTATACCAGCAATCATTATCATTACTCCAAGTATTTCATTTAGGCCGAAGGAAATTTTTTTGCATTCGAACAGACCAAATGCATCTATTAATGCGGCAGCTGTAAGTTGTGCTACTAATATAGTTGCTATAGAGTAGGTTGCTCCAAGACTCTTTATACCTTCTATGACGGTAAATATTATTATTACACCTAGAACACCGCCAAGGAGATATATTTTGCTAACATCTTTGATATTTTTAAAACTTCCTTTCCCTATAGTTAAAGCTAAAATAATGGTAATCACAAAGGCAGATCCTTGGACAATAGCATTTGTCTCCCAAGTACCAATCCTTGATTCAACTCTAGTATTAAAGACTCCTTGTAAACTCATAGCAATTCCAGCTATTATAGAAAAAATAATTCCCATAGAAAAATCACCTCAGCAATTATTGTAACCATTAAAATATAGAACATATGCAAACTACTTTTTTATTTTTTAACTTATACTATGTCTTAAGTCTGTTCGCATAATTATGGATGTACCACTTCGTAATAAAATCTATATTTTCAAATTCTCCTCTCAGAACCCAGAGGAGTTTTGAAAATAGATTTCGGATCGAAGTGGTACATCTTTATCCACAGATATAATTGAGATATATTTTCCTAAAGAATAAAAAAAAAGCCCTTAAAGGGCTACTTTACGTAAACTATTATTTATAAATAATTCTTCAATTTGTTTTTCTGAGAAACAAAGGCTTGTTCCAAGACTTAGATAATCTTCTAATAATGTTTGATAGTGGTCTTTTGACGGAGAGATTATTAAGTCATTAACATCTATGAATAAGTTTAAAAATTGGTCGCTTAAACAATAATCATTAGGTTTAATTACTAGTTCTTCTACTTCATCATATTTCTCATCTATTCCAATTGTTAGAATACTGCTTAAACAATTTATGTAATTGTCTAACACTGAAGATTTTACTAACTTTACATCTTTTTCAACCCAATACTTATAACATTTAGTTTCTTCTGCTAATACGCCTATCTTTATCTGAAGTTCTAAAAACTTTCTTTGAGTAAGTTTATAGTCATTTAAATTTGGGTCGAGGAGTAATGTCTTATTTAGTTCTTTTTGTTTTGTAAAAAACTTATTAAGATTCATATGTATATCCCCCTATCTTCTCGGGCAAATGCCACGATAATATTGTACAAAATCTTTTGACAAATGAAAAGTTCAGTAAACGAATACAATTTAAAAATATTTTATTTTCTAAAAAAATATATAAATTAGACTAATAAATCATAAACTATTAAGATTAGGTCAAGTATATTAATTTTAAATTATAAAGTTATATTTTCCAAAAGTTTAGGTTTTTATAAATAATAAGATATATAATCAAAAAAAGCTACAATGTTTACAATGTAGCTTTTTAAAACTTAGATTTTAGAGTTTTATAAATATATTGAATTTAATATTTTTATGAAACGATATCATTGAACAGTACAAGAAACTAGATTAGGCATAACTAATAAGTTTTTAAGTTATAAGTTTTAATAACCATGTCTTTCTTGTTGTTCACTGGCTTCCATAATTCTATCCGATTTATCTTAGCCATATTATAGAAACCTTCTATTTTTGCAGTACTGCAAGCTATTTCATACTCTTGTTTCTTCCATTCTCTCTGAGCGAAGTTAGTATTTGCAAGTGAAACATGTAGATCCCAATCACTTATATTTTCTCTTACTGAAAAACCATGTAGTTTTAAGGTATCGTTTATATTTCTCGCTAGTCTTTTTATATAGCCTTTATTTTCTACTTTTAAATTCACAGACTTATGAGGTTCGCCAAAACAAATAATATCTTTAAGTTCAACTTTAAATTTTTTGTAAGGCTTAATTATCTTAGAAATTACTTCATCTAATTTATCTAAATTGGGATTTTCTATTACTTCTAATGTAATGTGTAAGGTTGGTAAGTTTTTATATAACCTATATTTTTTAGAAAGATTTTTTTGTATAGGTTCTATTGATTTATAGGAGTCATCATCAAATAGCGCAACTAAATAATACCTCATGTTTAACCTCTTTCAATACAATTCTCATTATATAATATACAGACTTTGTTATAAATTATAACATATTACAAGGTATAAAAAAATATGTGAATACTTAAAATAGATATGCAAATTGTAATTTTGCAAAAATTTAAATTTAGTATTATCTAGGAGGATAAAGCCATGAAACATAATGATAGCATAGGATGTGTAGTTACAGAGTGCAAATATCATGCTAAGGATAAAAATTTTTGCAGCCTAGATCAAATAATGGTTGTAAAACATACTCCAAAAGCTGAAGATGTAGAATGTACAGATTGTGGAAGTTTCGAAGAAGAAGGAAGATAGGAAATCATAAAAAAAGGCAATGCGACTTGGTATTGCCTTTTTTTATTATAAAATTATGTATTAGTGATTTTTTATTTGTAAAATAAATGAATATTTATTAAAATTATTACATAAATATAGAAGTTTATTTGAAAAATTCGTAAAGGTACATTTTTCCACGGTATCAAGATAAAAAATCACTTTAATTATTATTACGTTATGATATAATGGAAACTATGGACAAGTGCTTTATTTAGTGATTTTTAACAATGTTATGTGTATTATTTTGTTGAAAATTGTAAGGCATTATTTGGATAATTGTTCTTTAATTAGGGGAATTTATATATATAAAATAAGTGAGCAAGGGTGAATTAGTATGGAAAGGTTAGTTATAAATGGAGGCTACAAGCTTAGGGGAGTAGTAGAAATTGCTGGTGCAAAGAATGCGGCTGTGGCTATATTACCTGCAGCTATATTGGCAAGTGAAGGAAAATCTATAATAGACAATATACCTGATATAGAAGATGTTCACTGCTTAGAGAGAATACTTAAAGGTTTAGGATGTACTGTAAATAAGATAGATAATAATACTTTAGAGATAGATTCATCAGATATTAATACAGTAGAAGCATGTACAGCAGATGTTAGAGCTATGAGAGCTTCTTACTATTTTATAGGAGCTATGCTTTCAAGATTTAAGAGAGCAAAGGTAGATCTACCAGGAGGATGTCCTATAGGGGTTAGACCTATAGATCAACATATAAAGGGCTTCGAGGCTATGGGTGCAGAGGTGATCATAGAGCATGGTGCTGTAAATATCAAAGCAGATAGGTTAGTTGGAGCTAACATATTCTTTGATGTTGTAAGTGTAGGTGCTACTATTAACGTTATGATAGCAGCAACAATGGCTGAAGGTGTAACAGTATTAGAGAATGTTGCAAAAGAGCCACATGTAGTAGATGTAGCAAACTTCCTTAATTCAATGGGTGCTGATGTAAAAGGTGCGGGAACAGATATAATAAGAATAAGAGGAGTAGAGTCCATGAAGGGACATAACTATAGTGTTATACCTGATCAAATTGAAGCGGGTACTTTCATGATAGCTGCTGCTGCGACTAAGGGTGATGTAACAATAACTAATGTTATTCCAAAGCATCTTGAGTCAATATCTGCGAAACTTTTAGAGATGGGTGCAATAATTGAAGAAGGCGATGACAGTATTAGAGTTGCAGTGGATAAACCATTAAGAGGGGTTAGTATAAAGACTGCGCCATATCCTGGATTTCCAACAGACGTTCAACAGCCTATGTCTACACTTCTTTGTGTAGCTGATGGTAGAAGTATGATAACAGAAACAATATGGGAAAGTAGGTTAAAACACCTTGATGAACTTAAGAAGATGGGTGCATCTGTAAAGGTTGAAGGTAGAGTTGCTGTTTTAGAAGGCGTAAGTAAGTTGACTGGAGCAATTGTAAAGGCTACAGATCTTAGAGCTGGAGCAGCAATGGTTATTGCAGGTTTGGTTGCAGAAGGAAAAACTGAGATATGTAGTATTGAACATATTGATAGAGGATATCCTCATATAGAAACGAAGTTTAGAGAATTAGGTGCAGATATATACAGGATACAAGAGGAATAAAAAATAGAATCATGGGGGAAAAGGCATGATATTTTGCTCATTATACAGTGGTAGTAGTGGCAATAGTATATTTGTGCGTTCAGATAGCGGAAAAGTACTAATAGATGCTGGGCTGCCAGGGAAGAAAATTGATTCAGCTTTAAGTGAAATAGGACAGAATCCTTCCGAAATAGATGGAATATTTATAACCCATGAGCATTCAGATCATATTAAAGGTATAGGAGTTTTATCTAGGAAGTATAATATCCCTATATATGCAAATGAAGCTACTTGGAATGCCATGGAGAATCAAGTAGGCAAAATAAAAGAAGAGAATATAAGAATTATAGATAAACGAAGTACAATTGAAGTAAAAGACTTAGAAATTAAGTGTTTTAATATACCTCATGATGCTGCAGGTCCTATGGGGTATACTATAAGATCTAAAGGAAGATCAGTGAGTGTTGCAACAGACTTTGGTACATTCACCGAAGAAATAAAGGAAAATATTAAAGACTCTGAGGTTATACTTCTAGAAAGTAATCATGACATACAGATGCTTAAATATGGACCGTATCCATATCCTTTAAAAAGAAGGATACTAAGTGAGATAGGGCATCTCTCAAATGAAGATTGTGGTAAAGCAATTGTAGATATACTTAGAGGAGATGAGCCTAAGAAGATAATATTAGGACATTTAAGTAATACTAATAATCATCCAGATTTAGCGTTCCAAACAGTATTAAATGTATTGAATGATAACAATATAAAAGATGGTAAGGATGTTTATCTAACTTTAGCAGATAGGCACAAACCAAGTAGTTATATCGAGCTTAAATAACTTAACATAGGAAGGGTATGATATAATGAGCGATTATATTGAAAAGCTAAGCTGTGAAGACCATGTAGATGTGGCAATAGATGAGTACATAGATCAATTCGAGAAATTTCCTACTCTAGAAAATACTGATACAGGAAACTGCGATTACTGCAATTCTAAGGCTGTATATAAGATTAGTGGGGAAAAATAGGAAATTATAAATTATAATCTTGAAAAACATAAAAGTAATTAGTATAATTTCAATAGAATACTATTAAGAAGGAGATAATATAATGAGTTTATATAGTCAATGGACAGATATGGTTGTAGATTATGTTAAGACTAAGGGGGAAGCAGCTTTTTGGTCAGAATATAGTGATATAGAAAGAAGAATATACACTGAACTGCTTGGTAGTCACAATACAGTAAAGAAAGCTACAATTGAAAAGTTAGCAAAAGATTATAACACAACATCAGAATTTGTAATGGGATTCGTTGATGGTATAAACGAGAGTCTTAAAAATCCTTATGATCTTGAAAATATAGCTGCTGATCAAGAATTAGTGTTCGATATAGATTTTGAACAACTATATTTTAATATGTTAGACGCTAAAGCTGACTATCTTTACGATCTTCCTCAATGGGATGGAATATTCTCAGTAGAGAAGAGAAAAGAGATAGCTGTTCAGTATAGAGAATCAAAAATAGCAAGAAATGAAAACAAGATTGGTAGAAATGATCCATGTCCATGTGGAAGTGGAAAGAAATATAAAAAATGCTGTGGCAAAGGTGAATAGATACTAGTTTTAAACTAGGTATTGATAAAAGAGGTTCGGTAGATACATCTACTGAACCTTTTCCATGTTTTATATTAGTGATATAGTAATAAAAATAATAAGAAAGTATTAATAAATTATCAAAAATAACGATAATTAAAGATGAAACATATTGTAGTTTTATTTTAATTTTGCAAATAATGGTCAGGAGGAAGGATATGAATAAGGAAAAGCAAAAGAATAGTTTAGGATTTAGAAGTATAAGAGTAAGATTAATAATATTTTTTATTTTAATATGTCAGATCCCGCTATTAGCGTTCGCTTTAATAGCAAACTATCAGTCGAAAAGTACGTTATATAGTAAGTTGAAAGTGACTACTACCCAAGAAATTGATTTAACCAACAAGATAATTGATAATTACTTTTCAATATTTTCTAGTTCTATAGATACTATGTCTGAATTGGATGATATAAAAAGTGATGATGATGCTACTGTATTAAACATACTTAAGGGATTTAAGGACAAGAATCCGGATATAATAAATGATTATGTAGGCTTGGCTAATAAAAAGATGACTATATATCCGCAAACTACTATGCCTAGTGGGTATGATCCTACTGCAAGACCTTGGTATACAGATGCTATAAAGAATAAAGGAAAAGTTTCCTTTAGTTCTCCTTATAAGGATGCAGCTACAGGTAAGTTAGTTATTTCTCTATCAAAAACAATTGAAAAAGATGGACAAGTTATAGGGGTAGTATCTATAGATTTAAGTTTAGAAAACCTAGCTAAAACTTTTTCAAATGTAAAGGTAGGAGAAGAAGGTTATGTTTACATATCTGACAATCAAGGGGTGTTAATTTCTCATCCTACTGCAAGTTTAGTTGGAACTGATGAAGCTAAGAAACAAAGCTTCTGGAGTAATGTTGAAAAAAATCAGAATGGATTTGAAGACTATACATTTAATGGAGCTAAAAAATATGTAAGCTATGATAAGAATAAAGTAACTGGATGGATTATATTCGCATCTATGAACGAAAGTGAGCTTACTAAAGACACTAAAGTTTTAATAAATACTTCTATAATGGATATGTTAATAACTTTAGTAATTAATATAGCTGTTGCATATGGAATCAGTACATATATAGCAAGAAATATAAATAAGATAAGATTAGGATTAAATAAAGCGGCAAACGGTGATTTAACACATAAGGTTGTTATAAACACTAAGGATGAGTTTAGCCAATTAGCAGATAGCTTTAATGAGATGACAACTGGTATGAATACATTAATATCAGGAGTAAAAGAATCATCTTTAACAATGGAAAATACAGCTGTAACAATAGCAACAATGAGTGAAGATGTAACCACTGCAATTGGTGATGTAGCAAAAACTGTAGATCAGGTTGCTGCCGGTAGCTCAGAGCAAGCTAAAGATATTGAAGAGGGAGTTTATGAGCTTCAACAGCTTATAAGTGAACTTAAGGTTGCTTATGACCAAATAGAGAACATGACGAGCTTAGCAATGGTAACTCAAGATATGACTAATGATGGAATAACCACTATGGATGTGCTTAGTGAAAAATCCGTAGAAACAAACAAGTCATCGCAAAACATTGAAGAAGCAGTAAATGATATGACAAGTTCAGTAGGAACTATCAAATCTTTCACTAATATCATAAATGAGATAGCAGAACAAACTAACTTACTTGCTTTAAATGCAGCGATTGAAGCAGCTAGAGCAGGTGAGGCAGGAAGAGGATTTGCAGTAGTCGCTGATGAAATAAGAAAACTTGCTGAACAAGTAACAGAATCAACTAAGGAAATTGGTTCAATAATAGATCTAGTAGATTCAAAATCAAGAAATGCACTTAATGCAATGGAAAATACAAAAACGGCAATTAGCAGTCAATCAGAAGCGGTTGAACAGACTAAAAATAATCTTCAAACTATATCTGAATTCATGGGCCTATTGTCTGAGTCTATAAACAGTGTTAAAGCATCTATAGATGTAGTAGACAAGAGCAAGGATCAGATAATGGAAAACATGCAGAGTATGTCAGCAATATCTGAAGAAACAGCAGCAAGTACAGAAGAGGTTTCTGCATCTACAGAAGAAATATCTGCTACAATGGATGAATTTAATCAGAATGCAGAAGTGCTTAAAGAAATATCAGTTACATTAGAAGAAAAGATAGATAAGTTTAAATTAGAATAATTATATAATAATAGAGTTTAGCATCGATTATATTAATCGATGCTAAATTTTTTTTTCTGTATGAAGAAGGTCAGTTCGGTGTTTTTTTTATTCTCCTATAGCATTTATAACTGCAAGTCAAAACTTGGGTGTAATGATGAATTTAATGCCTGTATGCCCCATTGAATAGCATAAACTTATGATATAATTATTTTAGATTAAACGTAATTATAATATTTGGGGGTGTTTGCTATGGATTTAAATGTGTGTTGGTCAAATGAAAAAAAGATAGAAAGAACTATTGAAGCTTTAAACAAGAATAATATCAATGGATATTATATAAAGAGCAGAGAAGAGCTTCTGGAAAAGGTTTGCGATTTGGTTTCAGAAGGTGAAACTGTTAGCTGTGGAGGTTCTGCAACCCTTACTGAGACAGGATTACTTGATCATCTTAGAAGTGGAAGATACAACTTTCTAGATAGAGCAATTAAAGGTATAACAAAGGAAGAAATGAAGGAAGTTCATAGAAAAACCTTTAGTGCAGATGCCTTTTTAACAAGTACTAATGCTTTAACTGAAGCTGGAGAACTATTTAATGTAGATGGTGGAGGAAACAGAATAGCAGCTATGCTTTTTGGCCCAGATAAAGTTATAGTTGTGTGTGGAGTAAATAAGATTGTTAAGAATATTGAAGAAGCTGTAGAGAGAAATAAGAGAGTATCAGCGCCTATAAATGCAAAAAGGCTTAATAGGAATACTCCTTGTGCTAAGGTTGGTTACTGCATGAATTGCAGCAGCAATGATAGAATATGCAATGAATACACTGTGATAAAAAGACAAGGTGATAGTACAAGAATGCACGTATTAATACTGAATGAGAGCTTAGGCTTTTAATAGCCCTCTCATATAGCATCTCCGGCATAACCACTTAATTTCAATAATGTTTTTAAGCATAACTTATAATAAAAGGATCTTTAATAGCTGAACAGTATGTTAAAGATCCTTTTAGTGTATAGGAAGTATGGTGAGATCCATTCAAAAAACACATTTTACTATGAAATGGTTTGTTTACTCTTTTGCTTAGTAAATATATAATGAATAAGAAATAATATTAAGTATGGATTTATTAACTAAGCGATAAAAGTAGATTAGGAGATATAGATTTATGAACATAACCTTAATAACAGTAGGTAAAATAAAAGAAAAATACTTAAAAGATGCTATAGATGAATATTCAAAGAGATTAAAAAGATATTGTAAGCTTGATATCATAGAACTTCCTGATGAGAAGACTCCAGATAATGCATCGGAAAAAGAAGAGCTTCAAATAAAGGAAAAGGAAGGGCAGCTTATACTAAAATCAATAAAGGATACAATGTATGTTGTGGCTTTAGATTTGAAGGGTAATATGATAGCATCAGAAGAATTTTCAACTCTTATAGGTGACTTAGGAGTTAAAGGTGAAAGTCAGTTATGCTTTGTGATAGGAGGATCACTAGGCTTATCAAAGGAAGTTATACAAAGAGCCAATTACAAGCTTTGTTTTTCTAAGATGACTTTTCCTCATCAATTATTTAGAGTTATGCTACTAGAGCAGGTATATAGAGCTTATAGGATAATGAAGGGTGAACCGTACCACAAGTAAGTGAGTTTATTAATTTTTTTAATGATAAAAAATCACCACAGGAATAAGATTTCTGTGGTGAGTTTTAAATAGTCAGCGTCATTTAACTAGTTTATACAAAACTTATTAGATATATTATCCTTTTGTTAATTCATTTCAGAGCTACCATCTTAATTAATTTTGAGATATGCATTTCTTAGGGCAAGCATACTGGCAAGCTCCGCAGTCAACACATGCAGACTCATTAATTAATCTCTTTTTATCAGCTTCTTCTGTTATACATCCAACAATACATACTCTTTGGCAAGTTCCACAACCAACACAATCTGATTTGTTAATTCTTCTAGGCATAGTTTTTTCCTTTGATTAAAGTGTTTGTTTACAAGAGTTAACTGTAACTTCTAATACTCTTGTTAGGAATGGGTATTTTTCTCTCATCATCTTAAAGTGTTCGCCTTCTTTTAAGAATTTAGCAGTTCCCTCAAGTAAAAAACCAGTTCCCATATAGTTATAACCCATTACTTCTTTACTACCAAGAGTTAATTTAACCTCAGGGTTAGAATTGATATTTTCTTCTGTGTTAAGCATAGCAGCTGCAGGAATCAAAATTTTATTACCCTCTACGATAACTAAATAACTATTCCATGTGTTAGCAACATGAGCCTTGTTATTTGCACAAGTCACAATAGAAACTACACCTTCATGATTTAATACTTCAAGAAATTTTTCTGTAAACATATTATATTCCTCCTAAAATTATGGATAACATTTATCGTCGACAACTATTGTCTAGAATTATAATATAATTTTTCTTTTATGTTGTCAATAAAAATGTTTTGTAAAAATGTATATATTTACTGTTAAAGCTATATCTTGAATGAGAATAAATAATAAGCTATTATAAAAGAAGGTCACAAGATGTTTAAAGGAGTATAAATGGAATGAAATTTTCAATTGGAGTAGAATACGCACTACATTGTTTATTATATATGGTAAAACTAGAAGAAGGTAAATCTGTGGGTATACGAGATTTAGCAACATTTCAAGGTGTTTCAGAAACATATCTATCAAAGGTATATGCAAAATTGAGTAGGGCAGGAATTATAAAATCTATACCAGGTGTAAAGGGCGGCTATGCATTAGCTCGTAGTGCAGAAGAGATAACCTTTTGGAATGTTGTTGAAGCTGTAGAAGGAAGTGAGCCTTTCTTCCAATGTGCAGAAATTAGGCAAAACAATATATTATTAGATAAGGATAACTTACCAGATTCACATACGAAATGCCCTTGCCTAATAAAAGTTGTAATGCTAGAAGCAGAAGATGAAATGAGAAAACACCTAAATAGTAAGACATTAGCATGGTTATATGATGAGGTATATAATAAAAAACTTCCTAAGGATATAGAAAGAGAAACAATTGAATGGTTCAATAATAGCAGAAAGTAATGAGTAGTTAAAATAGCACCGTTATAGTAGTTAGAAAGATACCTTTTTAACTACTTAACGGTGCTTTTTGCTATTAAGCTCTATGTTAATGCCAATAAATCAAGTCTTGATAAAGATGTACCACTTCAATCCGAAATCTATTTTTAAAACTCTCACGGGTTCAGGTGAGAAAATTTAAAAATAATAAGTTTCAATATGAAGTGGTACATATCATTATAACTTTATATTGTTAACTTCTTTTAAGATATCCTCAAGTTTTTCCACAGATTCTATTCGCTCATTACATTTCACACTATCCAAACATACTGTAAATCCTATTGATTTATAGCCACCTTCTGAAGCATTAGATGTCTTACAGATAGGTGAAACAAAGGCTACTTCGTTTTCTACGTGTATACAATTGCATAAGGAACAGATATTAGCTTTCTTAGAGTCAGTGCTTGTTATTCTACAGGCCATGCCTATTAGCTTTTCGCCCATATTGTATGCTACAAATAATTTGTTAGTGGATTTATCGATCCAACCTAGGTATACATTCTTTGAATTTTCTTGATTTAAGTCTGGCAGTTTAAGTTTCTTTTCTTTTTTAAACAATTTACTGATTTGCGCATTTGTGATTACAGGCATACCATACACGTATTCATCTAAATTAGATAAATAATTATTGATATGAGATGGTTCAGTTATTTTGTTAAGGCTTAGTAGTTCTTTTTCTTCTTCAGTTAAATTGGCAAAAAGATTGAAGATTTTGTCCTGTGTATATGCTTTAAAAGCATCAATGACATTGCTGTCTGAACAAGTTTTGTAAGTATTACTTAAGTCATTTAAGCATCTCTTTATATAATTATATTGATGTTTCTTTATAAAAACTTTCATAAGATTCAGTACCTCTTTTCTAAGACATATTATTTTTTATCATTAGTTTGAACAAATATGATAATATTCATTGAATTTCTATAATAAAATAATAACATGATTTAAAATAAGGGCTCAATCTAATTTATAGTTCTGTAATGATTATGAGCACAGAAAGTTATATTCAACTATTTTTGTTGTATGATACCTGCCAGTAATGGAGAGGTATTTGCAAAGCATGATAAAAAATAGAGTATCCTTTTGTATAAAGGCATAAAATTCTAATTGAGAACCTTATAAAAAAACTGTATAATATAAATGTAATTTATTAAAATAATTAGATGCAATTATGTATGAAAGGTGTAAACAGTATGATTTATAAACATGAATTGGGATTAAGGAACACTCCTTGCGAAGGCCATAAAAACTAAATCGGCTATGCTTTGCTTGGAGATTAATTTGTTAAAATAGCTGATGCTGAATTATGTGGTGTTATTAAGTTCTTTTTGATTTTCATTAAAGGGCTTTAATTATCGTTCAATTATTCAGCATTAGGTGATTTAATAGATGATTTCATACATTTATTCCTTTATATTAAGAATAAAAACTGTTGCAAACATAGCTTTGTAGCAGTTTTTTTGGTCTTTGCTTCAACAAAAAATAAATTTTTGGAGGAGTAAAGATATGAAATATAGTAATGCATACAATGTTTTACCAGATGATATAGTAAAAATTATTCAAGAATATGTGAATGGTGAATATTTATATATACCTAGAAGAGAAGAAGAGCAAAAGAAATGGGGAGAAAATAGCGGTTCAAGAAGTACTTTAAAAAGAAGAAATGAAGAAATTTATCTGAAGTATATAAGTGGTGTGGCAATCTTTGATTTAGCTAAGGAATATTATCTTTCAGATAAAAGTATAAGAAGGATTATTGGTCAGCAAAGGAAAAACGTGATTAAGACTAATACAGAATGATAAATAAGTATAAAAGGCCTATAGCTAGATTTGATAAAACAAAAGTAGCTACTGGCCTTTATTAATTTAATTGATATTTAGCAATGCATCTATGGTTACCTCGGGATTACTTGTTCCAGTTTCAAAGACTTTAATCATGTGAGCATGAAGTCTCTGTACTGTGTCAAAAGATATTCTATGGGTTTGATATTCATAGTAAAACTTAAGTGATCCAGTGCCATCACCATCCATTACTGTCAAATATAAAGGATTTGCAGCAGCACCATTTCCGTACCATTTTGTTTCAATTCTAACTCCATTAGGAGCTACCAATTTTACTGGTTGAAAAGTTAATGCTGTTGAAAGGTATGTGCCGATTTGGGGAATATTGAACAACTTATGCCATAGATCCATAACTTCAAGTGGACTAATTGATGAGTGCCTATAGATTTCATTTTGCTTTTCACTTATGATTTCGCAGCCTTCTTTAAAAGTGTGATCTCCCTTAAGAATAATCCTTAAAGGCATAAAATGAACTCTAGTTCCACCAGAATTTTTTTCTTTTAAGGTACCTCTTCTTGCAACTACTGTGTGTATGCTAATATCATTTTCCTTATTATTTACTTTTGAAAAGTAGTTGGAATACGCTAGTAGCACTAACGATTGCATTGGAAGTTTGTTTGAGGTACAGAAGGCTTCCATAGAAACTACTAATTCTTTAGGGACTGGCAACATTACATTCTTAGCTTTTGTAAACAAGCTAAATATCGGTGCATAACGTAAATTAGGATTTTTATGCTTTGCACGATATTTTTCAAGTACAGAAACTCCATTTACATCAGTAAAGATTGGTTCTGATATATTGAGAGTTTTTTCCCAGAATTCAAGATCTTTTTTATAGGCTTCAGTATTTTTATAATCTAAATCTTTTATGAGGAGTTCTTCATAAGAATATAATGGCTTAGGCAAATCAGTATGATTTATTAGTGAATCATATACAGCTAAAACATCTTTAAAAAATGTAGTTATTGCCCAAGAATCTAAAATCATATGACTTACTGCAAAGTAAATTCCACATCTTCCATCAAAGGAATGAAGCATATATACCTTACTAAGTTGTTTTTCAAAGCCTGTTATTGGTTTGCTGGCTAGCTTATATAATTTATTTTCCATTTCTTCTAAGGATTTGCCTCTAAAATCTAGATAACCTATATAGGGCTCTTCATTTTCCAGGAAATATTGTTTAATTTCCTTGTCTAACTTTATAAGTCTAACTCTTAAGGAATCATTTCTTTCATATGCTTTTTGTATAGCCTTCTTTAACATTTCAAAATCAAGTTCTGTATCCATCAATATCGATGTGCAGACATTATTCACTTGCTTATGAAGAGTATATTTTTGGCTAAGAAGTAATATTTTTTGAGCTGCGCTTAAGTCATAATATTTTCTTTCCATATTTGCCTCCAAGTCTAAATTGTGATGATAACTTATTCTATCGACTTCAGAGACTCAACCATTGGGATATTTGTTAATTTTCTATACATAAAGATATTTACCAGAATAACAAAACCTAATGTAATCAAGAATGAATATAGAAAACTGATTCCATCAATGTGATTTCCAAACATTATTCCATCTTGTTCAATGGAAACCATTATGAATCTGTGAAGAATTATACCCATGAGAAGGCCAATACCAGAACCTATAATGGAAAGTATTATATTCTCTCTGTATACATAAGTTGAAACCTCTTTGTTGTAAAATCCCAATACCTTAATGGTAGCTATTTCTCTGATTCTTTCACCAATGTTTATATTAGTAAGATTGTAAAGAACTACAAATGCTAACAGGCCTGCAGATAAAATTATGACAATAACAATGTTATTTAGTATTTTTACAGTATCATTAAATTTGTCAGCTGCAGAAGAATAGAACTCAACAGATGCAACGCTGCCATCTTTAATCAGTATACTTCCTAAGGTGCTCTCTGCATCGGCACTAGTTTTATTTAGCTTAATCATAAGATTATTTGTTTTTGGAGCAAGACGGTAAATTTCTTTATAGTATTCTGCTGACATATATGCATAATGGAATACATAGTTTTCAGTAATTGCTGCAATCTCTACTTTTTTTGTAGCACCATCGCCATTGTCTAGTTCTATAGCATCCCCTATATGAACATTTAACTCTTTTGCCAGCTTTTCATTAATAACAACTCCTTTTTCAGGAATTATTATTGGCTTTTGAGTAGTTCTTTCTCTCAAAGTAATATAGTTTCTAAATTTGTAATTATCACTTGGAACAATAAGTGTAAGTGAAATGTCGTCCTTACCATTTTTAATCTTAGCATTCAATTCAGTGCCAGGAAGATATGATTTCACATTACTATTATCCTTAAGAGTATCCATCACACGAGATTGATCTTCTTCGGTGGATCCTGGTTTATAGTTCATGTTCAAGTCGTAAGTAAATATTTCCTTATATTGTTTGTTTACAATCTGACTTATAGAATTACTTAAACCGAATCCAGCAAGTAGTAGAGCGGAACAACCTGCAATACCAATTATGGTCATGAAAAAACGTTTTTTATATCTAAATAGATTACGTGCAGTAACTTTTTGAGAGAAGGATAATCTCTTCCAAATAGGAGAAATTTTCTCCAGAAAAATTGTTTTTCCTGGCTTTGGTGATTTAGGGAGCATAAGTAGTGCTGGAGTTTCTCTTAATTCTTTGTAGCAGGCTCCTAGCACTGAAAGTGTGGTCACTAAAACACCTATAAGAACACTGATAACCATCAATGGAATTTGAGTAACTGTTTTAAGAGGAGGAAGTGTGTACATCATTGACCAAGCGTTATAAATAACTGATGGGAAAATATTCATTCCTAAGGAAAGCCCTAGTACACCTCCTAGAAAACTTGCAATTGCTGCATATAGTACATATTTTAGTGCTATTGATTTATTTCCGTAGCCAAGCGCTTTATAGGCACCAATAGTACCTCTTTGTTCATCAACCATTCTTGTCATAGTAGTGAGGCATACTAAACTGGCTACTAAAAAGAAAAATACAGGAAATATCTTTGCTATAGCATCTATTCTATCAGCTGTTTTTTCATAATCTACATAGCTATAATTGAAGTTTCTATCTAGTACATACCATTGAGGTTTTGATATTTTATCTATTTCATCTTCAGCACGAATGATCTTTTCTTGACCTTGATCAAGCTTTTTTTGACCATCGGCTTTTTCTTTTTCAAGTTCAGTTTTTCCGTTTTCATATTCTGTTGTTCCTTGTTTTAACTGTTGTTCAGACGAAGCAAATTGAGCGTTAGCTTGTTTTTTTCCAGTTTCAAGACTTTTTTTGGCAACTGCAAGTTCAGCAGATTTCTGATCTAACTCTTTTTTTCCACTGTCCAGTTCTGATTTCGATCGGGCTACTTGTCCTTGAGTATAATCGTTAAGTTCATTAAGTGGGTTTATTCCTAAATCCATAATGGAAAGAAAAGCTTTATAAAATTGAATAAGTTGTGTTAATGATTGTTTATCCCCCTCAGAGAGAGTAGGGTCGCTCAAGCTTTTATTAAGTTGTTGTATTTGAGCATTAGCCTGACTACGAAGATCATTTACCGCTTGTGTTGCTTTGTTTAAATTGTCTATATCTTTGCCATGTTCTGATATAGCTTTATTATATTCAGCAAGGCCTTGTTCATATTTAAGTCTGCCTTGAGCTAACTGTACTTCGCCGTCAGAAATTTGTTTTGAAGCCTGAGTGTAGTTATTAAGAAAGTTTTTTCTTTCGGTTTCAAGTTTAGCTTTTCCTGCAACCAACTTTATTTGAGCTTGATTTAAGTCCTCTTCGGCTTTTTTTATTTTATCTGTAAAAAGTTGCTTTTGGGCATCGAATTCTCTCTTATTTCTTTCCAGTTCATCCATTGCCATTTTTTTTACTTCATCAAGTCTGATCATACTCCTGTCTTCGCCTAAGTTTTCAAGTGGTGTAACTACTTTAGATATAAGCTTTTTGTACTCAGTACTAAAAGAGTCTAATTGTTTTGCATTTTGAACTGTTACTAAAGCTTCTGTATAAACTGGTAAGGCAAAGTCTTTATCTAAAACCATCATGAAAAAGTTAACTTTTCCACTGCCGATTTCTGAAGAACCTTTTTCAAAGGAAAGATAATAAGGAGTTACTGCTTTACCAACTATTTTAAATTCATCTGTAGTTAAGGTTCCATCAGTAATTGATTTAGATTTTCCGGAGCTTACCTTAATTGTATCCCCAATAGAGAGACCTGAATCTATTATAGAAGAAGAATCTTCAATTATACATTCACCAGACTTTTCAGGGTATCTACCCTCTGTTAACTTAATTGCATTAATATAATTGTTATCTGAATTATAGATTTTATCTGAAGGTAGGCTATGCACTGTAAAAACAAATTCGGTAGAATTAATGGTACTAACCACATCAGTAAAATAACCAGGTTGAACAGCTTCAACTTCAGAGGTATTACTGATTGCATTTATATCATCTTTTGTAAGTCCAAGCGTTGACATTATACGGATATCCATGAGATTATATTTGTCGTAGTATAGATCCATCGAGTTCTTCATGTCAGGGGAGGTGGCTTTAATTCCTGCAAAAAAAGCAACTCCGATAAATACTATAGCAAAAATAGAAATAAATCTACTTAGTGATTTTCGGACTTCACGAAAGAAATCTTTCCATAATGCAGTCTTCATATTACCATTCCACCTTTTCTACATCCATAGGTAATTCATTTTGTGTGATTGATTCGACCTTCCCACTTTTTATTTTAATAACCTTATCCCCAACAGCGGTAAGTGCAAGGTTATGTGTAATAATCACTACTGTCATTCCAGTATTTCTGCAGGTATCTTGAAGTAGTTTTAAGATGGATTTACCAGTTTTGTAGTCAAGTGCTCCTGTTGGTTCGTCACAAAGCATTAGTTTTGGGTTTTTAGCTAAGGCTCTTGCAATTGCAACTCTTTGCTGTTCACCACCAGAAAGTTGTGCGGGGAAATTAATTTTACGATCATCAAGGCCTACATCGGAAATAACTTTATCAATATCCAAAGGGTTTTTACTTATTTGAGAAGCTAATTCTACATTTTCTTTAGCAGTAAGATTAGGGACTAAGTTATAGAATTGAAATACAAATCCTACATCATGTCTCCTATAAGTTATTAATTCCTTTGTAGAATAACGACTTATATTAGCACCATCAACAAAAATCTCTCCAGAAGAAAGGCTATCCATTCCACCTAGAATATTAAGAATGGTACTTTTTCCTGCACCACTTGCACCTGCAATAATTACAAACTCACCTTTACTTATTGAAAAATCTACTCCTGACAGGGCCTCAATTTCTACTTCGCCCATTTTGTATACCTTTTTAACATTTTTAAATTCAATAAAATTATCCATATTTCACTTCCTTTCCTATATGTTTAAATAACAAACTGCTGTTATAAACTCATTGTTATCGTCAATTAAATGAAATGTACACTCTGATAAATTGGACAATATTTGTCCATCAGGATAAATTTCAAAGTTGATATCTTTCATAGGATGAGAAAGGCCTTTACCTATAGCTTTAATATAGCTTTCTTTTAAAGTCCAAAACTTAAAAAACAATCTGTTTGGATTTGATGAAGAACAGATTTTATCAAGTTCTTTAGTAGTACATACTCTTTTAGCAGCATAAAGGTTGAATATGCGAATCTTTTCCACATCAATTCCAACTGTATAAGTATCAGAAATTACGCAGGCTATGCAGTTAAAACTATGACTGATATTAAAATGAATATTAGGATGGTTTTTAAGGCTAGGTTTGCCCCATGGATTTAAGATTAAAGGTTCATCTCTGTAGTTGATTGCTTTTTCCTCTTGCAAGGCATAGGTTAGTAGTTTTTGTCCCAAAAGATGAGATATATTAGAGTGAATTTGATAGGTTTGGCTTTTTAAGGTGCATGTATATATCATAGTAATTTGTTATTTAAGTATTTAATTAATTCTCCTACAGTGTCTAGGTTTCTAATTTCTCTATCTGGAATTTCTATACCGAAATCACTTTCTATTTTTCCGATTATTCCTACAATGTCATAGGAGGTTAAATGAAGATCATTAATGAAATTAGTATCTTTTGTAATAGAATTTTCATCGATTTCTGCAAATTCTTGAATAATCTTTATGATTAAGTTAAGCATTTTCAGCACTCCTCTCTAAAACTAAAGATCTTTTTATTTTTCTTGTAGTTGTTTTTTCAAATTCAGATTCACTAACTAAAATATTTGTTATTCTTTTATATACTGGAAGATTTTTATTTAGAAGCCTGATGTCTTGATTCAATTTATCTTTTATATCGATAGCATCTAATTTTATAAGATCTTCATCAACATATACACAAGCTGTGATGCATTCTTCATTGCTTTCAGAGACAGTTGACGAAAAAACTACTACTTCCTTAACATAAGATAGATTTTTACTAATGATATCTTCTATCTCTTCAGGATGTACATTTTTACCGTTTGGTAGAATAATTAGATTTTTCTCTCTTCCACATATATATAAAAAGTTTGAATTATCAAGATAACCTAGGTCGCCTGTTTTGAACCAGCCATCTTCAGTGAAGGAAAGCTTTGTGCTTTCTGGATCCTTATAATATCCTAACATTACGTTATCGCCTTTTACCTGAATTTCGCCATAACCATTTTCATTAGGAGTACTAATTCTAACTTTGCAACCAGGCATAACACGGCCTACAGATCCTAGCTTTTTCCACATATAAGAGTTGGTGGCAACAAGAGGACCACATTCAGTTATGCCATAGCCATTAAAAATTTCTATACCAATAGAGTCAAAAGACTTAATGATGTCTAAGCGTAAAGGGGCCCCTCCACATACTATTTGACATAGATTCCCGCCAAAGTTATCTAAAATGGGCTTAAACAGTGTTCTTCTTAAATCAATACCAAGTTTTCTAATAACATTACTAAATTTTACACCATATTTTAAATGTGCTTCTAAACCGGTTCTTTTAGCCTCTTTCCAAATATTCTTATGCATGGATTCTAAAAATAAAGGAACCATTAAACTCATACTTGGTTTAAAGAGTTTCATATTATCCATCACCCTTTTTAAACTATCATTAAAGCATATGGTTATTCCGCTATAAAGTCCACCTAGGATATGACAACTGCATTCGTAGGTATGGTTGATTGGCAGTACTGAAAAGCTAACCCCTTTTGGTTCAATAAGAGAAAGTGAACCATATACTACAGCCATAATACTCTTATGGCTTAGCATGACACCTTTGTTTGCGCCAGTAGTTCCAGAGGTGAAAACTATTTCACACATAGAATCTGTGTCAATAGGAATATCTAAATACTCTCTGTTGCCACCTTCAAGTAAGTCATTACCTTTTTCAATGAGTTTACTAAGAGAAAGAAATTCAGGATAATCATATTTGGGATTAATTATTATGCATTTCTTTATATTTGGGCATTCGTCCAGTATATATGGCATAGACGAAGCAAAGGTATCTGAACATATGATTACATCAGCATCACTTTTGATAAGTAGTTTAACAATATCTTCATCTGTTAATTCTTTATCTAGAGGAATGACAATGCCTACACCATTTAGTATAGAAAGATAGCTGACTACCCAAGCATATGAGTTTTCTGATAAAATAGCAAAATGATAGCCATACATGTTCATATGCAAAAGCTTAGTGCCTAGAGCATTTACATCACTTTCTAATTGGCGGAAAGAGTATTTTGCAATTTGTTTATGAGGCTTAATTTCTTCATAAGCAATTTGATCTGAATAAAGCTTGCTAGATCTTCTCATGAGTACCCTAATATCCCTTAAGGGTTCAGATTTGTAAAATCTTTTGGGCATACATAGTATCCTCCTAGTTTTATTGATTTTAGGGCAAGAGATAATCTTTAATATTTCTAAGTGGTGTAAAATAGTAAATCATTTTATGTGGTAGATAAAGATATATATGATGATAAAGTTATTTTAATTACATCATTTTATAATACTTGATTAATGTAAATCGTAGTATAAAACTAAAAAGACTCTAGCATTTTTTGCTAGAGTCTTTGGATTTAGTTACGGGGACCGTTAAATTTAGAGGATGGGTTATTATTAAATCCATTTCCACCATTCAATCCTGGATTAGTACTGGTATTTGTTATTTTTTGAGCATTTATCGCTTCACAAGATATAAGCGGTAAGGAACAAATAAGTAAAAGGATAATCTTAAATATAAAACTATATATTCTCTTTCTCATATTTTACGGTCTCCTTTTAATTGATTAAATACGTTTTGCCATTTTGTTTTCTAAGAAAAAGTCGTAAGTATCTTTAAATCCCATATAAGATAGAACTATCAATAATGGATAAACTGGGTATATATATCTGGACTTTATCTCCCATAATATATAGAATCCAATAAATCCTAATATCACTAAAACTAAGAATGCTTCGTCATATCTTTTAATTTTCATTGAACTTATTAATCTAATAAGGATAAAGCAGTACATTAAAAAATTCATTACATACAGTATTAAAAGTAAGGAGCTTCTGTAAGGTGAATCACCTTTAAATAAGTCTGTTGCAAAAGTAGTATAGCTATAACCACTCAACATACTCATTCTTTGGTTTGTAGTTCCTCCATCACCAATGCCATATCTATCAATTTGATAGGTTCCTTCCGTCCAAGTCCATACAATTTTCTTATAATACATGGTTACTAAATCACTAAAGGTTGCATTGGATAATTTATTTTCAATTGATTGTTTATATAACTCGATACTTTCCTCTTTGTTATAACCTGCTTGTCGTTGATATATATTGTAACTTTGCATATTATCCCAGAAACCAAACCTATCCATGTTGATTCCCATGTTTAGCCACATATATACTGGTGCAGAATTTATAGTAATAGATTCACTAACCTTATTTGTTAATTGAAGAGCTATGTTTTGAGTCCAATTTGGTATGTTGAATAATGAAACCACTATCAATATGGCTGTTGCAACTTTTTTAAGGCCTACTTTTTTAAAACTCAGTAAAATATAGATAATTGCAGCTATGAGATAAAGCACTCCTATCCCTCTGAAATAGTTACCCATAGATAAAAGTATAGAGGAAATAATGATGTGCTTAATAGTTTTTTCTTTTACAAATCTAATGATAAAATATATAGCACTAGTTAATAAGGCTGTTCCTATAATGTCATTATATATGAAGTTACTCATTAGCAATACAGGAATATAAGTAGCACCAAACACTAAAACACCATAGTCATTTTCTTTGGATTTATAATTAATCTGCTTATATATTAAGTAAATCATTAAAGTCGTAACAAGAGTAAATAATATATTAAATATCTTTATAACAAGATAATTATCTGGAAATATAGCTAATAAGGTTTTTAAGTATAATACTATGGAGTAGTTAAATGGAAACATATAAAGATACCCACCAGTTTGGAATGAAGAATAATCATTGTTATATAGCATGTTTAACGCTAAGGAAAGCACTGTTTGAGAATCGGCTGTAGGCAAAACTGTAAATGCAAATATAATACCTAGTTGCATAAGAAAGGATAGTAATAAGGTAATTGGAATTACTACTTTTTTACTATACTTATTGAGTTTTAAGCACAGCTTATATAATGCTATATTTAATAGAATTAGCCCTATTATAACGAAAATAAAGATTCCAATGGTCTGTCTTTCTAAAATAGGGTTATCGCCATATACAGAAAAACTATATTTTGCTCTAATAAAAAATGAAGATATTATAAATAGTCCTACAAAGAAAGTAAGTATTAAATATAATCCCTTTTTAAAAAATACTGTCATATTAAACCTCCTCTTAAACATCATTTATCTATAGTATAAAGTGAATACCTTAAATAAAGCTTAAAAAATTTATTAAATATATACTATTTATATTTATTCATAAATATTATAGCTATAACTTATAGTATAAATATAAAGAGAGCACTTGGTAAGTAATTGCTATTAACAAATTTATAAAAATGGTTTATAATAAAGTTTGTGAGAATTATTATCATTTAAAAGTGATTAAATATTTTACTATTTAAAAAGGAGGCTTGATTTTGTACGGGATAAGAGAACTATCTGGTTTAATTATATTAGTAATGACTATAATGTCAGGCTTGCTATATTCTTCTTTAATTGAATATTGTCTCCATAGGTTTCTGCTTCATAATTCTTATGAGCAAGAACATGTGAAAGTTCATCATAAAGTATTTCATGGAATAGATTCTTATGAACTTGAAGTGATAGATAAGGAAACAGTTCTATCAAGCTTTGGTGAAATTTTAAGAAATATAGTATTGTACCTTCCATTAGCCATTGCAATATTTATGAAAAGTAGGTTTCTTGGGATTTTGTTTCTTATAGTATGTATTATTTACAACCTATGGGAGGAATTTGTTCATTACTATTTTCATAAAAAAAATAAACAGTTATTTGTATTTAAACTTAAACTGTTTAAGAAATTAAAGGAGCATCATAGGATACATCATTATATGTATAGATATAATTTTGGGATTGGAACTAGCCTCTGGGATGTTATATTTAGGACTATAAAAAAAGTATAGATAAAGATAGGAAAACTATTTTAAAGACTCTGCTGGCTTCCGAGTAGAGTCTTTAAACATATAGATTCTAGTACTAAGCGGTGCAGTTATATAAATTAGCCAAAAGAGATATTTAGCAAATCTAAAAGAAGGAGAAGTCCACGATGATTTGGATTCTCCTTCTTTTTCTACTAGTATTAATTTCTTATCAGATAATCGAATGCGCCTAGAGCAGCATTTGCGCCTGAGCCCATAGAAATGATTATCTGCTTATAAGCACTGTTTGTGCAATCACCGGCGGCAAAGATTCCAGGTACATTTGTAGCACCATGATTATCAACAATTATCTCACCTATACGGTTACGTTCAATTGTATCACCTAACCAATCTGTATTAGGTACAAGACCAATTTGAACAAATACTCCTTGCAATTCAATATGTTTAACTTCTTGAGTATCACGTTCAATGTAGGTAATACCATTTACTTTATCGGTACCAGTTATTTCTTTTGTCTGAGCATTCTTTATAACAGTTACATTTTTCAAACTATAAAGGCGCTCTTGAAGTACAGCATCAGCTTTTAGTTCTGGAAGGAACTCTAAAACAGTTACGTGATTTACAACTCCTGCAAGATCAATAGCTGCTTCGATACCAGAATTACCTCCTCCAATTACTGCAACATGTTTTCCCTTGAATAAAGGAGCGTCACAATGAGGGCAATATGCTACACCTTTTGTTTTGAACTCATTTTCTCCAAGAACATTAACATTACGCCAACGGGCACCTGTTGAAATTATTACAGCCTTACTTTTCAAAACAGCACCATTTTCAAGTTCTACTTCTATTAAATCATTTTTTGTTAATCCTTTTACCCGCTGTAAATTCATGATATCAACATCATATTCCTTTACATGCTCTTCAAGGCTTGCTGCAAGCTTAGGACCTTCGGTATATTTTACACTTATAAAGTTTTCAATTCCTACAGTATCCATTACTTGACCACCAAAACGTTCAGCAACGATTCCGGTACGAATTCCTTTACGTGCTGCATAAATGGCTGCACTTGCTCCTGCTGGGCCACCTCCAACAACAAGAACATCATAAGGCTCTTTATTACTGAATTCTGATGGATCTTGAGTAGTACCAAGCTTTGCAAGAATCTCTTCCACAGTCATACGTCCACTGCCAAAGAATTCACCATTTAGGAAAACTGATGGAACAGCCATTATATTTTTGCTTTCAACTTCCTCTTTGAAAGTGCCGCCATCAATCATTGTATGAGTAATGTTAGTGTTAAGAATACTCATCAGATTTAATGACTGAACCACTTCTGGACAGTTGTGACAGGTTAAACTAATATAGGATTGAAAATTATATTGACCTTTAAGATTTTTAATTTGATCAATTATTTTTTGATCAACCTTTGGCGGTCTTCCACTAACCTGTAGCAAAGCTAACACCAATGAAGTAAACTCATGGCCTAAAGGAATTCCGGCAAAAGTTACTCCTGTGTCTTCATCAATACGATTGACACTAAAGCTAGGTGTTTTTGATAATGTGGCTCTCTCTACTTTAATTCTTGGTGACATAGATGCTAGTTCATCTACTAATGAAATCATATCGTTTGATATGTTATCAGATCCTGCACTGATTTTAATAAGGACATCGCCCTCCATCAATTGAAGATATTGGGCTAATTGACCTTTTATATCTGAATCAAGCATAATAGCTTCTCCTTAGATCTTTCCTACAAGATCAAGACTTGGCTTAAGTGTTTCAGAACCTTCTTTCCATTTAGCAGGACAAACTTCACCAGGATTATTTCTAACGTATTGAGCAGCTTTTATCTTATTAACAAGAATGCTTGCATCACGACCTATACCACCAGCGTTTATCTCAACAGCTTGAATAACACCATCTGGATCTATTATAAAAGTACCACGATCAGCTAAACCATCTGCTTCGATTAATACATCAAAATTACGTGATATAATATGAGAAGGATCTCCTATCATAGTATAAGTAATTTTCTTAATAGTCTCTGAAGTATCGTGCCATGCTTTGTGGGTATAATGAGTATCAGTTGAAACTGAATATACTTCAACTCCTAGAGACTTTAAAGTTTCATAGTTGTCTTGCAAATCTTCTAGTTCAGTTGGACATACGAATGTAAAGTCCGCAGGGTAGAAACAAACTACACTCCACTTTCCTTTAAAATCTGCTTCAGTAAGGTCTAAAAATTTACCGTTTTGATAAGCTGATGCTTTGAATGGTTTTACTTCTGTTCCTATTAGTGACATAATAAAAATACCTCCTAAAATTTAGTTTTATAATATTAATTGGATTTTATATACATATTGTAGTCGGTTCTAATTAATAATAATTATTACTTGATATTAATTATAAAACTAAAGAATTATTTGTCAATAGTTTTATATAAACTTTTTAAATTTATTCCAGTAACTATTTAATATAGGGTTAGTATACCCATTATCAAAAACTAACTACTAAAGTAAGACAGTTAGAGATTTGTTATAGGCAATAAATTTTTATAAAGATTGTTTCTGTTATATATTGCTTATAATTAAAGATATAGAGTATAAGGATGGAAAGTTTTAAATAAGGAATTTGCATATAGATATTATTTCTACATGACAGGGAATGAGTCTTTTTATATAATAGTAAGGTACTAAAAATTTTGAAGAGGGGTTAAAGTATACCATGAAAAGAATAAATGAAATTTTTAGTGACTATGAAACAAGTGGTAATATAAATACTGCTATTGTAGAATCGGTAGTCTTAAGTAAAAAAAGTAAACGGCTGGAGATGAAAATCAGCTCAGATAAATATATTGAAGTAAATGAGTTTGAAAGACTTAATACATTTATAAAGAAAAGATTCTCTTTGAATGATTCTATAATTTCTGTTAAGTATGCTGATGGAACGGATAAAAAGCCAATAGAACAGGAAATTAGAAATATTATTCTTCTTATGGCAGATAAACATCCTATGCTAAAGACAATTATAAATAACAGCGAATACAATGTGGATGATAATACCATACACTTTGATTTTAAAATTGCAGCATCCGGTTTTTTAAAAGCGATGAGTTATGATAAGCAGCTTCGTGAAGCAATAAGGTCTCTTTACGGTACTACATATAATATAAAGTTTGTTGATAAGGTAAATAATGAAGAGTTAGTTCGTCATGAGGAAGCACGTGAAAAAGAGATGCTTGCTGCTATAAAGCAAATCAAAACTGAACAAAGCAATAATGTGCCTAAAGAAGCTCCAGTTAAAAAGGAGGAAGTAAAGGAAGAATCAGATGGCAAGAAAGGTGATCCATTTGTAATCTTAGGAAGAAGCTCTAAGATTAAGGATACTGTTATAAAGATTACTGATATTACACCTGATGAGGGAAGAATAGCTTTAGAAGGTGAAATATCTAATATAGAAGCAAAGGAACTGAGAAGCGGGAAGACATTAGTGTCTTTTGATTTATATGATGGCTCCAGTTCTATGACTTGTAAGTCCTTTTTAAAGCCAGGGGAATATGACATTGTACTATCAAGACTTAAAAAAGCAAAGGGTGTCAGACTGGTTGGAAGTGCAAGCTTTAGTAAGTTCTCTGGCGAAGTTGAGATGATTGCTAATATTATAATAGAAACCCAAGGCATTAAAAGGGCGAAGAGGATGGATAATGCAGAGGTCAAGAGAGTAGAACTTCATATGCATACACAGATGAGCCAAATGGATGCTATGACCAGTGCCACTGATTTAATAAAGAGAGCTATGAGCTGGGGTATGAAGTCAATTGCCATAACTGATCATGGAGTGGTGCAGGCTTTTCCAGAAGCTCATAAGCTTTTAGGAAGAAACAATCCTGATATGAAAGTTTTATATGGGGTAGAGGCATATCTTGCTCCAGATAAAAAGCCATCTGTTACAAATCCAAAGGGACAGAGTATTGATACCACCTATTGTGTGTTAGATTTAGAAACTACAGGTTTTTCACCAGTAACTGAAAAAATCACTGAAATAGGGGTAATGAAATATCAAGATGGTAAGGTAATAGACCAGTTCAGCTGCTTTGTAAACCCTGAAAAACCGATTCCTGAAAGGGTTGTTGAGGTTACCAACATAACTGATGATATGGTAAAAGATGCAGAAACCATAGAGAAGGTTTTTCCTAAGTTGTTGGAGTTTATTGAAGGAAGTGTTTTGGTTGCTCATAATGCTGGATTTGATGTTGGCTTCCTAAAGCATAATGCAAAGGTATTGGGGTATGACTTTGATTTTACATATTTAGATACCTTATCTCTTGCTCAAGCGCTTTTCCCTGAGTATAAGAGTTATAAACTAGGGAGGATTGCCAAGAATCTTGGTATAAAGGTAGAAGTTGCCCACAGAGCATTGGATGATGTAGATACTACTGTTAAGGTCTTTGAAGTAATGCTTGAAATGTTAAGAGAAAGAGGCGCAACCACTATTGAGGATGTAGACTTATATGGCTCTGATGAAGAATCTAAAAAAGAAGAGTATAAAAAGCTCAGAACACATCATGCAATAATATTTGCAAAAGATTATGTAGGTCTGAAGAATTTATATAGACTTGTATCCTACTCTAGTTTAGATTATTTTTATAAAAAGCCTCGTATATTAAAAAGTATGTACAAAAAATATTCAGAGGGCTTAATTATTGGAAGTGCCTGCAGTGATGGAGAATTGTATCAAGCAATACTTCTTGGAAAATCTGATGAGGAAATTGAAGCAATTGCAGAAGAATATGACTATTTAGAAATTCAGCCTATAGGAAACAATGACTATTTAGTGAGAAATGGTCAGGTACCTGATAGAGATTATCTAAAGGATATAAATAGAAAAATTGTAGCTCTTGGAGAAAAGCTCAATAAGCTTGTAGTAGCTACAGGGGACGTTCATTTTATGGATCCTGAAGATGAGATATATAGACGTATTCTTGAAGCAGGTCAAGGGTTTAAGGATGCAGATGAGCAAGCACCCCTATACTTGAGAACAACTGAAGAGATGCTTAAGGAATTCGACTATTTAGGAAGAGTAAAGGCTTATGAAGTCGTAGTTACAAATACTAATAAAATAGCAGATATGTGTGAACCAATAAGCCCTATATCTCCAGATAAAGCAACACCACATATAGATGGTTGCGAGCAGACTATAAAAGATATTACTTATGGGAAGGCTCACGAACTATATGGGGATCCACTTCCACAATTAGTTCAGGACAGACTGGAGAGAGAGTTAGACTCAATCATAAAAAATGGTTTCTCTGTAATGTATATAATAGCTCAAAAGCTAGTTTGGAAATCCAATGAAGATGGGTATTTGGTTGGTTCCAGAGGCTCTGTTGGTTCTTCTGTTGTTGCATACATGACTGGTATAACAGAAGTAAATGCACTACCGCCTCACTATAGGTGCCCAAAGTGCAAGTATTCAGATTTTGAGGATCATGGATTTAAGAATGGTTTTGACTTACCAGATAAAGCTTGTCCTGTTTGTGGAGAACCGCTCGCTAAGGATGGAATTGATATTCCCTTTGAAACTTTCCTTGGATTTAATGGAGATAAAGAGCCAGATATAGACTTAAACTTTTCAGGTGAATATCAGGCAAAAGCTCATAAATATACTGAGGTTATATTCGGAAAAGGAACAACATTTAAAGCTGGAACTATTGGTACTATCGCTGAAAAGACAGCTTTTGGATACGTAAAAAAGTATTTTGATGAAAAGAACATGACAGTAAGTAAGGCTGAAATTATGAGAATATCAAAAGGTTGTACTGGAATAAAAAGGACTTCAGGACAGCATCCAGGAGGAATTATTGTTGTGCCTAAGGGAAGAGAGATTTTTGAGTTCTGCCCAGTTCAACATCCTGCGGATGACCCGAATTCAGATATAATAACAACACACTTTGATTATCACTCTATTGATCAGAATCTATTGAAACTAGATATACTTGGTCACGATGATCCTACAGTTATAAGAATGCTTCAAGATATAACTGGAGTAGATCCAAAGACTATACCTATGGATGAGAAGAAGACCATGTCCATATTCTCATCTACTGAAGCTTTGGGAGTAACACCACAGCAGATAAATTCTAAGGTTGGGACTTTTGGTATTCCTGAATTTGGTACCAAGTTCGTAAGAGGAATGCTTTTAGATACTATGCCAAAGGCTTTTACAGATTTGATATGTATATCAGGACTATCCCATGGTACTGACGTATGGCTTGGAAATGCTAAAGACTTAATTGACCAAGGGGTAGTAACCTTAAGTGAAGCAGTATGTACTAGAGATGATATCATGATTTATCTTATTAAAAAAGGACTTCCTCCAAACACTGCTTTTAAGATAATGGAAACGGTGCGTAAGGGTAAGGCTCTAAAGGATTCAAAGTGGCCAGAATATGAAGCACTCATGAGGGAATGTCAAGTTCCTGAGTGGTATATAGATTCTTGTAGAAAGATAAAATACATGTTCCCTAAGGCCCACGCAGCAGCTTATGTAATGATGGCTTTCAGAATAGCTTGGTTTAAGGTTCATATACCTAAGGCTTACTATGCAGCATTTTTTACTATCAGAGCAAAGGCTTTTGATGCAGAATTCATGATTTTTGGCAAAGAAAAAGTTAAATCCAAGATGAAGGAAATTGAAATGCAAGGAATTCAGGCTGCTCCGAAAGATAAGGATATGTATGATGATTTAGAATTAGTTTTGGAAATGTATGAGAGAGGCCTTAAGTTCCTTCCAATTGATTTATATAAATCCCACTCTACAAACTTTCTTGTAGAAGAGGAAGGCATAAGACCTCCAATAAATAGTATTTCTGGTATGGGAAATGTGGCAGCAGAAGGAATATACAATGCAATACAAGAGGCTATAAAGGATGATACACCTATAAATTCTATAGAAGATCTGAAAAAACGTGCTAAAATAGGTAATTCAGCTATAGATTCACTTAGAAAGTTTGGATGTTTAAACGGTCTTCCTGAAAAAGATCAGTTGAGCTTTTTCGATTTAATTTAATAGACGGTAGCTTTAAGTTGTTTTTATAAAGCTGTTATAAGTAAAAGAGGTCTCAGGTTTTTCCTGAGACCTTTCATTATTAGAATATTTCTTTAAGGTTTCATATTTATAATTAACAAACAGAATTTTTTTAAACTTTTTCACATATGTATTTAGTACAAAATTACTAGAATAATGGGATAGATATGAAAGCAGAAAATCATGCTAAATTCAATTAAGGATAAGATTATTAAGGTAATTATTCTAAGTCATTAAGTATATTAAGGATAATTGTAAGTAAAGAAAATACATCTCCTATAATTAAATATTCAGCATATAGTTTTATGAATGGAATTTTGAATGAAGAAATATTGAATAAAATAGCTTAAATTTTAAATAGAGGAGCAAATATTATGGGTGATAAAAGAGTAAATCAATTAAGGAAATTTACAAAGGTTATTAAAGGATATGACACAAATCAAGTTGATGGATATATTGAAAAATTGGTGGAGGAGAAGGATAGATTAATTGAGGAAATATCAGAATTAAAAATTAAGATAAATGAGTATAAAGATGAAGAGGATTTAATTAAATCTGTATTGATTAATGCTGAACAAGCTGCTTTAGAAACAAAGTCTTCTGCAGAAAGAAAAGCTGCTGAAATTGTAGAAAGGGCCAAGCTTGAAGCTGAAGAAATTATTCATAGTACATTAATGGAATCAAATAAATACAAGCAAGATATATATGAAATATTTAATGGACATGAATATAAATTAAAGAGAATTATTGAAGGTTTTTACTCAAAAGCAAAACATAACATGGAAGAAGTTCAAAATGAAATATCAAAAGAGATTGAGAATATGATAGCTAGATATGATGAGGATTATAAAAAATATAATTTGCCTGATGCTAATTATAAAACAGGTGATATTACCGAATTAGAAGTAATTGTGGAAAGTAGTATTGATAACTTGGGTAGTATTGGGAAAAGATGCGGACTTAGAACAGATGGATATTATGTGGAATGAAAAGGAAGAGATTATTTTATGAGGAAAAGGGCTTGAGGTTGATTTGAAAGATTCAGATGGAAGTGTTTTATTAGAAAAAGGAATTATTATGAAATGATCAATTTAATTTATAGTCAACTTGCATAAAATTAAAATCCCCCTGCTATTTGCAGAGGGATTAATAATTTTAAATATAATTATACTTGAACTTTAACAGTAGTTTGACCTACTACCAAATAACCATTAATATAGCAACGGAATTCAATAACAACTTCTGAAGAAGACCAAGAAAAATCAGAGCGTTCAAATTTAAATTGACCGATTTTTGCTTGATTGTAGTATCCGTTATTGCTATTAAGTGCGCTTACACCGTTAGCTTTTGCAGTATTAAGGTCTAAACCGTTAGTGGAATATCCTGTTGGAAGATCAACACGAACAGTAAATACTCCATTATTTCCTTTAATGACTTTAGATGTTACTTCAATGTTTGCTGGAATGTAAACTACAAATTGTCTTTCTATTGTGTAGCTATTGCCAGCCGCATCGGTTGCAGTGATAACAACCTTATAAACTCCAGGTTTATCGAGGTTAAGAGTGGAACCATTATTCATGATTTCCCCAGTAGTTTGATTTGGTGCGAAAACTACCATTTTTTCACTAGCTATACCAGAAAGATTATCTGATACATTATAATTTAGCTGAAGTAATGTACCAAGCTTATATTCTCCATTTAGTAACATCGATAATGTTGGCATAGTTTTATCAATTTTTACATAAGCAGTTTTAGTTGATTCAATGTTTCCTGATGCATCTACTGAGTAGAAGGAAATAGTGTGAATTCCTTCAGTTTGTATTGTAAATGAAGTACCTTCAACATAACCAGAACCATCAATTGAGTAGAAAGTTCTAACAACGCCACTTTGTGAGTCAGTAGCATTTAAGTTTACAGTTACATCATTATTTGACCAATTATCAGATATATTAGAAGTAGTAACTGATGCAGTTTTATCAATCTTTACATAAGCTGTTTTAGCTGATTCAATGTTTCCTGCTGCATCTACTGAGTAGAAGGAAACTGTATGAATTCCTTCAGTTTGTATTGTAAATGAAGTACCTTCAACATAACCAGAACCATCAATTGAGTAGAAAGTTCTAACAACGCCACTTTGTGAGTCAGTAGCATTTAAGTTTACAGTTACATCATTATTTGACCAATTATCAGATATATTAGAAGTAGTAACTGATGCAGTTTTGTCAATCTTTACATAAGCTGTTTTAGCTGATTCAATGTTTCCTGCTGCATCTACTGAGTAGAAGGAAACTGTATGAATTCCTTCGGTTTGTATTGTAAATGAAGTACCTTCGATGTATTCAGAACCATCAATTGAGTAGAAAGTTCTAGCAACCCCACTTTGTGAGTCAGTAGCATTTAAGTTTACAGTTACATCATTATTTGACCAAATGTCAGATATATTAGAAGTAGTAACTGGTGCAGTTTTATCAATTTTTACATAAGCAGTTTTAGCTGATTCAATGTTTCCAGCTGCATCTACTGAGTAGAAGGAAACTGTATGAATTCCTTCAGTTTGTATTGTGAATGAAGAACCTTCGATATAATCAGAACCATCAATTGAGTAGAAGGTCTTAACAACTCCACTTTGTGAGTCAGTAGCATTTAAGTTTACAGTTACATCATTATTTGACCAAATGTCAGATATATTAGAAGTAGTAACTGGTGCAGTTTTATCAATTTTTATATAAGCTGTCTTAACAGATTCAATATTACCTACCTTATCAACAGAATAGAAGGAAATCTTAGTAATACCTTCTTTACTTATTGTAAATGATGTTCCAGTTACAAAGGCTCCATCATCTATAGAATAATAAGTTGCTGCAACACCAGTATCTTTGTCAGTTGCAGATAAATTAACCAATACCTGTGATTGATTTGTCCAATTACTTGAAGCATCAATATTAGTAATAGGTGCTTCAGTATCAACTATAAGTTTCGCTAAAACAGTATTAGATGGAGATGATTCACCAAATGAATTACTGTATGATGTAACATAGTATAGATGGTTTGCATATGGAAGATTAGTTAGTGTATAAGATAAATTATTTATATTTTTTGCTACTAATACTGCATTACCATCTATAATTTCATATATGTTATATCCATTAGCATAAGTGACAAAGTTCCAAGATATTAGAGCACTTGATTGATCTAAAACCTTTAAAGTGGCAACTGGTGACTGCATATCAGGATAAACAATAGTTTCTGTTAATGCTGTAGAAAGTTGTGATTCACCAAATCTTGTACTATATGCCGTGATTTGATAACTATGTGTACCTTCTGATAAATTGAACACTTTATAACTTAAAGCAGTTCCTTTGTATAATAGTTGTTTATTGCCATCAGTAGTTTCATATATTCTATATTCATTTGCCCAGCTTACTGACTGCCAAGAAAAAGTTATATTATTAATGTTTGATATAGTTCCAACTAAACTTGGAGGCTGTACTACAGGCCAGATTAATGAAAGATTTATTGGACTTGCTACTGGTGATTCTCCAAAACGGCTGCTATAAGAATTAACTTCATAGCTATAATCACCTTCAGGCATATTCGTAAATGTAGCACTAGTAGTGGTAACTGTTTGTTTTAATACTCTTTGTCCGTTTACAATTTGATATACTCTATAAGCTGTTGCATAAGAAGATGCATTCCACTTTAAAGTGATATCATTCCCGTTAACGATTGTATTAGTTAAGTTAGCAGGTGCTTGCATTACTGGGAAGACTAAAGTGAAGCTAGTTTGACTACCATCTTGTGATTCACCGAAACGAGTGCTGTATGAGTGAATCTCGAAATTATAGTCACCTTCAGGCATGTTAGTAAATGTAATGCTAGTACCAGTAACTGTTTGTTTTAAAGTTTTTTGTCCATTTATAATCTGATAGATTCTATAGTTTGTTGTATATAATGTACTTCCCCATTTTAAAGTTATGTCGTTACCATTTACAATAGTGTAAGTGAAGTTACTTGGAGCCTGCATTACTGGGAAAACTAAAGTGAAGTTAGTTTGGCTACTATCTTGAGATTCACCAAAACGTGTACTATAAGAATGAATCTCAAAGTTATAGTCACCTTCAGGCATATTAGTAAATGTAACGCTTGTACCAGTAACTGTTTGTTTTAATACCCTTTGACCATTAATTAGTTGATAGATGTTATACCCAGTTGAGTAGGTTACTGAATTCCATTTTAAAGTTATATCATTTCCATTTGCAATGCTATAAGTAAGGTTTCCAGGTGCAAGCATTGTAGGGAAAGTTAGTGAAAATGATACATTGCTTCCTTCTAGTGATTCACCAAAACGTGTACTTACTGAATTAACTACATAAGTATGATCACCTTCTGGTACATTAGTTAATGTTGCTGTTGTAGCTGATACTGTAGTCTTTAACACTAATTGACCATCAATTAATTCATAAACCTTGTAGTTATTAGCATATGTTACTGCCGACCACGTCAATACTACGTCATTTCCATTCTGTATCTTATAAGTTAAGTTACCTGGAGCGGCCATTGTTGGTAAAACTAAAGTAAAGGCAGTTTCTGCTCCTACCGGAGATTCACCTAAAATTGTAGATACAGAATTTATGAGGTAATCATAATTACCACCAGCCATGTTGGTAAAACTAGCACTAGTAGTAGTTACAGTTTTTTGCAAAACTGCTTGTCCGTCAATTACTTGATATATTTTGTAGCTTGTTGCATATGGTGAAGCGGTCCATTTTAAAGTTATATCATTTCCATTTGTAATACTATATGTTAAGTTAGTTGGAGCCTGCATTGTTTGTCCATTCAGTGTAACAATTATAGTACTTCCATCTGAAGACTCTCCAAAACGGGTTGAATAAGAATGAATTTCAAAGCTATAATCACCTGAAGTCATATTTGTATAAGAAACAGTAGTACTTGTAACTGTACTTTTTAATACTTTCTGGCCATTAACTATTTGATATACCTTATAACTCGTAGCATAAGGAGATGCTGTCCAATTCAAGGTGAAATCCGTAGCACTTTTAATAGTTTGAACTACGTCTGTTGGCGGTGTCATCACCGGAAGTGTCAGTGTAAATGAAAGACTGCTTCCTTCAGTTGACTCGCTGAATCTATCACTATAGGAGTGGACTTCGTAAGTATAATCTCCACCATTCATATTAGTATAAGTTATACTAGTTCCAGTTAATGTGCTTTTTAAAACTTTTTGGCCATTAACTATTTGGTACACTCTATAATTGGTTGCATATGGAACTGAGGCCCACTTTAAAGTTATATCATTACCATTTGCTATAGAATATGTTAAGGAACTTGGAGCTTCCATTGATGGCAAAGTTAAATTAAAGCTTATTTGGCTTCCATCCTGTGATTCTCCAAAACGAGTTGAATAAGAATGAACTTCATAAATATAGTCATTTCCAGGCATATTAGAGTAGGTAACAGTTGTTCCTGTTAACGTACTTTTTAAAACCTTTACTCCATCAATTATTTGATAAACTGTATAATTAGTTGCATATGGAACAGCTGCCCATTTTAAGGTAATATCATTACCATTTGCAATACTATAAGTTAAGCTGCCTGGTGTCTGCATTACTGGAAGTATCAGAGTAAATGTCAGTTGAGATCCATCTTGAGATTCACCAAATCTGTCGCTATAAGAGTGAACTTCATACGTATAGTCACCAGCAGTCATATTAGTATATGAAATACTAGTACCAGTAGTGGTACTTTTTAAAGTTTTTTGTCCATCAATAATTTGATAAACCTTATAGCCTGTAGCGTAACTAACAGCGTTCCACTTCAGAGATATATCATTTCCGTTTAATATTGAATAAGCAAAATTACCTGGGGCTGTCATAGTTGGTAAAACCATATTTACATTAGTTGAGGCTGATATTGAAGATTCACCATAAAGTGGATTTACTGCTGAAACTGCATAAGTATAGCTTCCAGCAGGTGCATTAGTTATAGTATAAGTCGGTGTGCTTGATGTAGAAACTAATGTCTTTTGGCTATCAGCACCAATCTGATAAATGTTATAAGTTTTAGCATATTGAGAGCTTGTCCAAGTTAAAACTATATCATTACCATTTTGAATTTTACTGGTTAATGCAGTTGGAGCTGTCATATTTGGATAAGTAACATTAAAAGTAACAGGGGCACAAGGTCCTGACTCTCCATCTGTACTTAATGTTGATACAACATAACTATAATCTCCTTCAGGAATGTTATTAAAAGAATAAGAGGTTGATGTTGTTGTACCAACTAACTTAAGTTGACCATCAGTTATTCCATAAACATTATAACCAGTAGCTCCATAAACAGAGCTCCAAGAGAGTTTCGCATCACTTGGGGTAGTAAGTTGGACTGACAGGTTGCTTGGCGGTAACACATTGTTATTTGTTAATGCATAGACTTTTTCCACTGGTGGTGCCAGTTGGAAGAATAGTAGCAGTGATGCTAAAAATAGAAAACTGCTGCATAAAAGTTTTTTCATTTTGACCCTACCTTTCTTTGTGAAAAAGGGAAATAGGGAAAAGACAGACCTTAAGTAGGTCTATAGAATTGAAATTAGTATTCCCTGTGGTAACCGGCTGCCATCCACAAGATAAAATGTGGTACAGGCCCTTGGCTTTGCGTCTCATGGTTTCCCATGGTTTGCCTTTTTCACTTTTTAATTTTTTTAGATATATAGTTAGAAAACCACTAAAAATATAACTATATAAATTTAACTTTAAAGTAATATAATATAGCATATATACTAATAAGTTTACTCTTTTATATCTAATATGATAATTTTACTATATAGAGCGTAAATAAACAATACAGAAGGGTATTGTTAAAACCTGGTTTAATAAGGCATATTGATATTGATGTGTAAAATTATGTGTTAGTGACAAGTGATTATTATAGAGTACATATATTAGTACTATTTATATAAGGTAATAGATATATTGTTTTTAATAAAGGAGGGAGATTTATGAGTAAATATAATTTTAAGGTTAATATTACCCCAAATAAAGCATTTTCGTTAGTAAAGAATAGCCAAAGTGCAGATTTAGTACACGAAGAGTTCTTTGAGTTAGAAAATGGAGTGTGTACAGGAACATTAGTTTATGAAAAATACTACATGAGAACTAGCAATAGGGCTGCACTAGTTGTAATAATAGATAATATTAAAGGATACACAGATGTAAGAGCTATAGCTACAGGCAGCTCAGAAGGCTGGCTTTTTAAGTTTGATTGGGGCGCTGCGGATAATTTTGCAGCCAGTATTGAGAAAATATTAAAGGAGTATATTATATAATTAAAATTTTTAGCAGCCTTTATTAATTAAAAGGCTGCACTTTTTTGTCAAAAATGCTACTGTATATCAAAGGTTACTTTACCTGTATCCATATGATACTTGGCTCCAATTACATTTATCTTCCTTTCGGCAGTTAACTTTTGAATAACTAAGCTTTTATTAATCAAATTCATAGAATTTTTTATATTTTCATCAATTGTTAGATTATAAATTTCATCTGCATTTTGACTATTATTTTTAGTTTTATTATAAGATGGTTTTATTTGATCTATTATAGCTGTAATATTTTCAGATGTTGTACCACCTTCAATTGCAGCTTTTACTGCACCACATTTTTCATGACCTAAAACAATTATTAATGGGGCACCTAGATGTTCGGCTCCATATTCTATGCTTCCTAATGCAATAGGATCAATTACATTTCCAGCATTTCTAACAACAAATAAATCACCTAGTCCTTGATCAAACACTAATTCAGGTGGAACTCTAGAGTCTGAGCAACTTAACACAACTGCAAAAGGCTTCTGACCATCTGTAGATAGTTTCTTACGTCTAGCATCGCTTATATCATGTGTTAGTACTTTATTATCAACATATCTTTTATTGCCTTCTATCAAAAGTTGTTTTGCCCGATCTATACTAACATTGTCTGGTCTTATGTACATTTGAGAATCAGCAGTTTTATTCTCAAACGTTGTTCTGCTTGAAATTTTATTAATTGATAAAATGCTACTATTTCCAGTACTTGCACATCCTATTAATAAAAAAGTTGCTATAAGAATATTAGCAGTTATTAATGTAAAGATGTTAGATGATTTCTTAAGCATTTATGAACCTCCTAATTATAATTTTAGATTTAATGTAGATAGGTTATATTTTTGCTTATAACTAGGTCTTTTATCCGCTGTAAGATACAGTACAAAAAAAGTATAGTTTTTACATAATTCTCAGCTAATTCTCAGCTAGTTTTAAGGTTTTGTTAATTTAACTAGTTTATATTTAAGATAGATAAGGAATTAAGAGAGTTTAGGGGAGATGGATATGGATAGAGTTTTAAGAAGTATACCTAATGGTATGACTATAGCAAGAATAATTATGACAATTTTATTTGATTTTCTTATTTTTAAGCAATTTCTATATGGACAAGATTATAACTCGACATTAATAAGTTTATTTATAATGATATGTGTTTCGGATTTCTTTGATGGTAAGATTGCAAGAAGATTAGGAGCAGCTACCATTCTTGGTGCTAAATTAGACGTATTAGCAGATTTGTTATATATAGTTTCTTCTTATGCAGCACTAATAAGTACTCATGTATTACCTTTATGGTATTTAGTGTTTGTTTGTATTAAGTTTTTAGAATTCGTTGCAACTTCTAATTTTATTAAGCTTTATAAAACTTCATCGGAACATCCATTTATTTTTGATAGAGTTGGGAGAACAGTTTCAGCTATATTTTTCTTAATTCCAGGTATAATCTGCATTTTAAGTTTATTTAATTCAAGTAATAAAATTTACATTGTTAGTATATTGCTTTATTCTACATTTTTAGCAGGAATATATTCTTCCTATGAGAGAATTAAGAGTTGTTTTACTATAGCCTCATTAAAATATAGTAAAGCTAGAAAATAGAGATGGTAATAGAATTTATTTGAGAGGTGTTAATATGAAAAAGAAGTTAGGTTTTTTATTTATTATATTTAGTATGTTAATAACTTTTGTAACATGGCTATTTGTAAGCTCAACTAGGGAGATATCTACAATGAGTGAATATTCGCAGTTGATAGCCGCATTTGCCTTGGTTGCTTTTGCTTTAGTAAACTTTATCTCTACACGGAATAAGATTTTAGACTATATATTCAATGGGCTTGATAAGTCGTATGTATATCATAAATACTTAAGTATATCAGCGTTGCTCTTAGTTGTTATTCACAATATAACAATTGAAATGGGAAAGAGAGCTGAGATTAAAGCCGGAATACCAATACCTAGAGATCCATATGCGATGTATGGTAGCTTTAGTCTATATCTGTTCGTAATACTCATAATAACTGCAATTGTAGCGAAAAAGTTAAATTATGAAAGATGGAAGGCTATCCATAAATTTATGATTGTGGCGTATATGATGGGAGTATATCATTATTACGGAAGTTCTACCTACCCGGTATTTTCTTTTGATCCATTTAGTATATGGCTAAATATAATTAACTTCATAGGAATTATTTCAATATTTTATAGTGTCTTTATTTATGAAAAAGCAGCATTTAAGTTTAAATTTAAGGTTAGTAAACTTAAAATTGTATCAGATGGTACACTAGAGATTACAGGAGAGGCTTTAGGGCATAGTATAAAATTTAAACCAGGACAATTTGCATTCATTAAGCTTCCTGGAAAGAGTAGTAAGTTTTCCTCACATCCATTTACCATAAGTGCGGCTCCTAAGAAAGGAGAAATTCAATTTACAATTAAGTCACTTGGTGATGATACAAAGGTTTTATTAGAAACATTAAAGCTTGGAGATGAATTTGTAGTAGAAGGACCTCACGGCAAATTTGATTATAGAGAAGGAAGTAAGAATCAGATTTGGATTGCTGGAGGCATAGGGGTTACACCCTTCAGGAGTTTTCTACAAGCAAAGGTAACAGAAGAGTATTCTATAGACTTCTTTTATGCCTACAATAGTGAGCAAGATGGAGCATATTTAGAGGAATTAGAAAAGTTGGCATCTGGTTCAAATGTCAGGTTGCATTTATTTAACTTCAAAGACAAAGGTTTTCTATCGGTAGAGCAAATGAAGAATTATGCAGAACTTAGTATGGTTGAAGATGTGTACTTTTGCGGACCTAAGGGAATGAGAGAGAGTCTAAAGAACCAATTTAAAAAGAGCAATTTTGAAAATATAAATATGCATTATGAGCAATTTCAATTCAAATAGAGATATATTTACAAGTAGCTTTTATAATAGCTTAAGGTAGTTAATCTATAATATATATTGTAAAAAGGAGCCTGTGTTCATTCTAAGAACTTGGGTTTCTTTTTCTATGTAAAGAAAAATATAAAACTTTTATGGTATTAAAGCTATATATTTCAATGGTTTTAGAAGATTTTTATGTATATACAGTAAAAAATAAAATTTATTCGCTGATATAGTTTTGATAAGTAAAAGCTTAGTAAAAATATTAACTTTTTTACTAAAAATATATTGAAAATGCTCTATAAATAGTAGAAAATATAAGTATAGGTTTACATTAATTTTTATAATAAAAGGGTTGGAGGAATTACTATGGGGTTTAAGGTTCCTAGCACAGATTGGCTTTCTGATACTTCAATTTTTGCAGTAAATAGAATTGAAGCGCATTCAGACCACAAATACTATAGAACAGAGAAAGAAATGAACTCTGGAGATATGAGACTAAGACAAAGCTTAAATGGAAGTTGGAAGTTTAGTTTTGCTATAAATCCTAGTTCAAGAATTAAGGATTTTTATAATCTAGACTTTGATTGTAATTCATGGAAGGACATAGAGGTTCCTGGACATATACAGCTGCAAGGATACGATAAGCTTCAATATATAAATACTATGTATCCTTGGGATGGACATAGTGAATTGAGGCCGCCGCAGGTATCTGAAGAATATAATCCAGTTGGGAGCTATGTAAAGTATTTTAGTTTAGATGAAACTATGAAAAATGGTTCATTATATATATCCTTTCAAGGGGTGGAGAGCGCTTTCTATGTTTGGTTAAATGGAAATTTTGTTGGATATAGTGAAGATAGTTTTACTCCATCAGAGTTTGAACTAACTCAATATATAAGAGAAGGGGAGAATAAGCTTTCAGTTGAAGTTTATAAGAGATCTACCGGGAGCTGGCTCGAAGATCAGGATTTTTGGAGATTTTCAGGAATTTTTAGAGAAGTATATCTATATTCAATTCCTAAGATTCATGTTCAAGATCTCTTTGTTAAAACTATGCTAGATAGTGAGTACAAAGATGCAGTCCTAGAATCTGAAATTAAAATTGTAGGGTCCACCACTGGAACTATAGATTTAGAGCTAAAAGATAGTAAAGGATTAGTCTTAACTAGTGTTAAGGGTAATAAGTTAAAAAATGAACTAACTTTAAAGCTGGATATAAGTGACGTAAGGCTTTGGAGTGCTGAAGATCCATATTTATATACTCTTTATATTACTGTAAGAGATGAAGATGATAATGTAGTAGAGCTTGTGCCCCAAAAGGTAGGTTTTAGAAGCTTTCAAATGATAGATAAGGTTATGCATATAAATGGAAAGCGTATAGTTTTCAAAGGCATTAATCGCCATGAGTTTAATTGCCGTAGAGGAAGGGCTATAACTAAAGAGGATATGCTTTGGGATATAAGATTTTTTAAACAGAACAATATAAATGCTGTGAGAACTTCTCACTATCCTAATCAAAGCCTTTGGTATGAGCTTTGTGATGAATATGGAATTTACTTAATAGATGAAGCCAATCTAGAAACTCACGGATCTTGGATGAAGATGGGGCAAGTGATTCCTGATTGGGTTATTCCAGACAGTAAACCAGAGTGGCTTGATATTGTATTGGATAGAGCTAAGTCAATGGTAGAGAGAGATAAAAATCATCCATCTATTCTGATATGGTCATGTGGGAATGAATCTTTTGGAGGGGAAAATATCTATAAGATGTCTGAGTACTATAGAAAGAAAGACCCATCAAGATTAGTACATTATGAAGGTATTTTCCATGATAGACGTTTTAATGAAACTAGTGATATGGAAAGTAGGATGTATGCAAAGCCTCATGAAATTAAGGAGTATTTAAATAATAATCCACAAAAACCTTATATAAGTTGTGAATATATGCATGCTATGGGTAATTCCTGTGGAGCAATGCACAAGTATACAGAATTAGAAGATAAGTATGAGCTTTATCAAGGTGGTTTCATCTGGGATTATATAGATCAAGCAGTTGTGAAGAAAGATAGATATGGCAATGAATTTTTTGCATACGGTGGAGATTTTGATGATAGAGCTACAGATTACAATTTCTGTGGTGATGGTATTGTATATGCTGATAGAACCATATCTCCAAAAGTACAAGAAGTTAAAAAACTATATCAAAATCTAAAGTTATATGCTGATAAAAATGGTGTTAAGGTTAAAAATGAAAATTTATTTATAGATACCTCCAGTTATGTACTAGAGTATAGCTTGATCTGTAACGGAGAAGAACAATATAAAGGCAATATTGATGCTATAGTAAAAGCAGGTGAAGAAGAATACTATGAGTTTGATTTACCTGAAGTAAATAATAGTGGAGAGTATGCTGTAAATGTTGCCTTCAAACTCAAGAATGATACTACTTGGGCAAAGGCTGGTCATGAGATAGCTTTTGATCAATATGTGTATTCTATTGAAGAAAAAGAAGAGGTAAGAGTATTAAATAAAGTTAGAGTTATTCATGGAGATGTAAATATAGGAGTTAAGAACAGAGATTTTAGCGTATTATTTTCAAAGCAAGAAGGTGGAATTGTATCACTAAGGTATAATGGAAAAGAATTTATAACAAGAACTCCAATGCCTATATACTGGAGGGCAACAACAGATAATGATAATGGAAATAAACATGGCTTTAGATGTTCACAGTGGCATGAAGCAAGTTTGTTCCAAAAGTGCAAGGATGTACAAGTTTTTGAGCATGAATTTAGCGTCACAGTTGAATATACTTACGCCCTTCCTTTAAGTGTTCCAGCTGAGGTCAAAGTAGCTTATACTGCTTATGAAAATGGAGAGATCAAAGTTAAATGCGATTATAAAGGTATAGAAGGACTCCCTGAAATGCCTATATTCGGATTAGCTTTTAGATTATCAGCGGATTATGATAGTTTTAATTTCTATGGAATGGGACCTGAAGAAAATTATATAGATAGAGTACATGGTGCTAGATTGGGTATTTATGAAAAGTTAGTTAAGGATAATGTTTCAAGATACTTAGTACCTCAAGAAAGTGGCAATCACACTGGTGTAAGATGGGCAAAAATAAAAGATAAAAATGGCTTCGGAATAGAGTTTGCAGCTATTGATAATCCTTTTGAACTTGGGGTATCACCATATACAGCCTTTGAACTTCAAAATGCACTGCATTACTATGAACTTCCACCAGTTAACTACACCATTGTAACAATAGCAGCAAAACAAATGGGAGTAGGAGGCGATGATAGCTGGGGTGCACCTGTTCATAAAGAATACCTAATAGATTCTTCTGAAGATATGCACTTTGAGTTTGTTATAAAACCATGTAAGTAAAAATAACAAAAGGAGCCATGGAAATGTAAGATTTCATGGTTCCTTTATTTTCACTTAGCTTAAAGCAACTATAATAGCGCCAACGGCTATTAGGCCCACACCTATTCCATTCATTTTGCTTATCTTTTCCCCTAAAAATGCAACGGCTAAGATAGTTGCGAGAACTACACTAAACTTGTCTATAGGAGCAACTTGAGATACCTTTCCATATTTCAAAGCTAAGAAGTAAAATAGCCAAGAAAGAGCTCCTGCTAAACCACTAAATATTATAAAGGAAAAAGTTTTTTTGTCGGCAATAACTTCAGGTATCTTGCTTAGCTTCCCTTGGAAAACTACAACTAAAAAAAGAAATAAGGCCATTATTACAGCCCTTACAGCGGTTGCAGTATTAGCATCCACTGATTTTAAACCTACCTTACCAAAGATACCTACTAGTGCAGCAAATATTGCTGAAAGCATAGCACATAAAAACCATACACTATTCATTAATTAACATCCCCTTATTATTTCATAAAAAAATAAATATTATCTCAATCTTTTATAAAATCTTATATTCATCTCTTTGGGTCCAATAAATCTTAAATTCAAGTTTTTCTACATCTCTTTGTTGTTTATAGCTAACTCTTAGATTAGCATTGTCTGGTATGCTGATGTTTTTTTCAAGTGTTAAAAACTTTTCTACACTATTTGACTCTTTTAAATTTGATATCTTTTCGCAGATACTATCCAATATATCCTGCTTAGTTCCTGACTCATCTTTAGAAACTTGATAAAGCTCGTTTTTGTTAATGTAGTTAGTAGAATCTCCAGTAGATAACCAATTGATAAGAGCCTCTTTACTAAATCGCCATTCTCTACCTATTTTTCTTGCTGGGATATGTTCTTCTCTTAGAAGTTTTATTAATGTTTTTTCACTCACACCTAGGAATTCAACTGCTTGTTCTATGTTTAATATGTTATTGTCCAAAACAACACCTCCTATATATTTATCTTAATACTAAATGATAGAAAAATAAATACTTAAATGTACTTAATAGTATTTTAACATTATTTAATAGATATTTAGATGTATATAAATATATTCTTATTAAATAAATTTAATCTGATTTTAATGTTATTTTTAATTAAAATGAAGTAGCATAAATATAAAAATAGTATTCAAACCAAGATAAAAGCGTAAATAAAAAGGGCGGTACAAACAATAATAATGATGACTAAAAAAATATTATATATTAATATTAAGATGGGTTATATACCACTATTTTTTGGGAGATGATACCTTGAAGGAATTTAAGATACTTTTAGTTGAAGATGAAAAACAGATGTCGATGTTTATTGAGATGGAACTTTCTCATGAAGGATATAAAGTAGATGTTGCCTATGATGGAATAGATGCATTAAACAAAATTGACAATAATGACTATAATCTTATTCTCTTAGATTTAATGATTCCTGGAATTAACGGAACTGAAGTTTGCAGGAGAATTAGACAATTTTCAAGTATTCCAATAATCATGCTGACAGCAAAAAGCGAAGTTTCCGATAAAGTTTTAGGACTAGATGCTGGAGCAAATGACTATCTAACTAAGCCATTCGCAATAGAAGAACTTTTAGCGAGAATAAGGGTATATACAAGAAGTAATGACTTAGCTAAAGATATTAGCGACATAAAAGTAGCTGATATTGTAATGGATAGGAAAGCACATAGAGTTTTGAGGGCTGGTCAAGAAATAGAGTTAACAAAGAAAGAATACCAGCTTCTAGAGATGTTATTGATTAACAAGAATGTGGTGCTTACAAGAGAACAATTAATTGAGAGTGTATGGGGTTACGATTATCTGGGAGATACGAATGTTGTAGATGTATTTATAAGATATTTAAGAAGCAAAATTGATGAAGGCTTTAATCAAAAGCTCATAGCAACAGTAAGAGGCGTTGGTTATGTAATAAAAGGTGAATAAAATGAATCTATCGATAATTAAAAATGCTAAAATATCTGTAAAGCTAACTTTGATATATGCTTTTATGTTTTCTCTAGTATTGCTTATATTGAGTACGGTAACTCTATACGGTACTAAGTATTTTTTATATAAGCAAGCTGATAAACAGGTTAATGATATAAGCACGGTGTTAATAGATAAGATTAATGATGAAGCAGGAGAGGTAAGTCTATATAATAAGGATTTCTTAGCAGATTTGCCCTCAAAAGAGAATATGTATATAAGGATATTAGATAATAATGATAATGTCATAGGTCAATCACGTGACTTTAATTATGATATAAAGCTTAAGGAGACTAACGGTAGGACAAAACACTTAGAGCAAAGAGAAAAGCATCTAATGTATTTAAATACCAAACTAAATAGTAAAAACTATGGAGTAGTATATATACAGGTAGTAAAAGATTTAGAAAGTGAATACAGTTTCATAAAGATACTATTTGTATTCTTGGCTATTGCTGATTTTATTGGAATGGTAGCATCAATCGTAGTAGGATATATCATAAGTAAAAAGATGCTCAATCCTATAGATAATATAACTAGAACTGCTGAAAACATTAGTGTTAACAATCTTAAAGAAAGAATTGAAGTTAATGATGCTGATGATGAGTTAAAGAGACTAGCGGGTACTCTTAACAATATGATAGATAGATTACAGAAAGCTTTCGATAGCCAGAGTCAGTTTGTATCAGATGCATCCCATGAACTTAGAACTCCAATTGCAGTTATTCAAGGATACGCAAACCTTTTAGATAGATGGGGGAAAAATGATAAGGAAGCTTTAGAAAAATCAATATATGGTATAAAGCTTGAAGCTGAAAATATGGCCAATTTAGTAGAAAAGCTATTATTTCTAGCCAAAGGAGATGCGCTAACCCAAGTAGTAGAAAAAAAAGAATTTCATTTAAATGAACTGATAGATGAAGTGTTGGCGGAAACAAAATTAATAGATAAAAAACATAATATATTTAGTGATGAGAATGAAGATATTGATATATATGGGGATTATAAGCTTATAAAACAAATGCTAAGAATATTTATTGAGAATAGTATTAAATTCACACCGGATAAAGGCGTAATAACTATAAATTCTATATTGAGAAATAAATCAATATATATAAGTGTTTCAGATACAGGAATAGGTATACCAAAGGATGATATTCAAAATATATTTGATAGATTTTATACAGTAGATAAGTCTAGATCCAAAGAAAAAGGAGGAACTGGGCTTGGTTTATCAATTGCAAAATGGATTGCAGAGGTTCATGATGGAATAATTGAAGTTGAAAGTGAAGAAGGAAAAGGAACAAGTGTTATTGTTAAAATAAACATAAACGAATAGGAAGTTTCAAGAATGAGGTGGGAAGGTCAATACGACAATCTCACCTTTATTTATAATGTTTTGGTAAATTAATCAATTAAAGCCAGTATGTAAATATCATAAATATAGCTTTAATAGCAGAGAGTATATAAGGAAACTATATTTATAAATATAGTAATGTTGGTCTTATATGTTTAATAAACGCTATTAAGTTGTGAGGTGATGAGATTGGCAAGAAGTTTAAAAAAATATATGGTTAGCTTTCTAGTAATAATAATATTAAGTGTGTTTTGTTCCTGCACAATGCGTGATAAGAATAAGTTTGTAAGCTTAGCTAGAACCAATGTTGATAACAGTGTTGTGTCTTTAGTTATGGATACATCAAATTATGAAGGCATGCCTAAAAATTTTAGAAAGTCTTCTGATTTAGGCAATGTTGAGAAAGATAAAACCCTAGATTTAAAGGGGTTAAATGATTTAAATATATCTGGAACTCAGCAGTTCTCAGGTTTTAATCTACCACTTGTAATAAATAGTATAAATACTAAGATGCCTATAACAGTAATAGACTTGAGACAAGAAGCTCATGGATTTATAAATAACATTCCAGTAAGTTGGAAGAATGAGAAAAATGATGCTAACATAGGACTAACAAAAGAACAAGTATTGGCTGATGAACAGAGTAAGCTTAAAAGCATTAAGTTGAATGTTCCTATCATCCTTGCAAATCATCCAAATGAGACAATAACTCCGACTAAAGTTCAGGATGAAGAACAGTTAGTTAAGGAAAATAAACTTGGATATATACGTATTCCTGTTACTGATGGAAAGATACCTACAGATGAAATGGTTGATTATTTTATGCAGATAGTTAAAAAACAGTCTAAAAATACATGGCTACACTTTCACTGCAAAGAGGGAATAGGAAGAACTACTACATTTATGATAATGTATGATATGGTTAAAAATTCTAAGCAGGTTACTTTTGATAATATTATAAAGAGACAACTAGCACTAGCTGGATTTAATGAACAAGAAATTAAATCATTCTATAACAATGAAAGAATTAGTTTCTTACAAAATTTCTATAAGTATTGTAATGAAAATAAAGATAATTTTAATACTAGCTGGATTGAGTGGAAGAAGACTATTACCGCAAGTAATAGTCCTTTTTCCATGTATATAAAAAATAAGATAAGACCAACTTTTCTATATGTCATTTCAGAAGATACTATGAGTGAAAGTGAAAAAACATTAATAGCTACACTTCAAGGAGTAGTCAATAATAAATCCTATCATCAGATATATACACTAAATTCTAATCAACCAGATTATCAAATATGGTTAGAGGATTTAAAGAAGAATTATGGAGTGACTTATAAAAATGTTTCAGATCCGTGGGAGTTAGTTTATAGTTTTAAAGATTATGTAGACGGATATGTTCTGTATGATGAAAGAAATAATCCGTCAATAAATAATGCTTGTTCTCTTTGTTCTTTGAAAAATTCAATAGCAGTAGATACTAGCATTGAATATAAAGTAAAGCTTCATGGCATAACGAAAATAATAGGAGACTGTAGAAATACAGAAGAAAGTTGGGCATACGAAAACTTATGGAACAAAGGACTAAACCATTCTATTGTAATACAATTAGAACCTAATAAAAGTTCTCCACTTAGAGACTATGCAATTATGAGTAAAGCTCTAGTATTTTACGAAAATGATATGAAAAACACTTCTCTTAGAGATAAGATATTCTCATCAATGGATGGAAGCAGTGTGTGCATGGGGTGGGGATCTGATGAATTTACTAATGTAAGTACTTCATCAAAACATGGTGTAAGTATGGTAGCTGCTGATTGGTCTTATAATCTTACAGTTTTAAGTGCATTTGACACAACACCTATTAAACAAGGATACATACCTAAAGATATACCTAATGAAGAGAATGTGCATTATGTAACTTTTATTATGTCCGATGGAGATAATCAGCAATGGAATCTTGGTACAAACTACAGCTCGAAGAAGTGGTATGGATCAAGTTATAGAGGAGATTTTAATTTAGGTTGGGGAATAACTCCATCTATGTATTATTTAGCTCCAACAGTTTTTAATAGATATTACGAAAGTGCATCTAAAGGAAAGTATAGTGATTATTTTATAGTACCTCCTTCAGGTAGTGGTTATATATATCCAAGTAAGTTTGATAAAGAAAAACTTTCACCATATATAAGTCGATTGAATGATTATATGAAACAAACTGATGAAAGATACTTAGCAGTAATTGATGATTCAAGCTTTCATGATGCTGAGCTTTGGGGTCAATTTACAAGCAAAGCTAATATAAAGGGATTGTTTTATTTGGACTACCACAAACATGATAACTATAAAGGAGAAATAGTTTGGTCTAATGGTAAGCCAATAGTATCCTGTAGAGATTTGCTGTGGAGTGGATTAGAAGATGAAGAACAGCTTGCTAAAACTATTAATTTTAGAATAGAGCAAGGACAGACAGATGTAAAAAAAGCCGAAGCATATACATTTGTATATGTTCATGTTTGGAGTAAGGATTTAAATGATGTCAAAAATGTTATAAGTATGCTTGAGAAAAATCCAAGAGTTAGAGTAGTAGCTCCAAAAGTATTTATGGAGCTAATTAATAAAAATATTGAACGATAATTAATTTTAAAGATTAATGATGTCGAAAAGTTATGTGTTATTTATATTTAGTTCGACAAATCAATATAGATCTCTATGGTAGTATAAGTATTATATAGAAAACCTTAATAATTTTAATATAACAAGATTACAAGGTACAGTATCTATAGTTAGGAAGTAGAGTTTTCTCTAATAAATATCAAGTAGTTTATATATAAGAAAATATTACAGGGAGGAATGTAATATGGATAAAAATAAAATAATCAATAAACATAAAGTTGCAATAATAGCAGCATTTTTCTTAATAATTATTGTAATTGGATCATTAATAGCTTTATCTAAGCCCGCTGGAAGTGTTTTTGCAGATGAAGGGGGAGTTAAATCAGAACCAGCTGGAAGTATTTTTAATAGTTCATTTGTAGATAAAGGAGTAATCAAAGCAGAGGCTGATGGTAAGGTTAGTTCTGTTGAAAAGATCTGTGAAAAAAGTGGAGTGAAAGTAACCTTAAAAGGTGTTGTATCAGATGGAATTAGAACCGTGTTAAGCATAAGATTTGATAGTAAAAATGTTAATTTCGAAGATTTTAAATTGGCTAAGGTATCTCTAGTAGATGGTGACGGAAAAAAATACGAAATATCTCAGTATGGTCAAGGTATAACTAAGAAAGGGCAATATAGTTTTGAAACTGCAATTGAGTTCAAGGGCTCTCCTTCTAAAAAGACAACTGCTAAGCTTAATATAGGTAGTATAAATAATATTAATGGAAGTTGGAATTTTGACTTGGATATTAATCCTAGTTCCATTGAAAGTTATAAAGCAAGTGGAGTTTATGATGATGGTAAAATAACACTCTCTATAACAAATGTAAAGATTACGGGAACGTATACGATTCTGGAAGGGAACATGAAGGGAAGCAATATTGATATTTATTCAGTTCTTTCAAATAGTAATGGTGATAAAGTTGGACAAATTTCTGGAGAAATGGAACTAAACAAGGATTTTAAACTCTATTATCCTCCTTTGACGAAGACAGATAAATTTAATTTAGTTATAAAAACTGCCGACCAGACTAAAGTGATACTTTCGACTGATATTAATGTAGATAAATAGATTAAACACTAGAATTAAAAGATAAACTACAAAAATTCCAAGAATAGCATCTTTTAATTCTAGTGTTTTTTTATTTGTTATTAAAAAAGCTCAGCTGCACAGCAGTTACCTCGCTTTGATAAGTAGGCATCTTAAGGCTTATGCCATACTTACTGCATGCATTTGATAGAGCATAACTTAACTTTTTCATATTTTTAGTAGAACAGCTATATATATCGCCATAACTTTTCTCATATTTTTCACGAATTCCTGGGAAATGTTTATCTAGTTTTTTATAATAGTAATCTCGCTGCCTGTCTCTAAGTGACATTCCAAGCCAAGGAACAATGTTTTTAACTCCGTAGTAATTCGCTTTATTTACTATGTCTAAAATGTTTTCCTCGGTATCTTCAAGAAAAGGTAAAATAGGCATCATTGTAATACTTGTGTGAATTCCAAGCTCAGATAGAATTCCCAGTGCCTTAAGTCGGTCTGTAGAAGAAGAAGCACCAGGTTCCACTATCTTTGCAAGTTTATCATCAGTAGTTGTTATAGTTATAGCTACTGAAGCATAAATCTTATTTATTTCTTGAAGAATATCTATATCTCTGAGTATAAGATTACTTTTGGTTGTAATGTGAATTGGAAATCTATATTGCGCAATTGCTTCAAGACATCCACGGGTTAACTGATAGTGTTTTTCTGATCTAGTATAAGGATCACTCATAGCACCAGTGCCGATTACCCCTTTTTTTCTTTTATTTTTAAGTTCCTTATTTAAAAGTTCTACAGCATTTCTTTTGACTATTAGCTCATCAAAGTTATCTATTCTGTAGCATAAACTTCTTGAGTCGCAATATATACAATGATGTTCACAACCTCTATAAGTATTGAAGGTATAATTAGTACCAAACCAACTGCTAGGATTTTTACTTGTAGAGAGCAGCATCTTCGCATCTATTTCTTTCGGCATTTTATTAACCTCCATTTAAATCCTTAATCTTATACTTGATTGTACATCATCCAATAAGACATAAGCATGTCATATTATAAATAAACTTAATGTTTATCGTGAAAATGAGGTCTTCTTCTTTTTTGTCTTTCATGATGTTGTGGGTCTACCTCAAACAATAGATTTAAAACAGAAGATGCAACTGGTAGGCCTATAAACAGTATTATTGATATCCTTGGATAATAGAAAGCAATTAGGATTATAATTGAGCTTATAACTGGCATCATAAATATGCGTGAATATAATTTATATTTATGTTCAAATAGTGTAGTAGGTATTATAAGTAAAAACATAAAAGTCATGCTAAAATTGACACATAAAAAAACTATTGCATACCCAACTGCTGGTGCAACTGCATTAGGGTTCTGAATAACCCATTTTGTAAACAGTGGCACTAGTGATAAGAAAAATAGGAATATTATGTTTATCCACACAACTCTATTAGTAACATGTTCTAATTCATCAAAAAGTCTTCTATGCTGGTTCCAAAAGTTTCCTACAACCAAGAAGCTGACTAGATATACAACAATTGAATTAATTAATCCATAAATTGAAGCAGTGTCAAAGGTATTTGGTGTAGGGATATTTAAAACTATTATAGTAACAATAATTGCAATTACTCCGTCGCTAAAGGCTTCAAGTCTATTTTTTGAAATTTTCATTTGTAACCTCACTTTCTTTTTACCTAAATCTATTTATAATCGAGTTATAACTGTATTAAAATCATTTCATATCGGGAAATACAAAGATTATATTCTATAAATTTAGCAAATACAAGAAAAGAAATGACTAAACAAAAATAAATTAAGGTACCTTAATAAAATTGTTGACAATAAAAATAGCTGGGTATATGATGAATATATTAAGGTACCTTATTAGTTTTGAAGGAGATAAATACATGTATAATATAACTTCAGAAAAATTGTTGCAACAAATAAATTATTTTACTAATCTTGTTAATCGACAACAGCATAATTCCAATTCTAAAGATAATGAAATCATGGTTAGTAGGGCTCAGGGCCATCTATTAGGATTATTATTAATGAAAGATGGTTTAACTCAAAAGGAATTAAGTTCACAGTTGCAGATAAGACCTGCTTCTCTTGGCGAATTGGTTGATAAATTACAACAAAATGGTTATGTGGAGAGACGGTTAAATGAAAAGGATAAAAGAGTTTCCAACGTATATCTCACAGAGCATGGCAGAAATTCAGCCAATGAAGTAATGCAGGCTAGAATGCAGCTAGTTGATAATGTTTTTTCAGGTTTATCAGAAGAAGAAATGAATCAACTTTCTAGTCTAATGAGTAAGTTAATTGACTCAATTGAACAAAGTTCAGGTGAAAATATTGAGAAATTACGTAAAGAGCATCACGGCATTAGAGGAGATCAGGATTTTCCTGGAGGAGCTAATTTCTTTAGAGATCATCAGCGTGAACGTTAAAAGTATATTAATATAAATTGAGTTTTACAACCATTCCTTATAACTAAAAGTAGTAAAGTTTGTTGTTTTATCGATTATTGATTTATGGGCACTTTAAAGGAGGATAAGGAAATGGAACAAGTTGAAATAGATCAAATTGACTCATATTATTTTGAAAAGTCACCTATTTGGAAAGCAATAGCACATATGTCATTACCGATGATGCTTGGTATGTCGCTGAATCTAATTTATAACATTATTGATGCTTATTTTATTGGGAAGTTAAACAATACAGAGATGATGTCAGCAATTACTCTAGCATTACCATTTATTACAGTTTTAATGGCACTAGGAAATTTATTTGGAACAGGAGGAGGAACCTTTATCTCTAGACTTCTGGGAGAAAAGAATCTTCAGGAATCTAAAAAGGTTGCTTCAGTATCCTTTTATTTTAGTATAATCACAGGTTTGATACTTATAATGCTTTCTATACCAATGATTCAGCCAATATTGAAGTTGTTAGGAGCAGAAGGAAACAATATAGAGTTTACTAAAAGTATAATTTTAATTTTCACCATTGGAAGTCCTATAATAATCGCAAATTTTGTATTAGAGCAGCTTGTCCGTGCAGAAGGAGCTTCTACAGTATCCATGTATGGAATGGGTATTAGTGTTATAGCAAATATTATACTTGACCCAATCTTAATATTCACTTGTCATTTGAACATTATGGGTGCAGCCTTAGGAACTGTTTTAGGAAATCTTTGTGCTGTGTTGTATTTCATTTATTATATACAGAGGAAAAGCTCTGCACTAAGTATTTCTTTTAAGGAATTTATGCCAACTTCATTAATAACTAAGGACATTTTCAAAATAGGGGTAACATCTTTACTAATGGATGTATTTTTAATTATTTCAGGACTACTATTTAATAACCTCTCTATCAGGTATGGAGATTATGTGGTTGCAGGCTTTGGTATATCACAAAGAGTTGTACAGTTATCAGATTTTATAGGTATGGGGTTATTTATGGGAGTAATACCTCTCGTAGCATATTCATATTCAGCAAAGAATATAAAAAGGATGCAAGAAATAATTCGTACTACAGCATCGTATATTATGATTTTAATTGGAGGTATTTCTGGAACCTTACTGATATTTAGAACTGAGGTTTTCCAGTTGTTTAGTAAAGATAATGAAGTTCTTGTAATTGGGACTTTGATTTTTGTGGCAATGCTTTTATCTTCTTTATTTACAAGTCTTTCTGGTTTGATTGTAGGGATATTTCAAGGTGTTGGAAGAGAAAAAGAAGCTGCAATTATGTCGGTAGCAAAAGGATTGATTGTAATCCCAATAATGATTTTATCTAATACTTTTTGGGGACTCCATGGATTAATATGGTCTTTAACTGCATCAGAAGTTTTAGCTTGCTTAGTAGGTGCACTGTTATGGTTACATTTTAAGAAAGATCCTTCAATGAAGGTTTCAGTTTAATAATTGTATCCTATTTGATATTTATACGCGATATATGTTGTTAAGTGGATATAAGATATTAGTTATTATGAAGTGGTTCATCTATAAACTTAAAAAAGAGGAAAACTTAAGGTGTAAAATCCATCCCTTAGTTATAGTAAAGCTGTCTTTAGCATAAATGTTAAAGACAGCTTTTTTACTGTAAAAGAAATTGGGAGTAAGTAAAAAATGAAAAGATTATTTATTAAGGTAGATGGTATTGTTCAAGGAGTGGGGTTTAGACCTTTCATTTATAAAAAAGCCATAGACTTAGGGCTCAAAGGTTGGGTTAACAACAATTCAGAAGGAGTATATATAGATGTTGAAGGTGATGCTGACTCAATCTATCAGTTTCTTAAGGAATTAAGAACCAACCCGCCTGCATTATCAAAAGTTCAGGGTATAGATATACAGGAAAAGCCTTTAATAGGCTACGAAGTTTTTAATGTAAGGGAAAGTGAAAAAGTAAAAGAAAAAATCACTTTAATTTCTCCAGATGTTTCAATATGTAAGGAGTGTACTGATGAGCTTCTTGATAAAGGAAACAGAAGGTATGGATATCCTTTTACTAACTGCACTAACTGTGGTCCTAGATTTAGCATAATTAAGGATATTCCCTATGACAGAGATAAAACAACCATGAAAAGTTTCAGAATGTGCTCTCAATGTGAGCAAGAGTATAGGAATGTAAAAGATAGAAGGTTTCATGCCCAACCTAATGCCTGCTATGATTGCGGGCCTAGACTATGGATAGAGGATAAATGTGGACATACCATATCTGTAAATGATCCTATAGAGTGGACTCGCAATAAGTTAAAGGAAGGTAATGTATTTGCTATAAAGGGACTTGGAGGGTTTCATATTGCATGTGATGCAAAGAATGGTGAAGCTATTAAAGAATTAAGAGATAGAAAAAGAAGGCCACATAAGCCTCTAGCCACAATGGCAAAAGATATGAAAACCATAAGTAAGTACTGTAAGGTTGATGAAGTTGAGCAAGAAATATTAGAAGGAATAACTAAGCCTATAGTAATTTTAAATAGAAGCGATCAATTTAACTTACCTGAAAATATAGCACCATTTCAAAAGACTCTTGGAGTAATGCTGCCATATACACCACTACATATACTTCTTTTTGATGATGAACTAGATATGCTTATAATGACTAGTGCCAACGTTAATGGTCTTCCTATTGAGTACAAGGATCAAAATGCAAGAGATAGTCTTAAGGATGTTGTAGATTATTTTTTAATGCATGATAGAGAAATATATGTTCCAGTAGATGATTCAGTTGTGCGATTTATAGGTGGAAAAGTTCGTATGATAAGGCGAGCACGAGGGTATGTGCCAGAACCTTTTAAGTTCAATGGTATAGAAAGCATATTGGCTTGTGGTTCTGATATGAAAAATACCTTTAGTTTTACTAAGGAAAAGTTTTTATTTGTTAGCCAATACAATGGCGATCTGGAAAATATTCAAACTCTTAACCATTATGAAAATAATATAAAACATTTTAACAGAATCTTCGCTTTTAAGCCCAGTTATATAGCACATGATCTGCATCCTGCCTATCTATCTACTCAATATGCTTTGAATTATTCAGTGCAAAAAATCGCAGTACAGCACCATCATGCGCACATTGCTAGCTGCATGATGGAGAATGACATAAAAAACAAGATTATTGGGGTTTGTTATGACGGAACTGGATATGGAGAAGATGGAGCAATTTGGGGAGGAGAATTCTTAATATGTGATATGAAAGAATTTAAAAGAGTAGGACATCTAAATTATATAAAACTACCTGGAGGAGATAAAGCCATTAAGGAACCTTGGCGAATGGGTGTGGCTTATGTTCATAAGTCCTTGATTGATAGCTTCAATTCTCAAAACAAAAGTAACTATACAACTTCTAATGATAGCGTAGAGTCTGCAGTATATAAGATTTTTAAAGAGAAAGGGTTAACCTTGATAAGAATTTTGAACTCAGGGTTTAACTTTCCTATAACCTCAAGTATGGGGAGACTTTTCGATGCAGTAGCAAGCCTACTTGGAATAAGGGATATTGTTACTTACGAAGGGCAAGCATCCATGGAACTAGAGGCTTGTATAGAAGAAGGTGTAGAAGGTTTTTATAGCTATGAGGTAGTAGATGAGGACGTAAATATCATAAAACCCTATTCGATTATCACTGAAATATTAGAAGATATGCACTCTGGGATTTCAAAAGGTGTTATTTCTGCTAAGTTTCACAATACAATAATAAAGCTTACAGTTGATATGTGCATGAAAGTAAGTACCGCATCTGGGCTTAAAGAAGTAGCTCTTAGTGGCGGAGTCTTTCAAAACTCCTACCTTTTAAGAAACATCATAAGAAGGCTTAAGGAGAATAATTTTAAAGTTTATACTCAAAGTTCTATACCATGTAATGATGGAGGGATATCGGTAGGTCAATTATGTATAGCAAATGAGATAATAAAAAGCAGTAATTTCAATAATAATCTTAAACATAGCCTAAGATTATAATGTATATAAAGTAATGGAAACTTGAGGTGAGAAATATTATGCATGAAGTTTCAATTATACAGGAAGTGATTAATATAACACAAAATACGGCAGCTGAAAACAACATGAAAAGAGTAGATAAAATAACCTTGAAGATAGGTGAACTTTCAGGTGCAATGATAGATTCACTAGTGTTTGCATTTAATATCATTCGCCAAGGAACTTTAGTGGAAACTTCAGAATTAGAATTTATTAAGGTTGAAGCTAAAGCAAAATGCGATAACTGTGACATTATTTTTAAAATTGATCATTTCAATAGGTTGTGTCCAACTTGTAATGAATTTAGCAATAATGTCATAAGTGGATATGAACTCTATATAGAGACAATAGAAGGAGAATAGAGTACGAGACAAATTAAAGTAGTAACCAATATATATCAAGTAAGTGATGAGATTGATTATGATATTAAGATAACTTATCTTGTAGAGTAGGAAAAATCTTTAAGTAAGAAGATTAAGGAGGTGGAATAGATGTGTGTTGCTGTGCCTGGAAAAGTGATAGAAACTGATGGTAATAAGGCAATCATAGAAGTGGGAAATGTAAGAAGAGAAATTTATATACATCTTGTACCTGAGGTTTCCTTAGGACAATATGTATTAGTTCATGCTGGGTGTGCCATTCAGATTGTAGATGAGGAAGAAGCAAAGCAAACCTTGGAGATAATTAAGGAGCTGATAGAGGATGAAGTTTATTGATGAATTCAGAGATGGGGAACTAGCCAGAAAGCTGGCAAAAAAGATAGGGATTAATAGCTGTGAACCTATTAACATTATGGAGGTATGTGGTACCCATACCATGGCGATTTTTAAGTATGGTATAAGAGATATACTTCCAGGGAATGTTAACCTTATCTCTGGACCTGGATGTCCCGTATGTGTAACTCCACAAAGCTACATAGATACAGCTATTGAACTTGCTTCAATGGACAATGTTATCATAACCACCTTTGGAGACATGCTGAGGGTACCAGGTAAAAGTGCCTCTTTGTTAAGTGAAAAATCTGAGGGTGCTGACATCAGAGTTGTATACTCACCAATGGATGCTATAAAAGTAGCTCAAAATAATAAAGAGAAAAAAGTTGTATTTCTTTCTGTAGGATTTGAGACAACCACTCCAATGACAGCAATAACAGTACTTGAAGCTAAGAAAGCTAAAGTAAATAATCTGTTCTTTCTTACAGCCCACAAGATTGTTCCTCCTATAATGGAGGAATTGGTTAAGGATAAAGAGTTGAAGATTCATGGCTTTTTACTCCCAGGTCATGTAAGTGCAATTATAGGAAGCAAGCCTTATGAATTTTTAAGTGAAAGATATCATATACCAGCGGTAATAACAGGCTTTGAACCTATAGACTTACTACATGGAATAGATACTTTACTAGAACTTATAGATAAAAAAGAATCCAAGATAGTTAATAATTACACAAGAATTGTGAAAACAGAAGGAAATCAAAGAGCTATAAAACAGCTAAATCAGGTGTTTGATATAGTAGAGACTCGCTGGAGAGGTATCGGGAATGTACCAAACAGTGGGTATGTGTTTAAACAGGAATTTGAGCAGTATGATGCTTTGAAGCATTTCAAAATTAAGTACAAAGACTATGATGGGAGTGCTGGCTGTAGATGTGGAGAAATATTAAAGGGAAAGATTACTCCAATAGAATGTCCTCTTTTTAAGAAATGTTGTACTCCAGAAAATCCAGTTGGATCCTGCATGGTATCCTCAGAAGGTACCTGTGCGGCTTATTTTAAATATCATAGTTAAGAACATATAAATTTAAACTTAAAGCTTCTTTGGTGTCTTATGAGATATATTGGAAAAATAAAATGTATATCAAGGGTGGAGGTGTTTTTGGATGATTGGAAAGGTACTTCTTAGTCATGGCAGTGGCGGAAGACAGACCAACGGACTAATAAGTGAAATTTTTATAAAACACTTTAATAATTCTGTATTAAGTCAAATGAATGACGCGGCACAACTGACACTGGAAGGCAATAGAGTTGCTTTTACCACAGATTCTTTTGTAGTTAATCCTATCTTTTTTAATGGCGGAAACATTGGAAAGTTGGCTGTCTGCGGAACAGTAAATGATCTAGCAGTAAGCGGAGCTAGACCTTTATATCTAAGTTCTGCATTTATTATAGAGGAGGGCTTTGAGTTAGAAAAACTAGAGGAAATAGTTAAATCTATGGCTTTAGAAGCTGAAAAGGCTGGAATGAAAATTGTAGCAGGAGATACTAAGGTAGTAGAAAGAGGAAGTGTAGATGGCATATATATTAACACTACGGGAATAGGCGTAATATATGAAGAAATCTATATAAGTGCAAGTAATGCTAAACCTGGAGATGTTGTTATAGTTAATGGAACCCTTGCTGACCATGGAATAACAATAATGTGTAAAAGACACAACCTTGGAATAGAAGGGGATATCTCGAGCGATTGTGCATCGTTAAATTCCTTAATATATGAAGTCCTCAATGTATGCAAAGATATTCATGTGATGAGAGATGCTACAAGAGGCGGTGTTGCAGCTGTGCTTAATGAAATTGCTGAAGCTAGTAAGGTTTCAATAATTCTTAAGGAAGAAAGTATTCTCGTTAAAGAAGAAATTAGAGGCGTTTGCGAAATGCTTGGACTTGATCCACTTTATGTTGCTAATGAAGGTAAGGTTTGTATATTTGTTCCAGAGGAGCATGCTGAAGAGGTACTGTCAGTAATGAAAAAGCATCCGCTAGGGCAAGATGCCTATATTATAGGCAGGGTAACTGATGATATAAAAAATAGAGTTTTTGTTGAGACCATGATTGGAAGCAAGAGAATTTTAGATATGCCATCAGGAGAGCAGTTGCCTAGGATATGTTAGATGTAATGTGTGGATATAAGAAAAGTACTAATGCTAAAGGAAAAGTGTTTTTTTGTGCAAATTAACTACTTTGTAGATTAAAGATAGATATTTAAAAGGATCGCTGAGGAAGTTTGCTTCAGCGATCCTTTTGCTTTTCGATTGTTGACAAAATTATTCTATAACAATATAGTTAACCTAGAATAAGAGTTAAGCATAATACCATCTTAAGAATGAGTTACTTGCTTATTAAATGAAAGTAGAAACAAATGGGCACTTATTTACCTATTTAAATAAAATTCAAGTTTTAATTATTGATGTTAGGAGAGTGTTAAGAATGTATAAATGCTGTGTTTTTGACTTAGATGGTACTTTAATAAATTCAATTAAAGCCATAGCCTATACTACAAATTTAACTTTGAAAAAATATGGACTAGGTCCTGTGGATGAAGATCATTATAAGATATTTGTTGGTGATGGGTACAAGAAACTAATAGAGCGTGTTTTAATTTATTGTGGTGATAAAGATTTAATAAATTACGAGGATGCACTTATCACTTATACTGAATATTTTAAAATTCATTGTATGTATGAAGTCAGGGCGTATGATGGAATTAAAGAAATGTTAGATTATTTAAAATTAAATAATGTCAAAATTGCAGTTTTATCGAATAAACCTCATGATAGGACTATTGATAACATTGAGGGAATATTTGGAACAGGGTATTTTGATAGCATTTCTGGAGAAAAAGATGGAGTTAGAAGAAAACCAGATCCTGAAGGAGCAATTAATACAGCTATTAATCTTGGGCTGACACCTAAAGAATGTTTGTATATAGGAGATACTAATACAGATATGAAGACTGGTATTGGAGCCGGAATGGATGTAGTTGGAGTTACTTGGGGATTTAGAACTCGTGAGGAACTGGAAGAGTATAACCCAAAATATATAATTGATACTCCAAATGAAATTATAGATATAATAAAAAATGTTTAAATCCCTTAAATATAATATTTATGCAGTTTAAGTAAGGGATGTAAGATCACGTTTGTGATTTTACATCCCTTTTCACTTATTCATTTGTTGAATGATTTTGAATTACTTCATAGATTTTTTTATTCTTCAGATAAGCTTCCATTACATTTTCTGCTTCTTCCATTACTTTGAGAATGGAACATATACCTTCCTCTTGTAAATCACAGTTAAACAGTGCTCCGGTTCCTTCGATCGCTTTGATTACATCCATAAATGAAATCTCTTCTTTCTTTTTACGTAGGATATAACCACCGTTAACACCTGGAGTTGATTGAATTAAATCTGCTTTCACTAACTGAGTTAAAATTTTCGAAAGATAAGTAGAAGATATATTGAAATGTTTTGCTAGTGTTTGTAAGCCTAAGTTGTCAGTTTTATCGTGTTTCATCATGAATGCAATTGTATGTAATGCATAGTTTGTTGCCTTCGTATATTTCAAAATATACCTCCTTTAAAAGGTATCGCAGACCTCGTTTGTCTATAATTTTAAATTTAATACTTGCGTCTGTCAATGCTTTAGCTAGTAGAAGGTAATTTCAATCATGATGAGATAAAATACTTAATATTAATATATTGACAAAGTGACTCTTTAGTCATATGATATGACTAAAGAGTCACATGACTTAAGAGTCATGATTTTTATCTTAAATTTAAGGTGGGATTATATGCCGAAGGATACTTTTTTTAATCTAAATGAAGAAAAACAAGAAAAGATAATGAGAACGGCTGTAAGTGAGTTCTCTAATAATGGTTTTGAAAATGCCAATATAGGAAATATTGCAAAGAATGCCTCTGTAGCAAAAGGTAGTATGTATCAATATTTTGAGAACAAAAAGGAGTTATTCTTATTTTCACTACAATGGTCTTTAGAACTTGTCATGAATAAATATGGTAAATACTTAGTATTAGCAGATGACAATATAAATATTTTTGATTATTTATATCAAAGTTCTAAGGATATGTGGTCTCAGATAAATGATGAAAGAGAAGTGATTATCTTCATTCAGGATGTTTTTTTAGGAAAGTATAATCATTTAACTAACGAATCGATGAAATATATGATGAAGGTTTCGGATGAGTATATATTAAAGATTGTTCAGGATGGAAAGAGAAATGGGAGTATAAGAACAGATATAGAAGATGAAATAATAGCTTTATTCATTACTGGTGTATCAATGAAGATTAAAGAGCGCATGATGAATAGAGCAAGGGAAGCTGGAGAAGATATTGTGGATGAAGGCTTTGAGGTCATAGAAAAAGATATTAAAAGTATGATTGAGTTATTAAAAAATGGACTAGGAACTAAGTCTTAAATAGATAGGGAGGCATGAGATAGATTATGTTTATAGAGATTTCTAAGTTAAAAAAGAGTTATGTAACTGGAGATATTGTAACGCAGGTACTTAAAGGTGTTAGTATGGGGTTAAATAAAGGAGAGATAGGGGTTATCCTTGGGCCTTCTGGTTCAGGAAAATCAACCCTACTTAATATAATCGGAGGTATAGATCGTAGTGATTCTGGAAGAGTTATAGTAGACGATGAAGATATTATAGCTCTTAATGATGACAAGCTTACAGATTATAGGCGAGAAAAGATAGGTTTCGTATTTCAATTTTATAATCTAATTCCTAATTTGACTGTTGGAGAAAATATTGAGGTTGTTTCTAATATAAGCAAGAATCCTCTAAATACAGATGAGGTACTTAAAGCTGTGGGGATGTTTGAGAAAAAGTACAGATTTCCAAAGGAGTTAAGCGGAGGCGAGCAGCAAAGGGTAGCTATAGCTAGAGCAGTAGTGAAAAATCCAAAGCTTCTTTTATGTGATGAACCAACAGGTGCTCTAGACTTCAGTACTTCAAGAGATATATTGAAGCTATTGCAAAAGGTAAACAAAGAGTTTGGCACTACAATACTTATGATTACTCATAATAATGCAATAAGTGATATGGCAAATAAGGTATACAAGGTTAGAAACGGCGAGATAGTGGAACAGCTTGAAAATAAAGTGATCTTACCAGCAGAAAGGATTGAGTGGTAATGGTTATAAATAATAAGATAAAGAGAACCATGCTAGAAAACAAATCTCAATATATTGGATCATTATTATTAATTATTATAAGTTGTATGCTTTATACGATGTTTAATCAGCTAACTGTAAGTATGAAGAATACTTCAGCAGCTTTTGAAAGTAATTATTATCAAGAAGATGCTAGCTTTATTGCTGACAAACAAATCAAAAACATAGATGAATTAGAATCAAAATTTAACCTCCGTATGGAAGAAGTAAAGACTTTTGATTATAACGTTTCTGAAGGAAAGACTCTTAGAATATTTAGCGAAAACAAAAAGGTTAATGTGCCTGCCGCTATTGAAGGAACTACCTTAAAAGGTGGAGATATAATTATAGATCCATCATATGCAAAAGCTAATTCTATTAAGATAGGAGATAACGTAACTATTGCTTCTAAAAGTTTTAAGGTTTCTGGTTTTATGTCTATACCTAACTATATATATGTTATAAAGCAAGAAAGTGACATATTAAATGATCCAAAGAGTTTTGGAATAGCAGTTATTAGTAAAGAAGACTTAAAGAGTATCGGTGAAGGAAATATTTCCTACGCAATAAGATTTAATAATAGAGGAAATATAGATGATAATATAGCAAAATTTAAGAATTATTTGAAGGAACAAAATATAATAGTTCTCAAATGGAGTAATGTCACTGAGAATCCAAGAGTAACGTATGAAACTGCAAAGGTAGATGGAATAGAGCAAATGAGTACTTCAATGCCTATATTTGTATTACTTTTAACATGTATACTTACAGGTATAGTTATATGGAGAATGTTAAAAAAGGAGTTTGGATTAATAGGAACTCTTTATTCCTTTGGGTATAGAAAGAAAGAAATAATGAAGCATTATATAACTTATCCGCTATCAGTTGCAGTTGTAGGTGGAATCATCGGTACCTTTTTAGGAACACTTACAGTTAAACCAATGCTTAAGGTAATGTTAGCTTATTTTAATATGCCTATGGGGCCAATGAAGTACGATCCTAAATATATTATTATAAGCTTACTACTCCCAATAGCATTCTTAGGACTATGTGGATATTTTGTAATTAATAAGGCTCTGAAAAATTCTCCGTTAGATTTAATTAGAGGTGGGAGAGAGAAGAATAAGGTTGGATTCATTGAAAAGAGATTAAAGCTCGATAAACTAGGATTTTCTACAAAGTTTAAAATAAGAGAGCAACTTAGAAGTATACCTAGAAGCATCTTTCTGCTACTTGGAATAGCTTTTGCAACTATGCTTCTCTTGATGGGTTTTGTAATGAAGAGTTCTATGGATTACCTTATAAAGGACACTTACGAGAGCACATATAAATATCAATATCAGTACTTGTTCAATTCACTCCAGAGTGGTAAAAACGATAATGCAGAAAGATTTTCTATATCACCATTTAGTTTAAAATCAGATGAAAAACACAGTTTTAATATATATGGGATAGAAGGAAATTCTAGGTATATAGTTCTTAAGGATTCGAAAGGTAGTAAACTTGATACAAACAAGGTTGTTTTCACAAAACCTCTAGCTGATAACCTAAAGCTTAAGATAGGTGATAAGGTGAAACTTATCAATAAGCTTGATTCAAAAGAGTATGATATAACCGTGGATAGTATTGCAGATACCTATATTGGTGAGTATATTTATATGCCAATAAGTAATTTTAACTCTATGTTAAGTTATCCTAAAGATAGTTACATGGGACTTATGAGTAAGGAAGCATTAAATATACCTAAAGAGAAACTCCTAAGTACTGCTACTCTTGATGAAATCAAAAATGCCTTTGATGCCTTAACAAAGCCAATGCAGGCTTATGTTGGAGCAATATCCTTCATGGCATTTATTATAGGGCTTATAGTTATATATGTAGTTACTTCTTTGATAATAGAAGAAAATAAGGAAAATATATCTCTAATGAAGGTACTAGGTTATAGAAAAAAAGAAGTTTACTCACTTATATTAAACAGTTCTTCCTTTATTGTGGTGCTAGGTTATCTAATAGGAATACCGCTGCTTTTAGCTTCGGTTAATCAAATGATAAGCTCAGCTACAAAAAGTATGAATCTAGTAATGCCTATAAGAATTAATTATATTTATGTTTTAATAGGATTTATAGTAATCTACTTAACCTATGAAGTATCAAAAGCCTTTAGCAGAAGAAAGGTTAATAGAGTTTCTATGACAGAGGCACTAAAATCTAGAGTAGAGTAAGAATATCATAGAGCCTCTACTGTATAACCACTTAATTTCAATAAGATCTTTAACCGAGATGTAAGTTGAAAACTTAATTATTAATTATAAACCAGTCTCAAAGCGTGGAGACTGGTTTTCATTTTAAGAAAAATGTGCCATATAACTTTAGTTTTGTTGTTAACTAACTTTAAATAAGAGTATAATTATGATTATACCAATTCAATTCCAGTGGAGATTTGGGTATTATAAAATAATGTTATAATCCTCTGGGATTATTTGATGATATTGTAAAGTATTTTTTTAGATAATAACTAGATCTATAAATAATTTATGTAAAGTAAATTGGGGGTATATTATGAGTAGACCAAAAGTATATATAGCAAAGTCAATTCCACAAGAGGTTGAGGAGTATATATCACAGTATTGTGATTTAGAAAAATGTGGTTCAGATGAAGACATAACTAGGGAAGAACTTTTAGAAAAGTTGAAGGATATGGATGGGCTTTTAACATCTGGCACTAAGATAGATGAAGAGTTATTAGAAAAAGCCCCAAACCTTAAAGTAGTTAGCAATATGTCTGTAGGTTATAATAATTTTGATTTAAAAGCAATGAAAAGTAGAAATATAATAGGTACCAATGTAGCTGGTGCACTTGATGATACTGTTGCTGATTTAATATTTGGACTTATGCTTGCTTGTGCAAGAAGAATAACTGAATTAGATAGATATGTAAAAGCAGGAAGATGGAATAAAGATGATGATCTTGAGCTTTACGGTGCAAATGTTCATCATAAAACCCTTGGGATTATTGGAATGGGAAGAATAGGTGAAGCTGTAGCCAAAAGAGCAAGTTTAGGATTCGATATGAATGTACTTTATTACAACAGAAGCAGAAAGAAAGAGGTTGAAGAAAAACTAGGAGCAGAGTATTGCACCATGGAAGAGCTTTTAAAGAAATCGGACTTTGTAGTTATCATGACTCCATTGACAGAAGAAACTTTCAATCTTATAGATGAGGACCAATTCAATTTAATGAAGCCTAGTGCAATATTTATTAATGCTTCAAGAGGAAAAACTATAAATGAGAAAGCACTGATTAAAGCGCTTCAAAATAAAAAAATAAAAGCAGCTGGATTGGATGTATTTGATGTGGAGCCAGTGCAAGCTGATAACCCATTATTAAAGATGGATAATGTAGTTACGCTTCCGCATATAGGGTCTGCTAATGAAGACACAAGACTTGATATGGCTAGATTAGCCGCTAAGAATCTTGTAAAGGCGTTAACTGAAGGAACTGCACCTAATATTGTTCCAGAGTTAAAAGAGTAAGATTTAATTAAGATATTAAAAATTTTATTTAATAGGTTTTATAACAATATAATTGAGTAAGTATATATGTAAATCGGCATGTTTACTATATATTTATATGATTATATGTTTTTATAATTATTTAATTTAATAATTAAATGACTATTTAGAGAACTAAATGTACTTTTAAACGCAGGAAGGAATGAATTTATATATGGAGCTTACCAAAATAAACGGAAATACTTATTATATTAATGCTCCAACTAATATCGGAGTTTATAGTTATAAAAATAAAAATTGTCTTCTTATTGATACTGGAATAAATAATTCTGCAGCAAGAAAAATTGAAGAAGTATTAAAAGAAAATAATCTTCATGTTAAGTATATAGTAAATACCCACAGTCATCCTGATCATTGTGGGGGTAACAATTATTTCAAAAATAATTATACTGGATGCATAGTCTATACCTCAGAAAAAGAAAAATTATATATGGAAAACATAGAACTAAGGGCAAATATGTTGTATACAGCTACTAGTCCTAAGAATCTTTCAGATGACTGCAAAGACTCAAATGTAGACTATGTTTTAGATCAAGGCAATACCAAGATAAATGATGATAAATTTGAGGTTTTTGATTTAAAAGGACATTCTCCACAAAGTATAGCAATAGTTACTTCAGATAAGGTATGTTTCTTAGGAGATGCTTTGTATAGTGGAACAATATTAGAAAAATATTCTTTCCCATACTTGTTTGATGTAGGTAGTGCACTTATTTCTTTAGAAAAGATAAAAGAAATAGATGCAGACTACTTTGTTATAAGCCATGCAGAAGACATTGTTAAGAAAGATGACATTATAGAATTAGTAGATAAAAATATTGATAATATCAAAGATTATTGCAACCAGATCATAGAGCTGTTAGAAAAGCCTTTAACAAAAGAGGAGTTGTTAGAAAATCTAACAATACTTAATGATTTAGATATTGATTTTAGGCAATATCATTTAAACTATTCATCAATGTCAGCATTTTTATCGTACCTCTACAACAAAGGAAAGATCAATTCCTCTGTAGAGAATGGAAGATTATATTACTATAGTGTTAATGATTAATTAGTGTGTTAAATAGAAAGCTTATTATGAATATAGAAATATTTTATTGAGAGGTAATATGAATGAATAATGAAAAGTTTTATGAGACCATGTACAAAAGAAAATCTATAAGAAAATATGATATGGGTTCTTTAGATGATAAGACTTTAAATGATATTAAAAGCTTTATAAGTGAGATTAATCCTTTAGTATCTGGAATTAAGACTGATTTACAGGTTATATCTCAAAATGATGTTAAAAGCTTTATGTCTATAAAAGCGCCTCATTATGTGGTAGTATTTTCTGAGAACAAAGATGGATATTTAACCAATATAGGTTTTATGCTTCAACAACTAGATTTATACTTGTCAGCTAACGGGTTAGGTGCTTGTTGGCAAGGAATGGCTAAACCAGCAAAAGATATAGTAAGTAAATCGGATCTAGAGTTTGTTATAATGCTAGCTTTTGGAAAACCAGCTGAGAGTTTATATAGAAGTGACATATCAGAGTTCAAAAGAAACTCGATAGAAACTATAAGAGATAAAGCTGATTTTGATGAGTTATTAGAATCTGTAAGAATAGCACCATCTGCTACAAATAGTCAGCCATGGCATTTTGATATAGAAGGAACCAAGTTATATGTTAATTGCATAAAGCTTAATCCTATCAAAGCGCTCATTATGGAAAAGATGAATAAAATTGATATGGGAATAGGATTATGTCATCTATCAATAGCAGCTAAGCATTCAGGTAAAGAATTTAAGTTTTTGCTAAATGAATCTGCAAAAGATAATGTTCCAAAGGGATACTTTAGTATTGGAAGTGTAGAAATATAGATATATAGCAATGTGAAAAAGGTTTTCTATAGATAAGCCAGTTCAGAATAAAATCAAAACTTGATAGTTAATTTGCTATTAATAATTAATATATCTTCAAACGTATAGTATTCAATGGAACTGGGCTATTTATGTTAATAATGAAAGCACGAAAAAGGGAGTTACTACGTATAAACTAACATTGTTTATATTGTAATAACTCCTTTTTATAGATGAGCCACTTCGTAATAAAATTTATATTTTTAAATTCTCTCACCAGAAACCGTGAGAGTTTTAAAAATAGATTTCGGATCGAAGTGGCTCATCTTTATTACTTTAATGCAGCTTGAAGTCTGCTATTAACATCTTCCCAATTAACTATATTCCACCAAGCCTCTACGAAGCCTGCTCTCTTGTTTTGGTATTTTAAGTAATAAGCATGTTCCCATACATCAACAATAAGAAGAGGGCATACTTCCCATTGAGTCAAGTTTTGATGCTTTTCTACTTGCAGAATAACTAGTTTGCTAAATAGTTTGTTCCAGCAAAGAACAGTCCAACCAGAACCTTCTACAGCTACTGCTGCAGCACTAAATTGTTTTTTGAAAGCATCATAACTGCCAAAGTCTTTCTTAATTTGGTCTGCAAGATTTCCAGTAGGCTCTCCACCGCCATTTGGACTCATGTTTTGCCAAAACATTGTATGTAGAATATGACCAGAACCATGGAAGGCATATTCTCTTTCCCAATGTTTTATTAAAGCAAAATCTCCTTTTTCTCTAGCCTCAGCTAGTTTTGTTTCTGCGTTGTTTAATCCATCTACATAAGCCTTATGATGTATATCGTGATGAATTTTAACAGTTTCTTGATCATAATGTGGTTCTAGTGCATCATAGGCATAAGGTAGATCTGGTAAAGTATATGGCATAATATCACCTCTTAATAAAATTTAGTCCCTAATATATTACCCACTATATAGAAAGTTATAAGCAAAATTATAACTTTGGATATTACAAATTAGGTTTACATAATCAGGTATATATTTTTTGTCGTAGTTAATAATACCAATGTAATTATAATTTGAGAGGATGTGTCTATATTGGCAGTAAACAATGCAATGACTGCTGACTTTTTACGTTCAGCGTATGGTGGAGAAAGTATGGCTCATATGAGATATCTTATATGGGGAGATTCAGCTGAAAAGGACGGGTATCCTAATATAGGTAAGCTATTTAGAGCTGTTGCTTATGCAGAATGGGCTCATGCAAAGAATCACTTTAATGTATTAAAAGAACAAGTGGGAGATAATACTGTCGTAGCAGGAGCAGTGTTTGGTCACACAAATATTATTGAGAATCTACAAGGTGCTATTGATGGAGAATTGCATGAAATAAAGCAAATGTATCCTGTTTATCTTGAAACAGCAAGATATCAAGAAGAGAAAGATGCGCAAAGATCCTTCAATTATGCATTAGAAGCAGAAAAAGTTCATGCAAAGATATTTGAATTTGCGCAAGAAACTGCAAAACAAGGCAAAGATTTAGATATAGCTACAATGTATGTTTGCCCAATCTGTGGCTATACTGAAATTGGTGATAATGTTGAAAAGTGCCCAATTTGTGGTGCTGGTAGAGATGTGTTTAAGGCTTTTGAATAAATAAGATAATAAGTATTCATAATTTGAACAAAATTGTATATTAATAAGCTAGATATCTTTGAGAATGAATCTAGATTTTAAAGCTATGCAGTAAAAAGCACTACTAAATCTTTTAAAGATATAGCAGTGCTTTTATTAAAGATGAAACACTTTAATCTGAAGCTTATTTTCAAAACTCCTCTGGGTTCTGAGAGGAGAATTTGAAAATATAAATTTAATTATGAAGTGGTTCATCTAAAGATGAAACACTTTAATCCGAAGTCTAACTTTTAGTAAATGCGGTTAACATCCATAAATTCTTCTCATATTTAGATATAAATCCTGACATAAGATCAACTGTACCTTGGTCATTTGCATCCTCTGCAAGTTTAAGTATATTTCTTGAAGCTTCTAATAATAATGAAAAATCTTTTCTTATAACTTCTATCGAATCTTCAGGTGTAACATCTTTGCTTTCTCTTTCAGCTATTGTGGATAGACTTAGATACTCTTTTAAAGAAGCAGCTGGAGTATGACCTAAAGTTAATATTCTTTCTGCAACGGCATCTAGATCTGTATTTACTTTATCGTAATATTCTTCAAACTTTGTGTGAAGTTCAAAGAAAGCAGCACCTTTTATATTCCAATGAAGATTGTGAAGTTTAGTATATATAATATTTAAGTTCGAAAGATACTTATTCAATTCTCTAACAACAGTTTCTATACCATCTTTTTCTAAACCAATATAATTTTTACCCATAAAAACCCTCCTTATTAATTACTATTTTTTATATGAAGACATAATAAAGTATAACCATTTAGCACTCGTAATATTTGCGTAATATAGTAGTAAATTAAAGCTAACACTATTTTATGTTAATTATAACTTTATAATAATTTTAATTTGAATACGCTGGGATAGGATAAAATTAATGAAATGAGAGAGAGTATCGTTAAAGTGTTTAAATCAAGTAAGGTTTATAATGGCGTAATAGAATTTAGAATAAATTCATGTAATTGAGAAAATATAATATTAATGCCCTAATTTACTTATTTGAGGATGTGAGTAATGATGTTTCCCAAAACAAGTATATCACTTAACCTATTCGATAACTTAAACACAATAGATAGATATATAGATGACTGTCCAGATATTGTAAAGAAAACAATAATGTTAAAAGAGATGAAAAAAGGATGTTTTATATTTATTAAAGATTTTGTTAATAATGATTTACTTCAAAGAGATTTTATAAAGCCATTGATGGCTATGGACTACTCTATATTATGTAGTAAAGAAATTATTGACTATCTGCCATCATCAAATCTTTCACTAGGCGATGATATTAATACTGTAGTTAAAGCAATTATGGACGGAAAGACTGTGTTCCTTGTGGAAGGTGCTAGTTTTGCAGTTATATGCAATATGATAGAGATTAAGGATAGAGCTATAAGCGAGCCAATTGGAGAAAAAAATGTTCGCAGCCCTCATGATGGTTTTATTGAATCTTTGGATACTAACATAACACTTTTAAGACGAAACATAAAAAATCATAATTTGAAGATTAAAACTATTGTATTAGGAACTATTACTAATCAAAGTATATCGATCGTGTATATTAAAGGAATAGCAAACCCAGAGTTAATAAATACATTATATAATAAAATTACTAGTATTGATACTGATGGGGTACTGTCATCAGGTAGTGTTCAGCAATTTATAACAGATTCAAAATACTCAATATTTCCACAATATTTATCGACTCAGAGGGTTGATAAAACTTTAGCAGCTCTCTTGGAAGGGCGAATTGTAATATTACTTGATGGAACTCCCCATGCATTAATAGCACCAGTTTCATTTTTTTCTTTTTTACAAAGCCCTGATGATTATAGTAGTAATTGGATATCATCTACATTGATACGACTAGTCCGAATATTAGGATTAATAATAACTTTAATATTGCCAGGTTTATATATTGCAATTACTTCATTTCATTATTATCTAGTTCCTCTAAACCTGCTGGTGCAACTTGGACAATCAAGGTCAAAAGTTGCCTTTCCTCCAATTGTAGAGGCCATTTTGATGGAACTTACAATTCAAATGTTGAAGGAGGCAGCTATTAGGTTACCAACTTATATAGGATCAACAATAGGAGTAGTTGGTGGTATTATAATTGGTCAGGCAGCAGTAGAAGCAGGTATAGTTAGCAATCTATTTATTATTATCATTGGGATAACTACAATAGCTTCTTTTATTATTCCGAGCTATGAGTTTGGGTTAGGCACTTTAGTACTTAGAATTGGCATATTGTTTATGTCATCTTTATTTGGAATAATTGGACTAATAGTATGTTTAGTAGTGTTACTTATGCATTTATTATCTTTAGAATCTTTAGGCCAGCCATATTTTATGCCAATATTACCTTTCAAACTAAGTGATTTAAAAGATAGTTTTATAAGATTACCAGTTCAATTTATGAAAAGAAGACCACATATGCCAAATCCTATAGATAAAAAAAGAGGAAATAAAGATGAGTGATACAAGACTAGATATTACATCCAAACAATTAGCAGCCTTTATAATATCTGCGCAAATTGGTATAGGAATTTTGTCTTTGCCATCCACCATTGTAGCTGAAGTAGGGCATGATGGTTGGATTTCAGTGCTTTTTGGTGGAATTCTATGTTTAATTTTAGCTTTATTAATTGTTTCCCTATTGAAAAAATATAAAAATAAGACGATTTTTGAAATAAATATACTAGTATACGGCAATATTCTTGGCTATGCATTAAATATTTTTACTGAATTATACTTAATGTTTATTACCGCAATAACTATAAGAATTTTCACTGAAACAGTTAGTATTATTATTCTTAGGTTTACTCCGCAGCTTGTAACAACAATAGTAATTTTAATTCCAACGATTTATGCTATGATAAAGGGTCTAAAATTAATATGCAGGTTTGCTACTTTGCTGTTTATTGCATATTTGATATTAGTTATGACTCTTTTTCTAATAATTAAGGATTTAAGATTTACTTATATAATGCCAATTGGTAAAGCGGGGTTAATTCCCATAATAAAAAATGTAAATCTAACCATATATGCGTACCTTGGTTTTGAATTAGTAACATTATTTTATCCGAAAATAAAGGATAAGGAAAATATCAGCAAGAAAATAGTAATAGGTATGCTATTTACTATAGCATATTATACTGGAATAGTAATGATATCAACTATGTTTTTCGGAGAAGTAAAGTTAGGTATGTTAGTATTTCCTATCTATAATATAGAACAATCAATAGCCATGCCTGTTATTGAAAGGTTAGATACAGTATATATGCTATTTTGGCTTCCAACGATGGGCGGAGCAGCAAGAGCTTACCTTTATGCAACATATTATAGTGCATCCATGCTATTTAAAATAAAAAGACAAGGATGGTTAATTACTTTTATAATTTTATTAGAAATAATAGCAAGTAGAATACCAAAAAGTTTTGAAGCTACATATAGATACTCAGCATATTCGGGAATAATGGGTATGATTTTTATAGTTATGACTATAGTAACATTTTTTATATCTCATTTAAGAAAGCGGTGAATTTATTGAAAATAAGAAATATGATTTGCCTTATATTAATAGTAATAATGCTATTGAATACTACTGGATGCTGGGATCAAAAGATATATGAGGAATCTGGTTTTGCATTACAAGTAGGTTTTGAAATAGCAGATGAAGATGAGCTGCTAATGTGTTTTACTATACCTGTACTTGATGAAAGGGCAACAGAAAAAACAGAACTAATATATGGTACTGCTAATTTATTGAGGGAATTTAGAGAAGAAGCAAGAAAGACATCATCTAAATATATTGAAGGCGGAAAAATTCAACAAGTTCTCATATCTGATTCACTGGCTGAAAGAGGAGTTCATAGTTTATTAGAAATACTTGAACGTGAACCAACAGATCCAACTATTGCGCATGTAGTGGTAGTAGAAGGAAGTCCCAAGGATTTATTTGAACAGGCACAAACATTTGGTGATAAGCCACCTTTGCCTTCAATATATCTTCATCAATTAATTAGAAGCAATATTAAATCATCAAATATACCAGAAACAAGAATTTTTCGTTTTACTACTGATTATTTTGCGCCAGGTATAGATCCAATAACGCCTATTATAAAAATTGAACGCAAAAAGGGCAAAGGGATTGCAATTATTGGTTCTGCTCTTTTTTTAGATGATAAGATGGTGGGAAAGATTGACACTGAGCAAACAGCCTTATTATTAGCAATGATGGGGAAAGCGAAAAAATCTGTATTTATTTCAAAGAATGCATTAAACCCAAAAGGTGAAAATAATAAAAGTGGATGTGCTGTTAATATTAAAACAGTAAAACGTAGTCTTAAAGCTAGACTTATAGATGATAAACCGACTATTGACATATCTTTAAATTTTAAAGTAATTCTTTCAGAATATAAGTGGCTTAATAAATATGATGAAACTGCTCAAAAATCCATTGAAGATGAACTGGCTAGGGAGATCAAAGAGAAATGTGAGAATACATTGCAATATACACAAGAAGTAGGAAGTGACCCTCTAGGGATAGGGGATATTATACGTTCAAAATATAATAACTATTGGGAGAAAGTTAAGTGGGAAAAGGAATATAAAGATGTAACTTTTAATGTTAATGTTAAAGTTGATATCAACAATTATGGATTGATACGTTAATATCATAGTGTTAGAGGTTGTATATGAAATAAGTCAAACTTTTTATTGGTGTTAAAATATCTGTATAATTAATTTTAAGTTGCTCCCGCAGTCTTTTATTTTTTTCAAATTTAGTTTGCTTTATGATTATCATATTGCAATATATATTACACTATTAATATTGATTATATTTGGAATTATATTATATAAAAAAGATATAGGATATAGTTGCAATTTATGCTAACTATCCTATATCTAAAAAATTATATTTAAAAAGTTGGCCTGATTATTCATCCTTATTACATAAGCAATTTTTGCATATACCTTTAAAATGAAAGGATTGTTCTTTCACTTGAAAACCCTCTAAGGTTTTAATATTAGAAATATTTATATCCATGTCTATATCATAAACTGTGCCGCAATTTTCACACTTAAAATGTCCATGAGCTTCTGGATTAAATAAGTCATATCTTATTTCGTTTCCTTCTATTGTGATAGCTTCTACAAGCTTCTTTTCAACAAACATGTTTAGAGTATTATATACAGTAGTTTTTGAAAGTGTAGGTATATCCTTAACTAATTCTTCATAAATTTGATTTACATTAGGATGATTTTGTCTTTCATTTAGATATTCAAAAATTCTCTTTCTTTGATAGGAAGGGCTGATACTATGTTCTCTTAAGTAAGCTTCAATATTAGTTATTTTAACCAAATTAATCACCTCTTATATAAAAATGTAATTAATACAAATTCATATTTAATTTAATAGCAGTAAATTTTTTAAAAATTGTAAATGGAACATACTGGATATAAATGTTATTAAGTTGTACTATATAAAGATAATATGAAAATTTTAGGAGGATATATGTCTAGTAAATTTGAGCAGGAAGAATCAATAATATTTTTAAGATACATATATATTTTTATATTCATATTAGCTTTTTCACATAATGGAGATAGGATAGATGTTTTTGATATAGTATTTTTATTATTATATATAATAAATAATCAAGTAAGATATTTCATGTTGCCTAGGAAATATGCATTTATAATTATATCTATTACTATTGAAACTTTATTGGCATATAAATTATATAGTTTAGGTGGTATATTTGGTGAGTTTATTTTTGTGTTACCTCTATTAGATATAATATATAACCTAAAAAAGATGTATTGGATATTTTATGCTTTATTTGTTACTACTTTATTATATAACCAAAACTTAGATAAAATACTTGGATGGGCAATAGTAGCCGTACCTTTAATTATAATTTTGGATAAGGTTAAAAATGAAGAGTATAGAAAAATAGAAGCTCAGGATTTATATGATAAATTAAGAGAAAAAGATGAAGAATTAAAAAAGGTTAATATGGAACTCGAAGCTTATGCAAACACAATAGAAGAGATAACACTTTTAAGGGAAAGAAATAGAGTATCGAGGGAAATTCATGACAATGTTGGACATGCATTATCTACTATAATAATTCAGCTTGGAGCAATAGAAAAGATAGCAGAAAAAGATGGAGAAACAGCTAGCCAAATGGCTAAAAGCCTGGGCCAATTCTCTAAGGAAAGTATGGAAAGAGTACGAGCTGCAGTAAGAGCTATGAAACCACGGGAGCTTGAAGAGTATGAAGGCGTAATTGCTATTTCTGAAATGATTAAAAACTTTGAGAAACTTACTGCGGTAAAAGTTAGGTTTAGAGTATCTGATAATGTATGGAAACTAAATTCAGATCAAACCATGGTTATATATAGAATAATCCAAGAGTTTCTATCAAACTCAGTAAGACATGGAAAAGCAACAGAGATAAGGGTGTTTTTAAATTTCTTAGATGATTATTTTAGGATGCATCTAAAAGATAACGGGAAGGGCTGTAATGATGTGGTGCCCGGTGTTGGGCTTTCTAGTATTAAAGAAAGAGTTTCTGTGTGGGGAGGAACTGTGGAATACTTCACTGAGATTAATAAAGGATTTGAACTTATTGTTACTATGGACAAAGGTAAGCTTAGTTTAGATGAAGTATAAATATGTTAGGGGGGGTATAGTTGGATAAGATAAAGATAATTATAGTGGATGATGAAAAGTTGATAAGAGAAGGTTTAAAGATAATACTTTCAACTTATGAAGATATAGAAGTATTGGCTTTATGCGAGGATGGCCATATAGCATATGAATTCTGTAAATCAAATAAGGTTGATGTAGTACTAATGGACATAAGAATGGATAATTGCGATGGAGTTTTAGGAACAAAACTTATAAAAAAGCTAAATGCCGAAACAAAGATACTTATACTAACTACCTTTAAAGACAGCGAGTATATTGAGGAAGCTCTAAAGAATGGTGCATCTGGATATTTGCTCAAGGATAGCTCTTATGACTTAATATATGGAGGAATAAAGGCAGCTTTTGGAGGAAATATAGTTGTCCATCCAGATATAGTATCTAAACTTGTAGTTAAAGAAAATGATAGAGATGATTCTTTAATAAAGGAAAAATTAAAAGAAGAAACAGGGCTCACTGAAAGAGAATTAACTATAGTAGAAGAAATAGCAAATGGACTATCCAATAAGGAAATTGGCGAAAAGATGTATCTTACAGAAGGAACTATAAAGAATAATATAACTACTATACTTTCTAAATTAGCTTTAAGGGATAGGACTCAAATAGCTATATTTGCTTTCAAGAACAACTTAATCAAGTAGAATTTTGAGGTCAGGAAATTCCTGACCTCAATTATTTTTATAAATATACTACATCTATAGAGTGCTTTTATTCAATGTGATTGACCAGTATAAAAATCATAATGTATAGCTACACCTGTTTAAAAATATCAAAAAGCATAAGTATAAATGACTTAAGTCATTCAATATGGTGACCAAGGCTAATATGTAATAAATAGGAAGCAGTATATAATTAACTCATAGATAAGAATTAAATGCAGCTAGATTTGAAGAATAAAAGAGTCTTAGCTGTTCAATATAAGGAGGATAATGAAATGAATATAGTAGAGGTAAATAATATAACAAAGAGATTTAACGATAAGCTTGTTTTAGATAATGTTTCATTTAGCATAAAGAAAGGTGAAATATTTGGACTACTTGGACCTAATGGAGCCGGAAAATCTACACTAATAAACTTGATGGTTGGACTCTTGAAAATGGATAAGGGTCAAGTATTGATAGGTGGCAATGATATAAGTAAAGAAACAATTAAAGCAAAAGAAAGAATCGGATTAGTTCCTCAAGAAATTGCATTATTTGAAGGTTTAAATGCAAAGGAAAACTTAGAATACTGGGGAGGCCTCTATGGATTAAGAGGAAAGATGCTTAAGGATAGAATAGACGAAGCTATAGAAATATCAGCACTTAAAGATCACCTGAAAAATCCAGTAAAAAAGTACTCAGGTGGAATGAAAAGAAGACTAAATATAGCTGCAGCAATGATGCACCACCCAGAAGTATTAATAATGGATGAGCCAACTGTAGGGGTAGACCCACAATCAAGAAATCATATTTTTGAAGTTGTTAAGAAGATGAATAAAGAATATAGCACCTCAATAATATATACATCTCACTACATGGAAGAAGTTGAACTTCTCTGTGATAACATTCTTATATTAGATTTAGGTAAAGAAGTAGCATTTGGAAATAAAGAAGAATTAAAGAGAATGATAATAAGTGATAAGGTAATTAAGATAAAAGCTCAAGGAAGATTGGAGGAATTAGCCTTTGCAATAAAGAAGCTTCCTAATATAAGAGGTACTGAAGTTTTAGGTGATGAAATTAAAGTGATATGTAATGAAGCGCTTACTATAAATGAAATCTTGGACGTTATAGCAGAGTACAAGGTTGCAGTAAGGAATATAGGAATAGAGGAACCTAATCTAGAAGAAGTGTTCTTAACACTTACAGGCAAAAATCTAAGGGATGAGGAGAAGTAAAATGAATCTAGTAACAGAGATAAAAAAGAACTTAATATCTTTTATTAGACAGAACAGAATAATATTTGTGCTATTTATAATTTGTCCTATGATAGCAGCTTATGTTTATGGTGTTATGCAACAGGATCTGTTCGCTGGTAAAAGTTCCTTTGAACCTGTAAAGGTTGAGTTTAAATATGACAAAACTTCACAAGAAGGCAAAGCTTTAGAATCAATGCTAAATACAAAAGAAGTTAAAAACTTTATAGATAGTGATACTGAAGATGATATAAAGTGTAGAGTTATAATAGATAAATCTTTTAATGATATAACAATAGAAAAAGTAACTGGATCCGATAGTGCATTAGATATGGTTCAGGGCTTTATGACAACTTTTACTGAAAATATTAATCAATATAAGGTTATCTACAAAAATATAGATTCTATTAGTTTAAATGATGAAGAAAAGAAAGCACTTACAAGTAAAATAATTGGAAAACTTCAGGAAGTACAAAAAGTTCCTTCCGTTAAGGAAAAAATAATAGAAGGCTACAAGTCATTAGGAGCAAGAGAATATTACACCATATCAATGTTTAGTTTCTCGTCAGTTATGATAATGCTTACCTTAGTAAAATTGTTCTACAAAGAGAAGAGAGTTGGAATACTAAGAAGGAGTTTCTCTACCCCTAACAAAAAAGTTAATTACTTAGCAGGATATTTAAGTTCATCCTTTATAATAGTATTTTTTATAAATATAGTATATGTGATGATAAATAAAATCTTAGGGATAGCTTTCACTACTTCGATAGTATGGATATTAGTTGCAGTTATTTTTCAAAGCTTGCTTCAGGCATCTGTTATAGGTCTAATAATAGCTTTTGTAAAAAGTGAGAAAGTAAGTAACTCAATAATTACTGTGATTACAGCTTTACCGTTAATGATTGGAGGCGTCTTCTATAGTGTTGACATGACTGATGCAAGTGTACTAAAAATAATATCTAATTTTTCTCCTAATTCCTTGATACTTAATTCTTATAAGAGTTTGGCTATAATTGAAGGAAGTTATGGTGCCTTAAATCAAATTATTCTTATGCTTTTAGTAGCTGTGATATTTTTAGTTGTAAGCTTTGTTAAAGTTAATATTGCATGGGAGGATTAACTATGAGTTTTTTAATATTGTTAAAAAGTAATCTAAAGAGATTGACTAAAAGTAAAAGCACTATTATAGCAACTATTATTGTTCCATTTATAGTGGTTTTATCCTTTGGTTTTTTATTTAAGAGTCTAATTGGAGCTGATAATGAGAATGTTATTGTAAATAGTGATAAGGGAAGCTATAGTAATGAATTCGTTAAAGAAATACAAACTAATACTAAGATTAAGATATATGATAAAGATACGGCAACAGAAAAGCTAAAAAAGAAAAATATAAGTGAATTCTATGAAATACCTGAGGATTTCTCTGATAAGATTGAAAAAGGTGAAAAGCCTCAAATAATTTCTTATAAGCTTGGAAGTAATTCTGATTTAGGAAATTTTCAATTAAATGCGGATTCACTGATAAATAATATGTTACTAAAAAATGAGTTTAAAAGTAACGGAAAAGATATAACATTGAAAGCTTTAAGTTATAAAGAAGCTAATATTTCAGTTATAGGAAAAGATAAGACTAATTTTGGAGATGCTATGGTTCTTAATCTAATAATAAGCTTTGCTTTATTCAGCTCTATTGGTATATCGATGGATCTATTTCACCTAAATGAGCAAAATATAATTGTGAGAAGTTTTACTACAGCTAATAAACCAAGAGTTATAATAGGAGCTATACTAGGGGCACTTTTTATAATATCTGCATTATCTTATAGTTTTATTTATATATTAAGTGCTTTAGTAAATTCCCCTAGTATGCTTACAAAAGCACCCATAGCAATTCTAAATATAATTTGTTTGGCATTAGTATCCTTAAGTCTTGGAATTCTAGTAACTAGAGTAGTAAAGAGGGAAAACTATATCAATGTAGTATTACAAATAATTGTAGGAGTTACATGCTTTGTAGGTGGAAGTTTTATGCCTTATGACTTTTTGCCTAAGTCTGTTACAGCATTTTCGAAGTTTACTCCTCAGTACTGGGCATTGCAATCAATAAATACTCAAAAACCAGAGTATGCATTGGTAGTAGTATTATTTTCACTAGTGTTATTTACTGCAGGAACCTTTAAAGTTAAGAGAATAGCTTAATTTGTATTAAATAACTTGGATTGTTATAGTAAAAGATATGCTAACTAAGTATTAAGGTTATTAAAAGAACTCTGCTGGGTTGTAAGCAGAGTTCTTTTAATATAAATTCTACTACGGAGTAATACATCCGTAATAAAAAGTTAAACATATTTAAATAAATTATTTAGTTATTTCATCTATTAATCTAAGCTCTTCTTCAGAGAAATCTAGATTATTTACTACCTGAACATTTTCTATAACTTGAGAAACTTTACTTGCACCTATAAGTGCAGAAGTAACTTTACCATTTCTTAAAACCCATGCAAGTGACATTTGAGCAAGAGATTGATTTCTGTTTTGTGCTATATCATTAAGCTTCTTTATCTTTTCAACCTTTTCTACAGTTATTGCATCACAATTTAGGAACGGAGAAGTTGGGTTAGCGGCTCTAGAATCCTGAGGAACTCCATTAATATATTTATTTGTAAGTAGTCCTTGAGCAAGAGGACAAAATGCTATAGATCCTATTCCTTCCTCTTCTAAAACTTCTTGAAGTCCGTTCTCAATCCATCTATCAAACATTGAATATCTTGGCTGATGAATAAGGCAAGGAGTTCCAAGCTCCTTCAATATCTTAGATGCCTTTGCTGTCTGTTCAGCACTATAGTTTGATATACCTACGTACAAAGCTTTACCTTGTCTAACTACTTGATCTAAAGCCATCATAGTTTCTTCAACAGGAGTATTTGGATCTGGTCTGTGAGAATAGAATATATCTACATAATCTAAATTCATTCTCTTCAAGCTTTGATCTAAGCTTGATATTAAATATTTTCTTGATCCCCAGTCACCATAAGGACCTGCCCACATTCCGTAGCCAGCTTTTGTAGAGATAACTAGCTCATCTCTATAACCAGAAAGCTCAGAGTGAAGAATTCTTCCAAAGTTTTCTTCAGCAGATCCTGGAGGTGGTCCATAGTTGTTTGCTAAATCAAAATGTGTTATTCCTAAATCAAAGGATGTGGTTATTAATCTTTTTTGGTTTTCTAAAGTGTCTACGCCACCGAAGTTATGCCATAAACCAAGAGATATCGCAGGCAGTTTTAGACCGCTTTTTCCACATCTATTATATTTCATATTAGTGTATCTTGAGCTTGATGGAGTATGTGCCATGAGTTTTCCCCCTTTAATATGAATATTTATTAAGGATAGTCTTACATAAAAATTCAAAATATTATTGATAATGTTTACATTATACCATTAGCCATATATAAAGTATATATTTTACATATACCACTTCAATTCGAAAGCTTTACTTTGAGGTTAATGACTGAAGTAGTTTATCTATATAAATATTATATAAAATGCTAATTGATATTTAAGTGCATATTTTAAAAAGCTTTCAATAAAAAATACCCTTCGAGCCTATTCTGCTGAAAGGTATTTTTTCATTTATAAAGATAATCCTATGTTCTATAATAATGCAGTATCAAATACTTGCTTTATTTTTTCTTTTGTAGCAACGCCCTCATGTACCTTTTCACCGTTAATGTAATAAGTTGGTACGTAATAATAATCGTATTGATCTGCTAAATCTGGCTCTAAGTTTTCGTCAATAGTTTTTATTTCTATATCTGAATATGCTGGATTTTCTTGTTCAAGCTCTTTCATCCAGTTTATTGCTTGTTTGCAGTAAGGGCATGATTTCATCATAAAAAATAGTACTGGTCTCATAGAATTTCACCACCTTAATAATAAGTAATTTTTATATATTATACCTCTCTATTTAAGTTTTTATCAATATTATAGTGTGTTATTATTAAAGATGTACATCTATATTTAATAGTAATTACTTATTCTATAAGAACATTTAATTTTGTATTTGGGGAGGCAGGTTATGTCAAAAAGATTTATTGATTTAAGAAGTGATACAGTAACACAACCAACAGAAGCAATGAGAAAGGCTATGTTCAAAGCAATGGTTGGAGACGATGTATATGGCGATGACCCTACAATAAATGAACTTGAAAAATATGCTGCAGAACTAGTAGGAATGGAAGCTGCATTATTTGTACCAAGTGGAACTTTTGGTAATCAATTAGCACTTTTTACTCATTGTAGAAGAGGAGAAGAGGTTATTCTAGGTGAGGATTGTCATATAGTAGCTCATGAAGTTGGAGCTGCAGCTGTTATAGCGGGTGTGCAATTAAGAGCTCTTCCAACAGAGAGAGGAAGAATGAATTTAGAAAAAATAAGAAGTACTATAAGAACTGAAGATATTCATTTTCCAGAAACATCATTGATTTGTGTTGAAAATGCTTATTCAAATGGAGCTGTAGTAGACTTAGATTATATGAGAGCGATAAGTAATATAGCAAAAGAAGCCAATCTTAAAGTTCATATAGATGGAGCTAGATTATTTAACGCAGCATCATTCTTGAAGGTTGAAGCTAAAGAAATAACAAAATATTGTGATTCGGTAATGTTCTGTTTATCAAAAGGTCTTTGTGCACCAGTAGGATCTATGCTAGCGGGTAGTCAGGAATTTATAGATAAGGCTAGAAAAAAGAGAAAATTAATGGGTGGTGGACTTAGACAAGCTGGTTTCTTAGCAGCAGCAGGTTTAATTGCTTTAAAGGATATGACTAAGAGACTTAGTGAGGATCATGGGAATGCAGTATATCTAGCAGATGAACTGGATAAAATTGAGGGAATTAAAGTAGATAGAGATAACTTAGATATAAACATGGTTTTCTTTACTATAGATAATATTGAAGATATATCAGATAAATTAGTTAAGTATTTTAATGATAGTGATATAAAAATAAATGGACAAGAAGGCGGAAAGCTAAGATTTGTTACTCATTACTGGATTTCAAAAGAAGATATAGATTATGTTATAAATACTTTGAAAAATTTTTTGAATAATTAATCTTAATTAACAATATTTGAAGTTTATATATCACGCCATCTTTCTCTTTAATTAAATACGCAAAGAATTATAAATATGGTATTGGAAACGGTGGTAAATATATCTACACATACGAATTTAGTATGTGGAAAATATATAAATGAAAGTCTTAATGTTAGAAACTATAACATTAAGACTTTTTTCTATATTAATGAATTTTAATAGATTTCGGATTGAAGTGTTTCATCTTTATAGAGTTCCTAACTCAACTATTAATTTATACATGCCCGAAAATCCCCAGAAGCCGAAATTTTCGAACAAGTATAAATTAAGTTTCCATACAGGAACTCTCTAAATAACAATCTTAGACATAATTTTAAATAAAATTGTTAGTACTATTCTAAATATTTAGTAGGGGTGATGATATTTATGAAAAAAAGAATAATTCTAGTAATACTAATGGTATGTTTACTGTTTTCCTATGAGGCTAGAGGTAAGGTAAAAGAAGTTGATTATAATATAACGATGAAACAAGATTTACTTACCCTTATGATGGCATATCCTTCTTATATAACAGGAGTAGAAAAGAATAATGATAATATATATATTGTCATGAAGTCAGGAAAAAAGATAATTTATGATGACAAAAAGCAAAAAACTTTTGAGCAAAAGCTAGCTAATCCCGATCTTCAAGATATGCTTGAACAAATTTATCCACTTGAATCAATAGATGGAGTTGTAGCAGATAAATTTGATCCTGGAAGAATGAGAGTTTATGAATTATTACATGACGTATATGGGCATAGTAAAGGTGAAATAGAAAAAAATTTAAAGTCAGTGGCAGGAGGAATGCAGTTTAATGGACAAAATAATGCTGCAAGTAGTCTAAATACAGTAGTAAAGTCCTTAAATGAATTGACAAAGTCTAATGGGAAGGCATCATCAGATATTTACCCATTCAATGGAACTTATAATTATAGAATAATAGCTGGAACAGGAAGATTAAGTCCTCATGCTTTTGGTATTGCAATAGATCTTAACAGAGATTCAAGAGACTATTGGCAATGGGCTTCTTTAGAACAAGGAGATAAGAGAATAAAAGGATATACAAAGGAGATACCTAAGATATTCGAAGCTAATAATTTTATATGGGGAGGAAAGTGGAGACATTTTGATATACTTCACTACGAGTACAGACCGGAAATTCTAATTAAGGCTAAATATTTTGGAAATAAAGATGACAAGTATGATAACTGGTGGGGGAAGGTACCAACCAATGATCAGAGCATAAAGTCGTTCATAGATATAATAGAAAAAAGTTTATGATTATATTAATGTATTTTACAATGTATAAAAAGTATCATCAAGTCTTATGATAAGAACTAAGGACAGAATGATAAATCTATATTTTTAAATCACTTAAATATTAGTGTAAAAGGTGGTTTTATGATGCTAAAGAAAATATGTTATGGAAAACAGATGATTATAAAGATATCCAGTTTATTTTTGATTTTTACAATTCTTAGTTCTTGTTTTTGTATAAAGCAAGTTAATGCTGAGCCTAGTACAAACGAAGGTGCTAAGCCAATTACAAAAGAAGAAGCAACCACAATAGTACAGGATATCTTTAATAATAGAAATAAAGCAATAATAGATGGTAATATGAATTTAGTGAAGGAATTATACGATACGAAAACTAAGTATGGCACTTGGGCTTATGAGTATGAGCAAAAAAAAGATCAATACCTTCACAATTGGCAAGAAAAGCAGGGTGCTAAGTTTGTAGAAATAGTTCCAAAGGTTGTTGTAAGAAAGGTGAGAGGAGATCAAACTAAGGCCTCTATTAATTTTATTTGTTCTACTGAATACAAATATATCTACGACAATGAACCTGATGTATTAAACAGCTTTAGAATAGGCACATATCATATAATGAGTTTGGCTAAGTTAGGAGATAAGTGGATTATAAATAAAGAATGGTATAAGGATCCCTTTGGAGACTCTTTGGATTTAGAGAAACTTAAAGTAGACTCTATAAAGACTCATATACTTTCGCAGCCTCCAAGAGATTTCTCTACTCTGAATGAGAGAAGAAAAGGTGCAATGGATTATGCATTTAGATATTGCGGAGCAGCAAGTGAAGAGATTTTTGAATTTAAGTATAATAAAAAATATAGAGACTATAACCCAGAAGGTGGAGATTGTGCGAACTTTGCATCACAGATACTATATGAAGGTGGTAAGTTTAAAAAGAATGGAGCTTGGGGCTATGATAGTAGTGGTGCTACAAGAGCTTGGCTCAATGCGGATGGGTTTAAAAACTATATGGTGGGAAGTGGAAGAGCGTCGGTTATAGCATATGGAAGCTATGAAAAAGTATATAAAGCATCTTATAAATTGCTTCCAGGAGATTTTGTTGCATACGAAAAAAAGGGAGACATAAATCATATTTCAGTTGTTACCGGGGCTGACTCTAAAGGGTATGCCTTAGTTACTTGCCACAATACCGATAGAAACAACGTTCCTTGGGATTTGGGCTGGAGTGATAAAAAGATAAAATACTGGCTTGTAAGAGTTCATTATTAAAAAGACGTAATGTTAATTAAATAATATAGTTGTTCATTAATAAATAGGTTCATTTATTTACATATAAATGAACCTATTAATATTATTATTCATATAAATGGTATGTAGAATACTTTTTTATCAGAGATGATTTCATAATGAAGATAGATTTTGACTATAATAAAAAAACTATAAAATGTGTTGAAGGATATATATTAAAAGGAAGTAACTATAGGGCTAACTATACAAGATTTAGAACCTTATACAGCTCTCCTGCACCTGGAACTGAAACTGTAGAGGTATATAATTTTGAACCCAAGAAGGAAGTAAAAGCGTCTGCTATTCTGCTTCATGGACTAGGGAGTCGTAATATAAAGTTTTTACTTTGGATGGGAGCTCATTTAGCCTCTGCAGGAGTTTACTGCTCCATACCAGTGATACCTGGAAACTATACAAGAGTTGAAAATGATTCAGTAAGTGGAAGAAGTTTTCTGTATCCTGAGATAAGGGTAATGTATAAGTTTTGGCAACATGCTGTAGTGGATGTTATGAGTACAATTGATTATCTCGAGCAAAAGAAAGTGTGGACAAAAAATAATTGTATAATGGGATACTGTCTAGGGGGAATGCTTTCATCAATTGTAGCTTCCTTAGATAAAAGAATAGATCAAGCTATGTTTATGACTACAGGAGGTTATTTTCCTAAGATAATACATCAATCACCAGCGGCGGGTTTTGCAAGAAAATTATTTAAAGATGATCATAGAGATATACACTATTTATATGATAAAGAAAGATTGTTTGAAACCTATGAAAGGCAGTTACCAAGTGTTAGAGCGATGTCGTTAAACGAGCTGATTAACAATGATGAAATACATCCGCTTTTTAAAATTGATCCCCTATCCTATGCAAGTAATCTGAAAAAAGAAAGAGTAACTTTTATAGATGCATTGTTGGATGAGGTTATACCTATTGGGAGCAGAATGTCGCTTTTTAAGGAAATGAAGGGAGCATCGAGATATATACTACCTATGACCCATGGAAGCTGGTTACCTTTTGAAATATTACTAGCTCAATATATCTTATATAAAGTAAATATTGCAGATAAAATAAGCTTAAAACAGGTTAAAAAGAAACTTAAGCTTGATAAAGATTTCTTTTTTAATGAAGATTAAAGTTAAATATGAAATTTTGTGGTTAAATTTACTACTTTTTTTCATAAATTGGACACAAATATTTCTTTATAAGTTATAATTGAATAAGAAGTAATAAAATTCATCATAGTTTTGCAGCATATTTATCTTTATGTATGCTCGAAAATTTCATAATTAGTGGTATTTTGGCACATATATAAAGGGTAATAAATGTTTTTAGTGGGGGGAACAATCAGTTGAATAGAAAAAAGATATTACAGTTGTTATTAGCTACATCTGCCATAGCATCTACAATTGGGTTTACAAATCAATACGTTCATGCTACAGAACAAACTCAAGTTCAAACAGCTCAAGTTAATTCCATAAGCTACCATAATATTATGGGAAGCTCAGAGGCAAGCAAAGAACAAATGATAAATTACTTTAAGTCTTTGAATATGAGTAATTATAAATTATCTATTTCTATAGATGATTTTGTTAATATTGCATACGAAGAAGCTCAAGCAGAAGGCGTAAGAGGAGATATAGTAGTAGCCCAAGCTTTTTTAGAGACTGGATACTTTAGATATAATGATGGTAAAGGGATAGTTACGGCAGAAGATAATAATTTTGCTGGTATAGGTGCTGTAGGGACAGATCAAAGTCGAAGTAAGTTTAAGGATGTAAGAGAAGGACTTAGAGCTCAAGTTCAGCATCTAAAGGCTTATGCATCAACAGAGCCGTTGAAAAATGAAAAGGTAGACCCGAGATTTCAGCTTGTTACTAGAGGTAGTGCGAAGAGTTTGGAAGAACTAGGTGGTAAGTGGGCATATCCAGGATATGATACTACTGCTTATAGTTCTTTCGAGCAAGCATTAAATTCTGGAGATACATATGGTCAAAGAATTTATTCCATTATTGGGAGAGCAATTGGAGTAAATACTTCAACCAAGAGTAATACTAATATTGCTGATATAAAACAAGCTGGCTCGGAAAAAGGACAAGTTATAAATGTAAGTACTAATCTTAGAATGAGGAAAAGTGCTTCAGCAGATTCTCCAGTTATATCATATTTAAACAACGGGCAGACGTTTGATATAAAAGGAGTAGCGGGTGACTGGTATTACATAAGCATGAACGGACAACTAGGATATATCCACAAGGATTATGTGAAAGAAACGCCAAATACAACTGTTGTAGTATTGCCTCCAGCTTCTACTAGTAGCAGTACGCAAGTAGTTACTCAAACTTCAATAGTGCAGCCAACTATCACTCAATCAAAAGGACAAGTTGTAAATGTAAGTACTAGTTTGAGAATAAGACAATTAGCTAATGTAGGATCGGCTGTAATAGGATATTTAAACAATGGACAAGCTTTTGATATAAAAGAAAAAAGTGGAGATTGGTACTATATAAAGTTTAATGACAAACTTGGATATGTTCATAAGGATTATGTTAAGGAAGTTAGCGCTACTACTGACACAAGTACGACAGCTAACAATAATCAGAATGTAAATAATAATACTAATCAATCAAGTACTGCTACAAACCAACAAAATAATCAGCCTACAAATACTGTGGAGAAACCTTCTAAAGGGCAAGTTATAAATATAAGTACTACTTTAAGAATAAGACAGACTGCCAACACAAGTTCTGCTATTATTGGCTACTTATACAATGGACAAACTATTGATATTAAAGATGTTAATGGAGAATGGTATTATATACAGGTTGCTAACAGAACTGGTTATGTGAGTAAGCAGTATGTAAAAGTTACAGAGACTTCGAAAAGTACTACTGAACAAAAACCAACTGATACTCAAAGTACACCTGTAGTACAGCAACCATCAACTGAGGCTCCTACAACGCAGCAGCCACAAACTCCACAAGTAACAGTTCAAACTGGTATGGTTTATAACGTTACAACAAATCTTAGATTAAGAAGTAAAGCAAGTAGCGATTCAAGTGTAGTAGCATATATACTTCCTAATCAAACATTTAAAATATTAAGCAGTTCTGGTGATTGGTTCAATATAGACTTCAATGGAAAAACAGGATATGTAAGCAAGGCTTATGTAAAGGTAGTATCTGAAACAAATACGTCAGGAAGTGAAACTACAAGTAATGCATTCCAAGAAGTATATAATGTGTTAAAGACCCAAATAGGAACTCCTTATATATATGGAGGATATGGACAAGAAATTACCTCAAGCCTTATTGACTTGCTTAAGAAAGCATTTCCTAGTCAGGCTGCTAGCGGAATGTATGATAGCATACCGGTTCAATTTATTAATAAGGGTTACAAAGCTTTTGATTGTTCTGGTCTTATGCAATGGGGATTTAAACAAGCAGGAATCAATATAGGAAGAACTACTTACGATCAAATTAATGATGGTAAGGAAGTAAGCAAAGATGAGGTTAAGCCTGGAGATTTATTATTCTATTCTGATATAAGTCATGTAGGTATGTATGTGGGTGACGGAAAATGGATTGAGGCTCCAAATTCCAAGAGCTTTGTAAGAGTTGTAGATGTACCATGGAGTAAGATTGGAAGAGTAAGAAGAGTAATAAACTAACTATAGTTTATGATTAAGTTTGTAATTAAGCATTGTTTTGAAATCAAATTAAATTTTTCGAATAAAAGTTATTCATATTAATTTATGGGTAACTTTTTTGTTTATTTATTTTATACGTAAATATTAAGATAGTCATATATTTTTTATTTAAAAGTTTTAATAGTCTTATAGAGTAAGATTTTATGGAAATATTAAATTTTTAATATAATAATTTTAAATTTTGCCTGTGGCAATAGGTAATTACGTGTAAAGCAGCCAATACGTAAATGAATACTAAATTTTTTTTAAGCAACAATATATTATATATAAAATATATTAAAGCTTAAAACTTTCTTAGGCTGAGTTTAGCTTAAACCAATAATCATAGACGTATTAATTAAGGTTAATGCGTGTAAAAATTAAATTTTTAGAGGAGGATTAATTATTATGGCTGATAATAGATATAAGGAACATGATATGGCAAAACCTATAGAGAGACATGATACAGCTGCATGGGCCAATATAGCAGAAACTAAAGAAGTATCTAATGTTGAAATTCCAAGTGAATTAGATGTGAGAAATGCTAAAGAGTGGGTAGATACAAATCAAAAGTAGTAATTAGAAGAGAGAACCTGAGGTTCTCTCTTTTTAATTTTATTGATATTAGTATTTAATTTATTAAAGACATTTAATAAGTCTGCTCTGCTAGACGTTTATAAGTCTCATAACGTTCTCTAGCATCCTTTTCAGCTATTTCCCATGCATGATCAACAGCATCAGGGAATACGTTCATCAATGATGTATAACGAACTTCACTACTTAGGAATTCTTTGTAAGGTTTTGTTGGCTCTTTTGAATCCAATACGAATGGATTTTTTCCTTCTTCTTTAAGAAGCGGATTGTATCTATAAAGATGCCAATAGCCTGCTTCAACAGCTTTCTTTTCTTGAGCCATACTAGTTCCCATACCTGTTTTTATACCATGACTTATACATGGTGCATAAGCTATTATTAATGAAGGACCCTTGTAAGCTTCAGCCTCAGCTATAGCTTTTATAGTTTGATTCATATTTGCACCCATGGCTATTTGTGTTACATACACGTTACCATAAGTCATAGCCATTGCACCGAGGTCTTTCTTCTTGGATCTCTTTCCACCAGCAGCGAACTTAGCAACTGCAGCAGTTGGCGTAGATTTAGAAGATTGACCTCCTGTATTTGAGTAAATTTCTGTATCCATAACGAATATATTAACATCTTCACCACTAGAGATTACTTGATCTAGACCACCATAACCTATATCATAAGCCCATCCATCTCCACCTATGAACCAGTGAGATTTTTTAACCAGATAGTCTTTTTTATCTAAGATTTCTTTAAGTGCTGGATCACTATTAAAGTCTTCTGATTGTATAGCTTCTAGAACCTTTTCTGAAACTTCTCTAGATTTATCACCATCTTCCATTGCTTCTAACCAAGCATTGAAAGTGGACTTAACATTTTCACTTTTTCCGCTCTTTAAGTACTCATCCATAAGTTGAGCTATTCTAGACCTCATTTGTTTTACAGCTAAGTACATACCAAAACCATATTCAGCATTATTTTCAAATAAAGAGTTACCCCAAGATGGACCTTTTCCTAAAGCATTTGTTGTATAAGGCATTGCTGGAGCACTTCCACCCCAAATTGATGAGCATCCTGTTGCATTTGCTATCATCATTCTATCACCAAATAATTGAGTTAAAAGTCTTATATATGGAGTTTCTCCACAACCTGGGCATGCGCCATGGAATTCTAATAGAGGTCTTACAAATTGACTTCCTTTTACAGTCTTTTTATCCATTAAGCTATCTTTATTTGTAACTGTCATAGCAAATTCCCAGTTTTCAGACTGTAACTCGATTTGTTCATCAGCAGGCTTCATAATTAAAGCTTTTCCTGGTGCAGGACAGATATCAGCACAGTTACCACAACCAGTACAATCAAGAGGACTTATCTGTATACGGAATTCTAAGCCTTCAAGTCCTTTACCAACAGCTTTCTTAGTTTCAAAAGTATCTAAAGCTTTTTGTTTTTCGTCTTCATCTAAAAGACTGGCTCTTATAACTGCATGTGGACATACATAAGCACATTGGTTACATTGAATACATTTGTCTATCTGCCATTCAGGAATAGTAATTGCTATACCACGTTTTTCATATTTAGTAGTCCCAACGGGGAAGGTTCCATCTTCCATACCATTAAATGCACTTACAGGAAGTTCATCGCCTTCATGTCTAGCCATAGGTCTTTGAATATTCTTAACAAAGTCAGGTTCATCTTTTATAGGACCTAAGTCATCAGTAGCTGTCTTCCAAGAGTCAGGAATATTAATTTTATTAAGCGCTCCAATACCTTCATCGATAGCAGCTTGATTCATTTTTACTACTTTTTCACCTTTTTTGCCATAAGTTTTTTCAACTGATTTCTTTAGTAAATCAACTGCCTGTTCTACAGGAATTACGTTAGCTAGTTTGAAGAAAGCAGATTGCATTATCATATTTATTCTTCCGCCTAGCCCTATTGATTGAGCGATAGCAATAGCATCTATAACATAGAAGTTTATATTGTTTTCTGCTATATATTTTTTCATTGTAGCAGGTAATCTTTTTTCTAATTCTTCGCCAGTCCATGGACAGTTAAGTACGAAGGAACCATTCTTTTTTAATCCTTTTAATACATCAAAATTATATATAAATGATTTGTTGTGGCATGCAATATAGTCAGCATTGTATATAAGATATGGAGATTTGATTCTTTGTTTTCCAAATCTTAAATGAGATATAGTGCTTCCTCCAGATTTTTTACTATCATATGAGAAATATGCTTGAGCATATAAATCAGAATTATCTCCTATAATCTTTACAGCAGTTTTATTTGCACCTACAGTACCATCAGAGCCTAAGCCCCAGAATTTACAGCTAATAGTTCCTTCTGGTGTAGTATCTATAATATCTTCTTCTGGAAGAGAAGTGTTTGTGACATCGTCAACTATACCGATAGTAAATCCGTTTTTAGGTTGACCTTGTTTTAAGTTATTGAATACTGCCAGTATTTGAGATGGTGTAGTATCTTTTGATGCTAATCCATATCTACCACCAACTATAGTAGGTTTCATATCATTGTTATAGAAAACATTACATACATCAAGATATAAAGGTTCACCTGGAGCACCTGGCTCTTTAGTTCTATCTAAAACTGAAATTTTCTTTACGGTTTTAGGAATAACATTCATAAAGTAATTTTGACAGAATGGTCTATAAAGATGAACTTTCACAACACCTACTTTTTCACCTTTTGCTTTAAGGTAGTCAATTGTTTCTTCTATAGTATCGCAAACTGAGCCCATAGCAACTATTATATTTTCTGCATTAGGGTCTCCGTAATAATCAAATGGATGATAAGCTCTTCCAGTAATTTTTTCTATTTCTCTCATATAGTTTTCTACTATATCAGGAACTTGCTCGTAGAATTTATTTGCAGCTTCTCTTTCCTGGAAGTATATGTCCGGATTTTGAGCAGTTCCTCTTATTGTTGGATGCTCAGGATTAAGAGCTCTAGATCTAAATTGGTTTATCGCATCGTAATCAACTAATTTTGCAACATCATCGTAAGCTATTGGTTCTATCTTTTGATATTCGTGAGATGTTCTAAAACCATCAAAAAAGTGTAAGAATGGAATTCTACTTTTAATTGAGGCTAGATGCGCTACATTTGTTAAATCCATTACTTCTTGAACATTCGAAGATGCCAGTAAAGCAACCCCTGTTTGTCTAGTCGCCATTACGTCCTGATGATCACCGAATATAGATAGAGCATGAGTAGCTATAGCTCTAGCTGTTACATGGAATACTCCAGGTAATAATTCACCAGCTACTTTATAAAGTACAGGTATCATTAGAAGTAATCCTTGAGAAGCTGTATATGTAGTAGTTAAAGCTCCAGAAACTAAGGAGCCATGTACTGCCCCAGCAGCTCCAGCTTCTGATTGCATTTCAACTACTCTAACAGGCTGACCAAATATATTCTTTTTTCCATGAGCAGCCCACTCATCAACTCCTTCTGCCATTGGTGTGGAAGGAGTTATTGGATATATAGCTGCAACGTCTGTAAAAGCATAAGATGCTTCAGCAGCAGCTTGATTTCCATCCATTGTTTTCATAACTTTAGTCACAGAAAGTACCTCCTTTAAATATCGATCTGAATATGCGTACTTTCATAGTATCTACTAGTTATTACTAATAAATGCATAAAAAATAAAGAAAATAGCAGGAATGTTTTAAAATTTATATAAATAAGAAAGGCTATAAGAAAGAGTATTATTTGGAATTAATGCTCCAAATAATACTCCTAGATTAATACACTATTTTATATTTTAAATTTTTGAACCATATTATTAAGGCTTTGAACTAATATTGCTTGGTTTTGAACTGCAGCTGATACATCGTCGATTGATTCAGTAACTTCAGTAATGCTGCTAAGTATCTCTTCAGAGCTTGCAGCAGATTCTTCTGCTGTAGCTGAAAGATTTTGTATTGATTCACTCACCTGATCCATAACAGTATTCATCTGTTTTGAGGAAGAAGCAATCTCTTCAGACATATCATTAACAAAAGCTGCATCTTTTTCATATTGGATACCGGTGCTCATTAGAAATTCATAAGTTGGTTTTACTACATCGTTCATGTAATCTAACATGCCTGACCCTGTTTCTGAAAGCTTACTGAAGGCTGATTGTACTTGATTAACCATAGCTTGTATACTAACTACAGCTTCTGAAGATTGTTCTGCTAATTTTCTCACTTCATCGGCAACAACGGCAAAGCCTTTGCCTTGCTCTCCGGCTCTTGCTGCTTCTATGGCAGCATTAAGTGCTAACAGGTTGGTTTGTTCTGCTATTGCTCCGATAGAATCAGCTGCAATTTTAACTTTTTCAACCACCTTACCTTCTTCAATAGCTGATAATAACCCGGATCTTTTTTCTTCATAGATATTTGCGCTTTCTTTAATGTTTTTTGAAGCGGTTTCTTTAATTGAAATTGCTCTTTTATCGATTTCTCTAACTGATTTCAGAGAACCTTCAGCTCTATTTGCTAATTCATTTGTAGTGGCAGTTACTTCTTCAGAAGATGAGCTTACAGTTTCAAACACCATACTGAGATTTTGAGCTCCTTTAGCAATTTCATCAGTAGATTGACTTATGGATTGCATTACTGCGGAAATTTCTTCAGTTGAAGCAGCTAGCTCTTCGCTAGATGCACTTAAGGTTTCTGAATCGTTGATAACCTTAGAAATTAATTCTTTAACATTGTTGTTAGCTTTATTCAATTCACTTGCAAGGTTTCCAAACTCATCCTTACTGTCAATTTCTATAGTATGAGATAAGTCACCTCCGCCTAGATAGTGTGCGAAATTTAATATTCTCTTTATTTGACGAGAGATTGTAAGTGTTAAAGTTGTAGAAAGTATGATTGCAATTATTATAGCTGCAACTGAAATAGATACTACAGTTATTAGAGAATTTTTATATATAGTATTATTATTAGTTTCTTTAATCACGGCACTTTTATCTACATCATTAACTAATTTTTCTATAGAAGTTGTAAGTTTATTTCTAATATCAGCAGTGCTTGTACTAAGTATAGCGGCTTCATCATATTTTCCTTCTGATACAAGAGCTATTGTATTATCACAAGCTGTTCTATAATCTGACAATTCACTCTGTAATTTTGAAAATACATCCTTTTCATCAGCAGTTAAGTTGGTTTTTGAAAAATCATCAAAAATCTTATTATTTTCTTCTCTATATGAAGATATCGTTTCTTGTGTTGAAGCAACTTTTGACTTGTCTCTTGCTTCAACTAAGTTAATTACGCTTAGTCTAATATGCATTGTATTGGCATTAGTGATTTCTAGGCTTTTCAAGGTCTGAAGTTCTTCGTTATACATTGAACTGGATGCTTGATTTATTTTACTTAAGTTTATTTGACTAATTAAGGTTATAGCCACCATAAATACAATAACTATTGAAAAACCAGATATGAGTTTACTTTTAACAGATAGATTATTGAATAATTTCATAATTTAATCTCCGATCTTTTTTATTTAATATTTCATCAATCTTGCTACTAATTTTTATAAAGTTTTTATTTAATTTAGATTTAACTAATTAAGCCATTCTGTTTGGAGTTGTCTCCATAAAATTATTGATTTAACTATAATATTTTAATACTTTATGATGGCTTATATTAAGTATATTAGCATATTAATTAAAACACAATACTAATTAACAATAATTATCAATTGCGTGCAATGTAAATAATGGCATGTTATATCTTTATTCATTTACATGGAAGCAGATGGGGTCTTTATCTGGCAGATATATGTATAAGGTTAGTTTTTAGAAGTTGGCACCCTATCATATTTATCCATAGATATAATTAAGTTATAAGTTTCTAAAAAATAAAAAAATCTCCTTTAGATAAATCTAAAAGAGATTAGTTTTAGATATATGATTTATTTTAAATAAACATAAGGATCAGAAGGTTTTTGTATTGTTTGGAAACTATCAGCTACAACAACTGGTGTTACAGTTTTCTGACCGTCTTGAACCTGGTCTTTTTCAGAGATTTTACCAACTACTGTAATCCATTGTCCTTCCTTAAGATCAATACTTCTATCACGTATTCTGCCTATAGGCCCAACAATTTGTGAATCAGCTATACAGCAGCTCATATATAATCTTGAAACTACAAATTCATTGGTATCTAGACCTTGCTCTTTGTGTATAAATCCACTTATAGTAACCTGTCTACCTTTGTATTCAGATACATGTTGAAACATATCTGATAATGAAGCTACATAATTTTCGGTAGTTATATTAAGTGGGAGTTTCTTTGCTCTTTCTTCTGCAGTAAGTTCTCCAGAGACATTGGCTAGCTTATTTATTGCCTTTACACCTTTATTGTCAACTATAGTGGTATCAATTCCTGCTTTGCTTGCACCATAACCTACTATGATAGTAAATAGGAACAGAAGATGAACTTTGCTAGATTTTTTATAAGTAGCGGTTGTAAAAGATTTTTTTAACTGATACAGAGTCAGAATTATTAATGCTATTTGAAACATATTCACATAAAATATTAGTTTAGGAGTTATAAATAATTTTATATTGCCAGTAGCATTAAGGTTGTAAAGAAATAATGATAGTAGAAATAAAGTTATAAATTTTACAAATTCATTAAAATTAAATCTTTTCATGTTAGATCACCTTCATTATTTCTATAAAATTAACTAAAGAACCTAAGATAAAGCAAATGATAACAATGCTTATAATCAAAGTAATTACATACTTTCTTTTAAAGCCTCCAACCAGCATCAAGGTGTTCTTTATATCAAGCATAGGGCCAAATATTAAAAAGGCTATGATGGAGCCAGTAGTAAACTGTCCTACAAACGTAGACCCTATAAAAGCATCTGCTTCAGAGCAAATTGAAAGAATAAAGGCTAATCCAATCATAGCTAGTACCGAAATATAAGGATTTCTAGCCAATACATTTATACTATCTCTTGATACTAGAACTTGGAATACTGCAGATAAAATTGCTCCGAAAATTAGAAATTTGCTTATATCGAAAAATTCCGAGATAACATTATCAAGCAGTGAAGATAGTTTTGATTTGTTTTTAGATGCAGTATGAGATTCACCGCATCCGCAAAGATCATCATTATCATCATAAATATCTTCTCTAAGCAAATCTGAGTTATTTCGTTCTAATATGCTTATAATGGATCCTATAGCTATGGCAGCTATGATTCCAGCAATGCTTCTTATAAATAATATAGATATTCTATGATTAAAAGCATAATATGTAGACATTAGTACCACTGGATTTATTATAGGGGTAGCTAACATAAAGGTAGTAGCAACTCCCACTGGTACACCTTTCTTTATAAGTCGCCTTGCTATAGGAATTATGGCACACTCACATATTGGAAAAAATATGCCTATTACAGAAGCAGATAACAGAGCCAAAAATTTATTTTTAGGTAAAATCCTAGCTATAGTCTTTTCAGATACATAAAGTTGTATGAAAGACGATATAAGAGAGCCTATAAATATAAATGGCATTGCCTCTAAAATTATACTTATAAAAATCGCAGAAAAGTTTTTTATAGTTCTTCCATTTAAGGCAATCTTAAATTTTAACATTAATAATATTATCAATATTATTAATGGAATAAATGCTAATTTTGATAATTGGTTTATATAATTTTTCTTAGAAGTTTCTCTATATTCCATTGTAAACACCACTTTCTACAGACGTACCAGTTCGAACTGAAATCTATATTCAAAACTCCTCTGGGGTCTGAGAGGAGAATTTGAATATATAAATTTTAATACGAAGTGGTACATCAATAATCGCTAAAGTAAATTATATTTTAGACAAAACTGTTTTTAAAGAGATTCTTAATAGTTTAAGAAATCCTCCATCTAAGATGGCCATGTACTGTAGCTCTTTTTCAAGAGAATCCATTTTATCTATATCTACTATAAAAGTATCTCTATTTAGTTTATTGATATTAGATTTTATTTCCTTGAGCTTGTCCTTAGCAATATTAGAACAATTATTTAGTATTATTAGATTACTGTGGTATATGCACGGAAGAATAAGCCCAGGCATATTAGATAGAAACATACCGTATGTATTAATATCAGATATATAGAAAATTGAACTAATCTTACAAACATTAGTTAATTCCTGGGAAATAGTATCAACTAATTCAAGAAGATCTTTAGTGCCATTGTATTCTATTATTATCCTATGAGGTCTATATTTATCTATCATGGAATTAATATAGTCTGAATTCAGTTTTAATTGTGGATTATACTGCTCTAAGACTATATTCTTACTGTTTATAATGCTATCTTCGACTTGGCTTACACCTTGTTCGTTTTGAATAATTAGTACTTTTTCCATGAAAAGAAAAGTGTTCTTTATAAGTGTATTTATAAAATATGTTTTACCAGAGCCTATAAAGCCAGTAACTATTTCAATATCTACTTTAGTTTGCATAGTGTAATCACGCCTTTAAACTTAAAAATTTGTATAAATTAATAATATATTATTATAGTACACCCATATAAGAATAAGTTACATAATAATTAATTTCTAATTGTGGTACATCTTTAGAGATATAACTTCATGATGGAAACTTATATAGGGTTCCTAGCTCAACTATTAATTTATACATGCCCGAAAATCTCCAGAAGCCGAGATTTTCGAACAAGTATAAATTAAGTTTCGACATGGGAACCCTTTAGTTATCATAAAAAATAAATTTTTAGCATTAATTATAGGGCTCCAACTACAATTGTTAGTTTATGGTTGTGAGAAGGTTGATGGATTCTCAGAGTTTTCACAAGCATAAACTGATTTTGTAGGGGAACCCTAAATATATACCCAAATATAAATTATAGAACAAAGGTTAATCCTCAAATAGCTTTTTTATCTCGCTTGAATTAAGTTGGTTTCCTATAACACATACTCTGCCTGAATAATCTGGCAGGGAAGGTCTTATCTCGAATTCACCTGGCACATAGTCAAATTCTAACCATTTACTGCTAGAGGATTCTATTATTCCTTTGGCTCTTAGAACTGTTCCATAGATATTTTTATCATTTAATCTGGTGAGAATAGATTCTAAAGTGCTTTTTGAAAATACTTTAGGTGTTTCCATACCTATAGTCTTAAAGGTTTCTCCAGTAGATCTTGTTGTTGAGCTTTTAAGCGAAACTTTAGCAGAACTATTTCTTAGAAGATTTACTTTCTCAATAAGTTGCTTTTGTGCATCGCCTTCAGCGATATTTATTATGTCTTCAGCCTTTAAATTATCCCATGGAGTTGTTATTATATTTGCGTTTTTATTTAATTCTCTAATCTTTGAGACTGTTTGTACTACCGTATCTTTGGTCACATTTTGAGTTCTACTCAATATTATAGTTTTAGCATTTATTATTTGATTTTTATAAAAATCATCAAAATTTAATACGTACATATCATATTTTGTTATATCTATTACTGTCATTATCATATTTATAGTAACCTTATCCTTTAGATTAGGTTCTTTAAATACAGATAGTATTTCTGAAAGCTTTGCAACTCCTGAAGGTTCAATTATAATCCTTTCAGGATTATATTTACTAATTACCTCATTAATTCCTTCAGTGAAATCTCCATAAACACTACAGCATATGCAACCTGCATTTATTTCCTTAACATCTATTTTAGTAGTTTTTAAAAAACTGCTATCAATACCTATTTCTCCAAATTCATTTTCTATTATTGCAATCTTATTATTCTTTAGTTGTTCACTTATAAGCTTTTTTATAAGCATAGTTTTTCCTGCACCTAAAAAACCAGAAAACAAATCTACCTTTACCTTCAAAGAAATCCCCTCTTTCTAAAGATCTACTTTTATATTCTAAACCTATGAAAAAATTAAATCAATGCAAATGATTTGCATTGTATACTATATACAAAAAGTTAACAAATTATGATTATCAACATTTATAGAAGTTATCTATTTAGCCGAATAGATAAATTCTATTTTAAAAAACTTAGTTGCTGACTATGCTAACTCTTAATGAAAATCAAAATACTTATTTGGACTTTATTGATAATTATATGAAAAAAATATGGTGATAATGTTTCATATAACTAAAAAGTAATATTGATCTATTAGATAGAAAAAATCTGCTATCAATACTTGAGATTAATAGCAGATTGTTCTTTTATGATGCAGTATTGGTTGATGTAGAATTTTGAGTTGATGTAGAATTTTGAACTGTAGTGATAAGTGAAGACATTGCATCATTTAGTTGTTTTAGTAAATCGGTTCTCTTATTTTGAATGGATATAATATTATTAAGTTCACCTTCTATAGGATCATAATTTTTACTTTTGAAATCATCTTTTATAGTCTTAAATGAAGTTTTTATAGTTCCTGATGTAGATGAAAGAGAAGAAAGTTGAGTTTTTATAGAATCTAGTTGAGATCCTATTTTGCTTAGATCCTCACTACTAATCTGGCTTTTATTGGCCTTTATACCCTTTAATAATGTTTTTACCTGTTCCTTTTTTGAAAGTATTTCTTTTCGTAAGGCTTGATTGGTTTCGTGATTTTGTTTGATGATATCTTTCTTTGAGGAGATTAAAGTCTTATACTCTTTTCTTTTTTCAATGTTTGATATCACTTGAGCTTTCTTTTCTACAAGATTACTTAGTTTACTAGCAGAAACATTTAACTCATCTGCTCTTACTAGGGTTGAAGGTATTATTATTGATAATGCTACTAATGAAGACACTAATTTTAATTTTAAATTTTTCATTTTTATAATCCCCCTTAATTCATGGTATTTACTAAATTTTCGGTTTCATTTATATCATTTTTGTCATCTAACTCGTTCATTACACTATCAAGTTTATTCATAGAACTATCTATCTTTTGTGCAACATCGCTATTACTATCTGTCTTTGAAGTAGAACTGTTTGGGTTAGAAGAATTGGAGTTAGTTGCAGTAGACTCTTTATTACTTATATTTGATTTGTTTGTACCACTAGCAGAGTTTATTGGCTTGTTACGGGTACATCCTATAAACAATGATACTGATAACATAATAATTAGAATAAAATAAAGTTTTTTCAATTTGAAACCTCCTATGTAACTTCAAGTTTTAACTGTATGATTAGAGTATAACATCTGATATTAGGATAAGTCTCTGAAACTTTGTGGCAAAATTGTGGCAAGATTACTTAGTTAACAAAGAACCATATACACTATGATATAATCAAAATAAAAATTTATATAAAGACTTATAACTTCAGTTTTAAATCAATTTTTAAATTTGCATGTCTTCTATAGATAAAGAGGTGATTTAATAATGGCAGAGAAGCTAATATATATTGCAGATGATGAGGTCAAAATACAAGATTTGATAAAGATGTTTTTAAAAAAAGATGGTTATGATGTAGAAACTTTTTCTAATGGAAGTTCTTTGCTTGAGCAGTTCATGAAAAGGACGCCAGATATGGTCATATTAGATATAATGATGCCTGGTATGGATGGTCTTGAAGTTTGCTCAAAGATAAGGTTGCATAGTAATATACCAATTATAATAATTTCGGCAAAAGACAGTGAATCAGATAAGATTGCAGGGCTTATGCTTGGCAGTGATGATTATATGACTAAACCATTTAGTCCAGTGGAACTTGTGCTTAGAGTAAAAAGCATATTTAGAAGAATGGAATTTGATAAAAGCAATTTTAGTACTGAGATAATTCGTGTAGGTGATATAAATATTTACTTAGATAGGAGATTTGTTGAGTGTAAGGGTAATGAAATAAAACTAACTCCAATGGAGTTTAATTTGATGGGATACCTCTGTAAGAATGCTAATAAAGGAATAAGTAGAGAAGAATTATTAAACAAGGTTTGGGGATTTGATAGTGAAGTGGATACAAGGGCCACTGATGATATGATAAAGAGAATACGTAAAAAGTTAGCTAATGCAAATTCAAACTTAAGAATAGAAACACTTTGGGGATATGGATTTATAATGAAAATAGCTGAATAGAGGTGTTATTGTGAGTAAAGCAAAGAAGTCTATAAATAAAAGTATCTTCACTTCTCATCTAATAATAATATTAATATTTATGTTACTAACGGCTATTATATTTGATTTAGCTTTAAGAATTTATGTGAGAAGGGAAACAAGGAATCAAATTATTACAACCGGAGAGATATTACAAAAATCAATAAATCAAAATTCAACTAATTTAGGTTTAGATGAGTTGCAGAACTTGCAGGTAAATGAGAGGGGTAATTCAAGACTAAACTCAATTCTAAAAAGAGCCAACTCTATCTTGGATATTAAATATATAGTTATAAATGAAGACAAAAATATAATATATCCTAATGAAAATATTAATCAAGAAGATAAAGATACTTCAAGTGAGTTAATTACCAAAATAAAAAAAAATCAAATATCTAATATTAATAGAGGTGTAGTGATTAACTTGAATATTCGTGGCAATAAGTATCAGGCTGTATCATATCCTATTAAGCTGCAAAATAATAGCTGTTACCTAATTGTATATTCAGATTTGTCTAAGAGTGATGAAGTCACAAGGAAGGTGAATTTTTTACTTTTTTCCATACTTATAATAATGGCTATAATCTCTTTAAGTATATCAACAAAATTGGCTAAGAAGATTAGCAATCCAATTTATGATGTAATAAAGTATGCAAAGAATATTGCAGAAAGAAACTACACGGTAAAAGAGTTTAATTTTGAACATGAGGAGCTTACAGAGCTATCAAAGACTATGAGTTTTATGGCTGCAAAACTTTCTTCTTATGATAATACTATGAAAACTTTCATGCAGAATGCATCTCATGAACTTAGAACACCTTTGATGTCGATACAGGGATATGCAGAAGGTATTAGACTTGATGTTGTAGAGGATAAAAACAAAGCTATAGAAATAATAATAGAAGAAAGCAAGAGACTATCTACCTTAGTTGAAGATCTATTGTATTTATCAAAAATAGATGCTATGCAAGATGATTTTAATTTAGAAAAGGTAGATATGAAAGAATTAATAAGCAGTTCAATTGATAGGATTAAAGGTATTACTATAAAAAATGAAAGAGAAATATTATTTACACATTGCGATGAGGAGTTGTTTTTATATTGTGATGAAGAGAAATTAATGAGAGCAATCATTAATATATTAGCTAATTGCATTAGATATTCCAATAAGATAATAGATATTTCCTTAGAAAAGAAAGATGAAGCGATAGTTATAGATATAAATGATGATGGTTCAGGTTTTGATAAGGAAGATAAGGAGCATATATTTGATAGGTTCTTTAAAGGAAAAGGTGGAAATTATGGATTAGGGTTAGCAATCACAAAGACAATTGTACAGAAACATAATGGTATAATAACTGCTGATAATAATATAAGCGGAGGAGCAAATTTTAATATGATATTGCCACTGCAAAAAATAAATACATAATTGAATTCATAATATATGAAACTCAATTATGTATTATAGATAGCTTTTTTCATTGCATGAACTATAACTAAATAATCTATCTTTATTAGTTTTCGATAATTAAATTGCTACATTAATGTGTTAATATATAGATTCTTATACTTCGTATAAGAATCTATATCTCATTAAAATAAGATCTTTAACATATAAAAAAGCATATCTTCCTACAAAAGGGAAGTATTCATTTCCATAAAGAATTACTTTAGTTACGTACTCAAGCAGAGGGGTAGCTGGATTTTGAGTAATTAATACTTTTTTTGCTTTACTTTGCTTTAATGCTTCACTAAGTCTTGAATTATAGCTGCAGCCACCTGATATTGAAAATATAACTAGCAATGAATTTTCATCTAAGGATTTTATATTATCTAGTTGCTTATCAATATCTACAAAAACTGTTGCAAATTTACCTAGTACCATTAATTCACTCTGAAAATCAAGAGTAATGCTTTGTCCTGTATTTAAACCTACAAGTGATACAGTTGGATAATCGTGTATATCCTGAACTAATTGGTCAATTTCCTCAATCTTCAACGTCTCAGTAGCCAAGTCTATATTTTTCTTAGCCATAAAAAACAGATCAGAGGCATCCTCATTGATGTTCATGTTTATGCTTTTATTTCTTGGATCAAAATATTCATTGTCATCATATACTAGCATATTTTTAAATTCATAAAAGCTGTTGCAACCTAGTTTTCTACAAAATCTACTTATGGTAGATATGGAGACGTAACATAAATCAGCTAGCTGATTTATACTCATACTTGATATTTTATTTATATTTTGAAGCATTATCCAAGAAATATTGTAGTCAATATCTTTTTCATTACTGGTATTAATTATTAATAATAGCTTATGAACGACATCACTCATTTTTTCACCACCATTGCATTAATTTTTAGCCTTTGTATTAGGTAATATTATTACTATATATAATTTAAATCTACTATAATATTGATGGATTATGTGTATTCTTAAATTATAAAGCTATTTTTGACACTACATTTATTTATTCTTTAAATAAGTGTAGTAAGAAGTTAAATTTATATAATTATAAAAAGGAACTATAGCTTCATAAGTTTTTCTATAATATCTTCGCATATTTTATGTGTAAGAAGTGCATCTTCTAAGGAGATATTAGTTTCTTTACCATCTCTTATACAATCTATAAAATGATTTATTATTTGATAAAAACCTTTTCTATATAAGGTTGTATCCCAGTCTCCTAATTTTCTTAAACTCTCTTCATTATTAGATAAGTTTGAGCTTATAGCCATATCTTTTACAACAATTTTTTTTCCAGGACACATATATTCAACAAGCTCTTCTGACATGCCACTATCCCTGTTCATCAAGGCAATTGAAGTAGTATTTTTATTCGATAATTTTGCAACTACATTATATAGATTATCATTCTTTATTAATCCATTTACCTGAAGGTCAGATATACTTCCACCCATTAAAAATCTTGCAGTATCAAGCACATGTATATAATCATCAAGTATAAAAGTTCTTATATCCTGAGGGCTAGGCACTCTATTTTTTTGAACTAAAATTATATTGGCGGTTTCTTCATTTTTAATTGAAGAGTACATAGGTGCAAATCTTCTATTAAAACCTATCATTAGAGTTCTATTATACTTGTTTGCGATGTCTACGAGTTGTTTTGATTCTTCATAAGAGTAGGAAATTGGTTTATCTACATAAACGTGTATGCCTGACATAAGTAGTTTCTTACAGATTTCAAAATGAGATTCAGTTGCTGTATGAACAAAAGCAGCTTGAATCTTTAAATTTATTAAATCATCTATTGAAGTTGTGTATTCAGAAATTCTATATTTTTTAGATTGTTCTTTTAATTTTTCGCTATTCCTTGTACAAAACACAAGGTCTATATCCTCTCTCGCTGTTATAACAGGCAAATATGCCTTCTGGGCAATTCCACCTAAGCCTATAACTCCAATTCTCATAACAATCCCTCCTAGTAAAAATCTTTACTTTAATAATTATAAATCACCTAAACTACAATGACAAACAGTTATATATAATGTAAAGTATTATATAGGTATGTACACTGGGGCTAATTAAGAAAATTTGACATGATAAAGGCTTGAAAATCCATTACCTGAGAGATTTTTAAGAGTTTGTAGACAACATAAGAAGAAATTATTTAGAATTGGGGGCTAAAAAAGTGAATGATAAGATAAAAATATTATTAGCAATGATTATTTTCGGAAGCATAGGGATTTTTGTGAAAAATATAAATTTACCATCTCTAGAGATTGCTTTTTTAAGGGCTACAATAGGAAGTCTATTTTTATTTTCATTTAGCATAATAGGAAAGCAAAAAGTTTCTGTATCAAAAATAAGAGAAAATGCAATTCCATTAATACTTTCAGGTATAGCTATAGGATTCAATTGGATATTATTATTTCAGGCATATAAGTATACCACTGTTTCAATAGCTACTATAAGTTATTATTTTGCACCGATGTTTGTCATAATTGCAGCACCTTTTATACTTAAGGAAAAGCTTACAGGAAGTAAATTAGCGTGTCTAATAGCAGCGTTGATTGGAATAGTCATGATATTGAATTCTGGTGAAAGTGCAGGTGGATTTTCACAAAACATTAAAGGTATAATGTATGGGCTTAGCGGAGCTGCTTTATATGCAACAGTAGTATTAACAAACAAGTTTATAAAAGGTTTATCAGGGTTTGATACTACTTTAATTCAGCTTGTAGTTTCAGCAATAACACTTTTACCTTTTATAATTTATAGAGGAGAAATAGAAAAGGTTTCATCACTAGGGATTAAGGGTATTATGTTTGTATTAATCGTTGGAGTTATACATACAGGTATTGCTTATCTATTATACTTTACTTCTATGAAAGGTTTAGAAAGCCATTCTATAGCTATACTTAGTTATATAGACCCTATATCAGCAGTAGTTTTTTCAACTTTATTATTAAGTGAATCTATTACTGTTATTCAGATAATCGGAGGTACTATAGTACTCTTATCTACATTTTTAGTAGAAAGAATAGGTAAACTACCAGCACAGAGCTTTGAAAAATAAATTAAGTTTTTGTATAACAAATATCTATGGTTAGTTTTTGGTACGTTGGCAATAATATGTATATGATTCATATTTAGACTTATATATTATTGAGGTGGGTTTATGAGAATACCAAATCACGTAGGAATAATTCCAGATGGGAATAGAAGATGGGCTGTAGATAAGGGGCTATCTAAGGAAAATGGATATATTTCAGGAATAGATCCTGGATTAGAACTTTTTACTTTGTGCAAAAACGCTGGGATAAAAGAAGTAACTTATTATGGTTTCACTGTTGATAATACCAAAAGGCCTGCTGAACAAAGAAAAGCATTTACAGAGGCTTGTATTAATGCTGTAAAGATTCTTTCAAATCAAGATGCAGAATTACTTGTAGTAGGAAATACAAAGTCTGATATGTTTCCTAAGGAGCTATTGCCTTATACAGTAAGAAAAACATTTGGCAATGGAGGTATGAAGGTTAATTTCTTAGTGAATTATAGTTGGAAGTGGGATTTAGACCATCTTAAAGGAGCAAAATCTAGAAGTAATAACATCAATAATCAAATACAATCTTATGATGTATCTAGAGTAGATCTAATAATAAGATGGGGTGGCAGGAGAAGGCTTAGTGGATTCCTTCCTGTACAGTCTATTTACTCAGACTTTTATGTTATTGATGAATATTGGCCAGATTTTAAGCCGGAGCATTTCTACAATGCATTGAACTGGTATAGTGATCAAGACATAACTCTTGGTGGATAAAATAAAATCATTATTTTAATGATTTTATTTAGAATTAGTAAAGTTAAAGATGTTAACAAATATAAATCTATACACATTATAAGGATGAATAGAGTTAAATTTGTGGATAAAAATAAAAAATAGTGTGGATAATCTCAGAATAGGTGAGATTATCTGCACTATTTTTCTGTAATTCTCTTTAAGAATTATTAAACAATTATATTATGAGCCTGTACTGTTATTGCTTGTATTATTGTTCGAGTTATTATTAGTACTATTATTGTTATTTGTAGCACCATTGCTGTTGTTATTATTTTGTCTTTGAGGCATATTTGCTCTTACTTTTTCCATAATCTTATCAGCTTGTGCTTGTGTTATTGTACCATTGGAAACTAGTTGATTAAGTGCGTTGAAGTTGCCTCTATTCCCTTTATTCTGTCCGTTTTGATTATTTGGTGCTTGTTGACCATTTTGATTGTTTTGGTTTTGTTGATTATTATTTTGTGTATTGTTGTTAGCGCTACCTTGGCTATTACCATTATTATTATTATTATTGTTATTATTCTGTTGCCCATTTGGTCTTTGCGTAAATGAGGTCAATGCCTCTAAAACTTTAGTTCCTTGATCCTTAGTAATAGTTCCATCGGATACAAGTGAGTTTACACTATCCTCCATTTGTTTCTTTCTTTCTTCTGAATTTGCTGCCCAATTCTTTCCGTTTTGTTGTCCTTGTTGCCCTTGTTGATTTTGAGTAGCTGCATTAGCTTGTGTATTTTTATTAGAGCTACTACATCCTGTAAGTAACAATCCTGTGATACTTAAAGCTGAAACTACCATCACAAGTTTTTTAGATAATATGTTTTTTATCATGCTTTCACTCCTTAATTTTCTATTATTTTTAACTTGAATATTTTTATATAAACTGCTTGTCTAAAGAAATTATATTTTATTATTGTGTCAATTTGATGTGATGATTTTGAACAAATTGTTACTAAATATTAATTAAAAGGTATACAAATGTCGTTTGAATATATTACAAAATATTTAGTGTTTTATAAAAGAAGCAATAGGATTGTGGTTAAGTCTGATGCAACTAATTATTCAACACGTATAAAAATGATATTTGGTTAAGGAAAATAAATTGAGAAATATAAAAAATATATATTGACGAACCTGTACGTACAGCATATAATTAAAACATAGACAAACTTGTACGTATAGGTTGCGATAAATGAAAATGTTTTCTTGTTTTAAAAAGGAATTATTGAACGAATTTTTTATTTGAAGTCTATGTAATCATTTACTAAATTAATTTTTAAACATAAACTTATTTATATTAAGATGTCGGGGGGATTATTTTATGGCTAAGTTTTCTAATGATGCAAAACTTTTATTAGAATATGTAGGTGGAAAAGAAAATATATCAGCTGTAACACATTGTGCTACTCGTATGAGATTTGTATTAGCTGAGCCTAAAAATGCGGATTTGAAGAAGATTGAAGGTTTAAAGAGCGTAAAGGGAACTTTCACTCAAGCAGGTCAATTTCAAGTTATCATAGGTAATGAAGTATCTATGTTTTACAATGATTTTGTTGAGGTAGCAGGCATAGATGGAGTAAGTAAAGAGCAAGCAAAAGTAGCAGCTAAGGGAAATATGAACTTTATGCAAAGATTACTAGCAAACCTTGCGGAAATATTTACACCACTTATACCAGCATTAGTAGTAGGTGGTTTGATTTTAGGTTTCCGTAATGTAATAGGAGATATCAAGCTCCTTGATGGAGGAACTAAGACAATAATAGAAGTATCACAATTTTGGGCAGGCGTGCATTCATTCTTATGGCTTATAGGCGAAGCTATATTCCACTTCTTGCCTGTAGGAATAACATGGTCTATATCTAAGAAAATGGGCACAACTCAAATATTGGGTATTATATTAGGTATTACTTTAGTGTCTCCTCAATTATTAAATGCTTATGCAGTGGCAGGAGCTAAGGAAATTCCAGTTTGGAACTTTGGATTTGCTAAGGTTCAAATGATTGGTTATCAAGCTCAAGTAATACCAGCAATACTTGCAGGATTTTTACTTGCAATATTAGAGAAAAATATTCGTAAAGTTATTCCTGAATATATATCAATGATAGTAGTTCCGTTTTTATCACTTGTACCAACTGTATTAATAGCTCATACAGTTTTAGGTCCAATTGGTTGGAAGATTGGTTCAGGCATATCATATGTAGTATATAATGCTTTAACTTCTTCTTTTGGATGGTTATTTGCAGCAGTATTTGGTTTTGCTTATGCTCCTTTAGTAATTACAGGTTTACATCATATGACAAATGCTATAGATTTACAACTTATGGGTCAATTAGGTGGTACAAACTTGTGGCCAATGATAGCTTTGTCCAACATAGCTCAAGGATCAGCAGTATTAGCTATGATTTTCATAAACAGACATGATGAAGAAGAAAAGCAAGTATCTATACCAGCATGTATATCATGTTACTTAGGGGTAACTGAACCAGCAATGTTTGGTATTAATCTAAAGTATATATATCCATTCTTAGCAGCTATGACTGGGTCTGCAATTGCAGCAGTTATCTCTGTTGGATCAGGAGTCATGGCTAACTCAATTGGAGTAGGAGGACTTCCAGGGATTTTATCAATAAAACCACAATACATGCTTACTTTCGCTTTATGTATGGTTGTGGCAATAGCAGTACCATTTGTACTAACAATAGCGCTTTCAAAGAGAAAAGCAGTAAGAGATAAAGCAAGTTTAAATGGTTAATAGAATTTGAAATTAAAGTGAGAAGAGAGGCAGGGGGAAACTCCTTCCTCTTTAACACTTATTTTAAAGGAGCAGATTATATGAAAGACTTTAAAAAAAGCGTAATTTATCAAATATATCCTAAATCCTTTAAGGATTCTAATGGAGATGGCTTAGGTGATTTAGGCGGAGTAATAGAGAAACTTGATTATTTACAATTGTTAGGTATAGATTATATATGGCTTACTCCATTTTATGTTTCTCCACAGAAGGATAATGGATATGATGTTGCTGATTATTGTAGTGTAGATAAAAGATTCGGAACAATGAAGGATTTTGAAAAGTTGGTTGAAGAATGCTCCAATAGAGATATTGGTGTGATGCTAGACATGGTATTTAACCATACTTCCACTGAACATGAATGGTTCAAAAAGGCTCTAAAGAATGAGGAGAAATATAAAGATTATTATATTTTTAAGGAAACAGAAGATGGCTATGAACCTACTAACTGGAAGTCTAAGTTTGGGGGAAGTGCCTGGAAGAAGGTAAATGATGAATATTATTTACATCTATTTGATGAAACTCAAGCTGACTTAAATTGGGAAAATCCTCATGTAAGAGATGAGATATATAAAGTAGTAAAGTTTTGGATGGACAAAGGGGTAAGTGGATTTAGATTAGACGTAATAAACCTGATTTCTAAGCCGGATATATACGAAGATGATTTTGAAGGGGATGGCAGAAGGTTTTATACTGATGGACCAAGAATACATGAATATTTAAAAGAATTAAATAATAAAACCTTTGCTACTAAAGGTAACATATTGACTGTAGGAGAGATGTCTTCAACTGATATTGATAACTGTATAAGTTATTCAAATCCAGAAGAAAAGGAACTGTCAATGGTTTTTAATTTTCATCACTTAAAGGTTGATTACAAGGATGGTAATAAGTGGACTTTGATGGATTTTGATTTTTTAAAGTTGAAAGATATTTTTAATAGTTGGCAATTAGGTATGGAAAGAAATAATGGATGGAGTGCTGTGTTTTGGTGCAACCATGATCAGCCACGAATAGTTAGCCGTTTTGGCAACGAAGAAAAATATCATAAACAATCTGCCAAGATGCTTGCTACAGCTATTCATATGCTAAGAGGTACACCTTATATATATCAAGGGGAAGAGCTTGGAATGACCAATCCTCATTTTAATGATATAAAGTACTATGAAGACATTGAATCAATAAATTATTACAACATACTTAAAAATAGTGGAAAATGTGAAGAGGAAATATTAAATATACTTAAATGTAAATCTAGAGATAATTCAAGAACTCCTATGCAGTGGGATTGTAGTGAAAATAGTGGGTTTACTACAGGAGATCCTTGGATATCTTTAAGTGATAACTATAATAGGATAAATGTTGAAAATTCATTAAAAGAAAATGATTCTATCTTTTATCACTACAAGAAATTGATATCTTTAAGAAAAGAATATGATGTTATATCTTACGGAAGGTATATACCGATGTTAGAAAAGCATCAATCAGTTTTCGCCTATGTCAGAGAATATGAAAACAAAAGGCTCATTGTTATGAATAACTTTTATGGACATGAAACCTTAGTTGATATACCTAGTGAATATAGAATAGATGATAAGAAATCTACTATATTACTATCTAATTACGAAGATTCACAAGAGTTAAGAAATCATATTAAGTTAAGACCATATGAGTCTATAGTGTATTATTTAAACGGATAAAGATACAAATAGCCAATACTGTTATTAAATTTAACATCTAAAAATCATTATATTATTTATGAAAAAGTATATTTGTTGAAACTTATATATATAAATGCTAAAATATTTACGGTGATATAATATGGATAGTAAATACCTAGCTATATATAATGATATAGTTAATAAAATAGAAGTTGGCAAGATGGAACCTAACTCAAAACTTCCTTCTGAAAGCGAACTTATGGAAGCTTATAATGTATCAAGAGATACTATAAGAAAAGCTCTTGCTCTGTTAGAGACAAATGGCTGCATACAAAAGATAAAAGGAAAAGGCTCCTTCGTTCTTGATGTAAATAAGTTTGATTTTCCTATGTCGGGACTAACTAGCTTCAAAGAGCTTGCAGGAAAGATGGGAAGTGGCTCTAATACTATATTAAAAGAGTTAGAACTTATAAGTGGAGACAAGTTTATAATGAAACAGCTGGAATTATCAGAGGATGATGAAGCTTGGAAGGTAGTAAGAGTTAGAGAGATAGGTGGCAAAAAGATCATTCTAGATAAAGATTATTTTAATAAAAGATTTGTTCCTGACTTAACAAAGGAAACTTGCGAGAATTCCATATATGAATATCTAGAAAATACTTTAGGTCTAAAGATTAGTTATGCTAAGAAGGAATTTACAGTTCAGCAGGCTACAGAAGAAGATAAAGAAGTTTTAGATTTTGAAAACTTCAATATGATAGTTGTTGTTAAAAATTACGTCTATCTAGAAGATACTAGTTTATTTCAGTATACAGAATCTAGACATAGGCCAGATAGATTTAGATTTGTAGATTTTGCTAGAAGAAGATAGGTACAATGTTATTGAAGTTCTATAACATCAATACAGAAGGAGGCTCTGGTTATTCAGAGTCTCCTTATTAATTAAAAGGTAACATTTAAACAAGTTAAGTCTGTCTTAATATAAGTTTTCATAGAAAATTATATTTTTGGGGATACGATTCCAATGAACGAGTCATTATATCATTGTGATAAATTGATTTATTTTATTTCAGTACCTGCATTAGCATATCCCCTAATAGTACTTGCAACTCCAGTAGGATTTGTTGCATAAAATACCATCATAACACGTGTACCAGCATCCACTGGTGCAGCAAAGTTAGCTATTCCGCTGACTGAATCTCCAACTGATAAAGAACCTTGTAACAGACCTAAGTTAACTGAAGCTCCTGGAATAGCTGTAAATGTGGAAGAATTTGCTCTAAATAATTGAGCTACAATGGTTACTGGGGTTGTAAGAGTTACTGCAGTTGTAACTGTAAAATTCGCAGCTATAGAAGTAATTACTCCTGAGCGAGGCATTGAAAAAGCATCATTACCCGTAACAGCAGGTATAGTTAATGTTGTACCGTTATTTGAAAGAGGAAATCCGGAAACGGAAGTCCCGAAAGCTACTAATGTAGCGTTACTAAATAGAGCACCTGCTAGGGTAGTAAGAATAATTGGTGTATAAGCATCTGATGCGAATGGTATTATCCCCCCACCTAAGGTTCTAGTATTTACTCTACGAATACGGCTAAGAGTAGGACAAGGAGTATAGTGATCTTTATGATGATGACCATCTGGATAACCAGGATCATTTGGACAAAAGTCATATCTATTAAAATCGTCATAAATTGACATATCAAAAATCCCTTCCTTAAAAATATAATGATCTAAATACATAAAAGGTACTTTATATATTTAGATGTTTGGATAGATTATTCTATAGTATAGTATATAAATAGGAAAGGGAATTTGTGTATTGATTTGTCAGATAATCGTGAAAATAGTGATTTTAGTTCTTTTTTAGATATTTATCGAACCATTGCGTTATTTCTGCAAGTCTTCTAACCCTATGTTTAGGTTTGCCGCTTCTACTCAATTCATGATTTTCTCCCTTAAACATACAAAGTCTTGTTTCTACTCCGTGGTATTTTAATGAGGTAAACATTTGAAGTGCTTCAGGAATCCAACATCTATAATCTTCGTTAGAATGTAGGAATAGCGTTGGTGTTTTTACTTTATCTGCATATTTTAGTGGGGAGTGAAACCATACTTTTTCATAATTGCTCCATGGTGTTGCTGCAGTTTGATCAGGTCCAAAAAAATAACCTATATCTGTAGTGCCAAAAAAAGAAGTCCAATTTGAGATGCTTCTTTGAGAGGCAGCAGCACTAAATCTATCAGTGTGACCTATTATCCAGTTGGTCATAAATCCACCATAAGAACCTCCGGTTACACCAACTCTTGACGAATCTATAAAAGGATATCTTTTTAACACCTCATCAGTGAATTTTATGATATCTTCATAATCTATTGTTCCGTACTTTCCTCTAATATCAGCAAATGCATTGCCTTTTCCATCGCTTCCTCTAGGGTTACAGAAAAATACTGCATAGCCTTCACTAGCCCAGTACTGCATTTCATGGAAGAAAACTGTTCCGTATACTGTCTTAGGACCGCCATGTATATCTAATATTGCAGGATATTTTTTGGTTTCATCAAAATCTACAGGCTTAATAACCCAGCCGTCTATTATTACACCTGAATCAGTTTCAATACTTACTGTCTCTGGAGAAGAGATAAACTTTTCTGATTTAACCCAATCATTAAAGGTAGTTAATTTTTCAGTAGCATTATTAGCTATAGTATAAATTTCTTGAAGAGAATCAGTAGTCATTCCTATGAATAATACACTATTTTTACTTATACTTATGCCATCTACAGTTCCATTTCCATAAGTTAAAGTTTCTATATTTCCATTTACATCTACCTTGTTTAATAAAGAACTATCATTTTCAGTTGTTATAAAATATAAATGTTCTCCTTCAATTTGCATTGTTATTGAACCAGCATATCTGCAGTCTGAACCTACAGAGTTATCTAAAGCTTTATCAAAGTCAGGTGTAATACATTTTTGTTCAAAGGTGTCTAAGTCAATGGCATAGAACTTTGAGTTTTCATTAATACCGTATCCGCACATATCTGTTGCTGCCACTATAAGTTTTTTAGCAGATATAAAGCTTGCAAATCTATTGCTCATCGGTAATGGCTGAGGCAATAAAGTGAGCGCTTTCTCTTTTAAGTCATATATTGATATTTCATTTGTAAGAGGCATTTTATCTTTAAAGCGGTAACTTAGTATTACAATTTTGCTTTTACTTATGTCTAAATCAAAGAAATCAACATTTGTATCTTGGTCTGTAATAGTTTCAATTTTTTGTGTTTCGGCATCAAATAAATATAGTCTTGTTCTTTGATTTCTTGTAAAGCCACCACCATTTAGCCAAAAGGGTATTTCTTCAAGTATTTCATAATCTTCTTCTTCTTTTCTTCTAATTAATTCTTCTTGTTTTTCGTCAGAACTTAAATAACTTAAATCAGTTTTATTAGGATTATAGTCTGAAGTAAATACGTACAGTGTCTTGTTAATTTGTTTTATGGAGTTTACAGACTTAGGAATAGTAAATAGTTTAACAGCTTCTCCTCCATGAATGTTAATTTTATAATATTGAGTAAATTCTTCTCCGCCATTAAGTTTTTCTTTATCTTTAGAATCTCTTTGAGAAGGGAAGATTATATTCTCAGAATCAAGCCATAAAAAGCTCTTTTCAGAATCAAAGGCTGTAAGTCTGTATTTAAAATTGTTTTTTAAGTCAAGAACCCATAAGTTTGACAGATATTTGTTATCCTCAAGATCTGATTGATGTACTACAAAACAAGCATAGTTACCATCAGGTGAATGCTTTATTGCAGATAAAAAAGTATATTTGGTAAAATCATCAATTTTAATTTTTTCCATATATTAACCTCTCATTAAATTTATACCAGCAGTGTTTGTGAAAAAAGGGAAAGTTATAATAACCTTTCCCTTAGTAAAATGATTTATTTAACTTCTACAACCCATCCTTCAGGTGCTTCTTTGTCGCCAAATTGAATTCCTGAAAGTGTATCATAAAGTTCTTTTGTAATTGGGCCTACTTCTGTTTCGCTATGGAACACATGAAGTTCATCCTTATAGAATATTCCGCCTATTGGTGTTATTACAGCCGCAGTTCCACAAGCCCCTGCTTCTTTGAATTCGTCTATATTATCTATAAATACATCTCTTTCTTCAGCTTCTAGGCCTAAGTATTCTTTAGCTATATGAAGCAAGGAATACTTAGTTATGCTAGGAAGTATGGATGGTGAATCAGGTGTTACAAATTTATTATCCTTTGTTATACCAAAGAAGTTAGCAGCTCCAACTTCCTCAATCTTTGTGTGTGTTGCTGGATCTAGATAAATACAATCTGCATAGCCACCCTTTGCTGCTAGTTCATGAGGATGTAGACTTGCAGCATAGTTTCCACCAACCTTAGCTGCCCCAGTACCGTAAGGTGCTGCTCTATCATAATCTGAAATTATAAAGTTTACAGGAGTTATTCCACCTTTGAAATAAGCCCCTACAGGTATACAAAATACACAGAATATATATTCAGGTGCAGGTTTTACCCCAATGTTATTGCCAACACCTATTACGAAAGGTCTTAGATATAATGTTGCCCCAGTACCATAAGGAGGAACATAGTGTTCATTTGCCTTAACGACTTGAATACAAGCATCTATAAACTTTTCTTCAGATATTTCTGGCATTAATAATCTGTTACAGCTAGCAGCCATTCTTTTTGCATTTTGATCTGGTCTGAAAAGTTGAATTTTTCCTTCTTTAGTTCTATATGCTTTTAATCCCTCAAAGCATTGTTGCCCATAATGTAAGGCTGTTGAAGCTTCGCTTATTGAAAGCATATTATCCTCAACAAGTGCCCCATCATCCCATTTTCCGTCTTTCCACTTAGAAACATAACGGAAATCTGTTTTGATATAATTAAACCCCAATGTACTCCAATCGATATTTACTTCTTTAGACATTAAAAAGCCCCCTGTTCTATAAATTATACTTTTAAATTCCTATTATATAATTTTATCACTTTTAGTTATAATGTAAAATAAACTTTTTCCTTTCGAAGTAATTAAGATAGGTTATGTTTAAATATGCAGCATGATTACCAAAGTATACAAGTTTTAACTGTAAATAAGGATATTTCAACTAAATAGCCTATTTTTTAACTGATTTACAGTAAAAATAGTTAAATTGTTTATTAATTATCAAAAAATATATTGATTTCAATTAAATCCTCTAATATACTTAATTTAATAAAACAAAACTTATCGGAATAGTTGGTAATTAAGATTAATAAATTACAGAAGGTTCTATGATTTATTGCTTTCGGTACTTATTTGGGGCTTACTCGGCTAATCTGAGCGTAAATGTTAATTTCATAACAAAAATAATTTGGGGGGGCTTAGCTATGAATATTAACAATAATGCTAATATAGTTTGGCACAATACTAGTATTAGCAGAGATGATAGGGAACAGCTATTAAATCAAAAAGGGATATTATTATGGTTTACTGGGTTCTCAGGTTCTGGTAAATCCACAGTTGCAAACGCATTAAGTGTAAAGCTGCATAATGATTCTTATTTAACCTATTTATTAGATGGGGACAATCTAAGACATGGATTAAATGCGGGACTTGGGTTTTCTAAAGAAGATAGAATTGAAAACATAAGAAGAGTAAAGGAAGTATCCAAGCTCTTTGTGGATGCAGGAATTATAACCTTGGCTACCTTTGTTTCTCCTTTTAGAGAGGATAGGGATAGTATAAGAGAATTACTAGGTGATAGGTTTATAGAAGTCTTTGTGGACTGTGATTTAGAAGTTTGTGAGGATAGAGATCCAAAGGGGTTATATAAAAAAGCAAGAACTGGACTTATAAAAGATTTTACAGGAATTGATTCACCTTATGAGAAACCTAATAATCCTGAAATCACAATTTATACACATAAAGCTTCTATAGATCAGTGTGTAGAGCAAATAGTTGCTTATCTAAAAGAAAGAAGATATCTAATAACGAGCTAAAGTACTTGGGGGGCTAAAAATGAATATAAAAAAAATCCTTGCTTCTGTAATGACATCTGTAATGGTATTGGGGCTTTTCGGATGCTCATCAAAAAGCGAAGACACTTCTAAAGTCAGAATTGGCTTTTTCTCTAATATAACTCATGCTCAAGCTTTAGTAGGAATGAACAATGGAGAATTTCAGAAGGCTATAGGTGATAAATATAGCGTTAGCTGGAAACAATTTAATGCTGGTCCAGATGAACTGCAAGCTCTTCTTGCAGGAAGTATAGATATAGGATATATAGGACCAGGGCCTGCATTAAACGGATATATAAATTCTAAGGGATCCATTGAAATCATTGCTGGAGCTTCTAGTGCAGGAGCAGTTTTACTTGCAGCAAAAGATTCCTCAATAAAAGGTGTAAAAGACCTTTCAGGAAAAAAAGTCGCAATTCCTCAATTCGGTAATACTCAAGATTTATCATTAAGAGCACTATTAAAGGAAAATGGATTAAAAGACAAAACGGCTGGTGGAACAGTTGATGTAGTACAGGCAGAGAACTCTCTAATTAAAACTCTTTTAACGCAGCACAAGATAGATGCAGCTTTAGTTCCAGAACCTTGGGGTGCTAGATTAGAAAAAGAAGCTGGAGCCAAAGTCATTCTTGATTATAAAGATGTTTGGAGAGGTGGTAATTACTCGGTTGCAGTGGTAGTAGTAAGAAAAGATTTTATGAAGGAACATCCAGAGGTGGTCTCTAATTTTTTGAAAGCTCACGTGAAGATGACGGATTATATAAGTTCGAATCCAGAGGCAGCTAAGAATGATATAAACAAACAGTTAGATAAGCTTACTAAAAAGCCACTAAAGAAAGATGTTCTAGACACAGCATTTAAAAGATTAGTGATAACAAATTACCCTATACAGGATTCTATTACAGAGATGGCGGCTTTATCAAAAGAAATTGGATTTATAAGAGAGGAACCGGATTTAACTAATTTATATGATTTAGATCCATTAAATAAAGTTATTAAGGAAAGCCAGCAAGCTAAAACAAAATAAGAAGGGGGAAAAGTAGTTGAGTCTCGTAATTGAAGGAGTAAATAAGAAATTTATATCTAAGCATAAAGAAACCTACACGTTAGATAATATTAACCTCACTTGTAAGAAAGGTGAGTTTGTATGCATATTGGGGCCATCAGGTTGTGGAAAATCTACTTTGCTAAATATAATTGCAGGGCTAGAGAGTCCTACTGAAGGAAAGATAAGCTTAAATGGAAATGAGATAAAAGGCGTTGGGGTAGATAGGGCCGTTATGTTCCAAGAGTCAGCACTATTTCCATGGTTAAAGGTAATAGATAATGTTGAATTTGGAATGAAGATAGCTGGAGTTCCAAAAAAGGAGAGACGAGAGAGAGCTCTTCATTACCTCAAAATGGTTCATCTAACTAAGTTCCAGAATTCATATGTTCATGAGCTTTCAGGAGGTATGAGGCAGAGGGTAGCTCTTGTGAGAGCATTGACCTTAGACTCAGAAGTTTTACTTATGGATGAGCCTTTTGCCGCTTTAGATAGTCAGACTAAGAATATACTTCAGACAGAACTTCAAAAGGTCTGGCTTGAGACTAAAAAAACAATAATTTTTATAACTCATAGTGTTGAAGAAGCAGTGCTTTTAGGTAATAGAGTACTCGTTATGTCTGCAAATCCAGGAAAAGTTAAAAGAGAGTTTAATATAGATCTCGCAAGACCAAGAAAAGTTGAAGATGTAAATTTAACATATATAGCAGCACAGGTTATGGAGGAACTTAGAGAGGAGGTTGAGAGGATTGCAAGAGCTGAATACGACAATGATTGGAGTATTGAAAAAGGTAATGTTTTATATTCTTCTGCTAGCGATATGGGAACTGGTATATAAGCTTGGAGTTGATGTTTTTGCTATATGGAAACCATATACTTTTCCATCACCTTTCGAGGTTTTTAAAAGCTTATTTAACCTAGTTAAGGACAATACTTTATTTATAGCAATTGGGGCAAGTATGGGGAGACTTTTGTTAGGTTATTTAGTATCAGTAGTTATAGGTTTATCCTTAGGTCTTTTTATAGTCCGTTTTAGGTATATCGGGGATAATATTAAAGCTTTAATTCTTGGGTTGCAGACTTTACCAAGTATTTGTTGGGTGCCTTTTGCCATACTTTGGTATGGAATAAGCGAGCAATCCATCATATTTGTTATAGCCATGGGTTCAATATTTTCAATATCTATAGCTACTGAAGGTGCTATAAATAATGTATATCCACTTTATATAAAAGCTGCAAAGACTATGGGAGCTAAAGGTCTTAAGTTATATATTAATGTTATTATACCTGCAGCTCTTCCGGGGATTGTTGCTGGAATGAAACAAGGATGGTCCTTTGCTTGGAGAGCTCTAATGGCCGGAGAAATGATTTCTTCTTCAAAAGGCTTAGGTTATGTGTTAATGGTAGGAAGAGATGTAGGAGATATAAGTCAAGTAGTAGCTGTTATGGTAGTAATAATTGGGTTAGGGCTTCTACTAGATAAAATAGTTTTTGGCAGAATTGAGGCAAACATAAGACAAAAGTGGGGACTTAAAACTGAAATTTAGGCAATAAGGGAGGCTATAAATTGGATTTTAGAAAGGAAATATTAGAAACAGATGTATTAGTAATCGGAGGGGGAACTGCAGGATGTTTCAGTGCTCTAACCATTACTGAAAAGTCTGATTTAAAAGTTATAATTACTGATAAAGCTAATATAAAGAGAAGCGGATGTCTTGCCGCAGGAGTTAATGCACTTAATGCATATATAGGAAAAGGTGAGACTGCTGAATCCTTTGTTGAGTATGTAAAAAGAGATTCAGAAAATGTAATAAGAGAAGACTTAGTTTATAGTATTGCCAAGAGATTGAATGGTGTAACTAAGAAGATTGAAGATATGGGACTTCCTATATTAAAAGATGAAGCTGGTAACTATATTCAAAGAGGTAAGAGAAGCGTAAAAATAAATGGTGAAAATATTAAACCTCTTTTAGCTGATGAAGTAAATAAAAGAACTAATATAACTGTTTTAAATAGAGTGAATATAGTTGACTACCTTATTAAAGAGAATGAAGTAGTTGGGGCTATTGGGTTCTCATTAGATGAAGATGTTATATATGTTATCTATTCAAAGTTTGTAATATGTGCCACAGGAGGTGCCGCTGGAATATATAAGCCTAATAATCCAGGTTTCTCGAGCCATAAGATGTGGTACAGTCCTTTTAATACTGGTTCAGGTTATGCGATGGGAATAAAAGCCGGAGCAGAAATGACTTCTTTTGAAATGAGATTTATAGCTTTAAGATGCAAAGACACTATAGCACCTACTGGAACAATAGCACAAGGGGTAAAGGCTGAACAGATTAACTCCTTAGGAGAAAGTTATGTATCAAAGTACGGAAAACCTAATACTCATATAAGGCTGTATGCAACTGTTATGGAAAATAAGATTGGAAATGGACCATGCTATTTAAAGACTGAGGGTATCTCGGAAGAATTAGACAAAGATTTATTTAAGGCTTATTTAAATATGGCGCCAGCTCAAACCTTAAGATGGCTTGAGAGGTCTACAGGTCCATCTAAAGAAAATGTAGAGATTGAAGGAACTGAACCTTATATAGTTGGTGGACATACTGCAGGCGGTTATTGGATAGATAAGGATAGAAAGACGACAATGAAAGGTCTATATGCTATAGGTGATGTAGCAGGTGGAAGTCCAAAGAAATACGTTACAGGATGTTTTGCTGAAGCAGAGATAGCAGCTGAATCTATAATTAAAAATATAGAGGGTAGACCAACCAATAAATTAGATAGTGAAGCTATAGAAGAGAAGACAGCTTTTATAAAGGGCTTCTTTGAAAATGAACATTCTAAGTACCAAATAAAACAAGTTGAAGAAATGATGCAAGCTGTTATGGATGAGTATGCTGGAGGTATATCAAAATCCTATATATATAATGAAAATGAACTAAACATTGCAGCAGAGAAGATAAAAGAATTAATGAATTTAGCATACACACTTAAAGCTGAAGACTTACATCAGTTAATGTTTATCTTTGAAATAATAGATAGGTTATATGTTTCTAAAGTTCTTATTGAGCATCTAAGAGCAAGAAAAGAAACTAGATGGAGATGTTATCAGGAAAATGAGAATTATCCAAATAGAGATGATAAGCATTGGATGAAGTATGTAAATTCCATTTATAAAAACGGCACAGTAGATATTATATTTAGAGATTTAGTTGGAAGGGATGAATCATATGAGCATAAGAATTGATAAAGAAAAATGCATAAGATGTGGAAAATGTATAAAGGTTTGTCCTGGAAGCTTAATCTATAAAGATGAAGACAAAAAAGCTTATATAAAATATGAAGATGCCTGTTGGGGATGTACAGCTTGCTTAAAAGAATGTGGCAGTTCTGCAATCACATATTTCTTAGGAAATGATATTGGAGGAGCTGGAGGAGCAATGCAGGTGAAAAGAGATGGGCAGTACTGGCAATGGGAGATCACAGATACTGAAGACAATAAGCATATTGTAAGGATAAACACAAAAGAATCCAATAAATACTAACATAAAGCTAATAAGTTTAATAAATTTTGTATTAAGTTTAACAAGTAGACTAGGGGGTTATTACATTGAATCATTTAGATAAGTTAGAAAATAAAAGTATTCATATATTAAGAGAGGCATACAGTGAGTTTAAAAACTTAGGGATGCTTTGGTCCATAGGTAAAGACAGTACAGTACTTCTTTGGCTTGCAAGAAAGGCTTTCTTTGGACATGTTCCAATTCCTCTTGTGCATGTAGATACACATTATAAAATACCTGAAATGATACAGTATAGGGATAGGCTAGCATTAAAGTGGAAGCTCGATATGATATACGGAGAAAATAAAGAAGCTCTTGATAAAAAAGAAACCTTTCC